>JAQVXR010000193.1:0-2974 GCA_028709045.1 Desulfitobacteriaceae bacterium | reverse complement strand
TAAAATAGGCTAATTCTTTTCGAGCTTTAGCCAGAGCTTGGTTAACGAATTTTTTTGCGCCTAATTTAGGATGTGCTTTGATCAACCAAATCCTCAAGGGAATCCCAAAAGTCATTTTCATGTACAATTAATATTTTATGTCCACACTTACGCAGATTTACTGCAGCTTCAACTTTTCTACCATAGCAAGAAAATGCCCAACAAGGATTACCCTCATTGCCAATAACCAGGTAGTTTGTTTTTTGAGTAACATTATTAGTGAACTTTCCACCTAAGGCTTCAATAATATTTTTAAGACCCTGTCGGGTAGTTCTTGAAGAAGCACCAGTGAAGCAAAAAAGGCTGTCATGTATAAATATTTCAGGGCAGATGGAGCAGATACCATTGATAGTTATTTCATTTTTTATTTGATTTAGTTCATCGATGTCAATTGTCTGAGAGACATCTAATTCTACAAATTCACTAAAAAATAGTTTAAGAAGTTTCTGTTCATCTGAGCTTATAATTCCATCGGACATTACTGATACTATTAAACTGTTGATTTCGTCATAGGGGTAAGTTTTTGTTAAAAATTCATGATCATCCAACCAATTCCGGAGCCCGATTATTTCTTCTTCAGTGATCCTATTATCAGATAATATACCATGAATGATTCCATGCAACCGTTGGATACTACTTGTCACAACGTTAAAATAGATATTTTTAGTTTTAAAATTATTACAAACCCAAAGGATGCCTTTGAGTTCATCATCATCAAGGTAGCCATCGCTAATTGATTCAGTGATTAACGGGATTAACTCATTAAACGGATGCCTGGATAAATAACGCTGATAAGAATTATGCCAAGCTTCCAATTCCATAAGCTCTTTTTCGTTAATTATTTTATCAATGGCTATTCCTTTTAATATACCTTCAAGGGTATGTATAGCTTTATCCATTTCGGACCTAAAAGTGAATTTCCTAAACGGTAGAGAATCATAATCTTCCATGATAAACCTCCTATTTAGTCTTTTAAATCCTCAGGCACGGCTGTATTTCTACAGAAAACTAATCCCGGCCCCGCACCTTGAGGCCTGTTCTACGGAATCAGGTTTTTAAAATTGACAACTTATACTGGATGAATTCCCCTGTGACATCAAAGTATTCTGCCAGCTCAAAGCATTCCCGATATCCTAAGGCCAAAGCTTCGGTAAGCTCCTGATCCGGAATGAGAAGGCTGGTGGTATACTGCATAGCATTGCGCTCGTCTTTTGAAAGATTTATTTTTTCTCCATAGCTCTGTAAGCTATGATTGTCCAAAGTTTAGTCAATTGTTTGTCACACATGTTGTCACCTCAGGGATTGGTTCAAAAAAACAAAAAGCTACCCCATGGTTGAAGTAGTTTTATTAGTAACCGTTATTTTTAAAAATTTAATATCCTAATTTGGTAACTGGTGCAATTGAATTATTTAATTCTTTTTAAAATATACTCTTCATGACTGCTGACTTTTTCTTCAATACGGGCAAGCTGCTCGGTGTTTTGACGCTGGCCATCGAAAAGGATTTTTATTTTTTCATCAAACTTATTTTCCATGCGGACTTGGCTAAGCTTAACTTCTGCAATATCCGTTTCCATTCGATCCATACGCTTATCTATCCGGTCCATGCGCTCATCCATTTTCATTATTTTTTCAGCTATTAACTCTAATAAATCTCTATCGGTCATTGTTTTCCCCCAACTTTTTTTCCTCTTCTTCTTTTCTTCTTTCCTCTCGAACTTCCATTATTACTTCTCTTATTAGCTTTTTCAATTTGGATTCTTCTTCTTCAATAATCGGCTCGGAACCTTCATCATGGGCGGCAATCCGAATGTTGTCTAAGTCGATGTCGTCATCTAAAGATGGCTTTGAGGATATCTCAGGATCATCTGTAAGTCCAAGTAACCAATCAGTAGTTGTTGAAAGTTGGGAGGCAATTATTGCTAGGTTGCTTAGATCTGGCTCCCGCTTACCAGATTCATATTGAGAAATAGTTGATTTAGTTGAATTAATTGCTTGTGCGAGATCTTCTTGTCGTAAGCCTTTTAGCTCACGTCTTTCTTTAAGCCGCCGGCCAAAAATACCTTTCATTATGCCACCACCACATTTCTAACTCTAATATAAATATATCACAATTTGTGAACCAGTAAAATGCCAAAAATTACAGTTAACAAAGAGACAACAAGTTTTAAAAAATCTATTGACAAGTTAACAGGGCGTTAATTATACTGTAGTTAACGCAACGTTAACAAGAAGGGAGGAAAACATCTTGAATATTCTAGAAGAGATCCGGCAAAAAAACGGCTTAAGCAAAGTTGAAATGGCAAAAAGGTTTCATGTTAGCTATTCTGGGAATTCACCCGGTAATAAGTGTATCTACAATACTAGTTGCTTTTCCGATCTCAACATTACCTTTAACAACTATGCAATTTGCCTTAACTCTAGCATCGGCTTATTCCTTGGGATTGCTTTTGTCTCCTATATCAGCTACAGTTTTGATTACTGCCGGAATAACTCAGCAGAACCCATTGAATGTTGGCATATCCTTAAACTGGAAATATACACTTGCAACTACAATTTTCTATATAGCAGTATTGGCAATTATTCCGTTTTAAATTGGAAGCAGTAATATGGAGGACTCTTTTCTGCCATCGACGGCAGGGTAACCGATGAAAAATGATTTTATGAGTCAGGGGACGGTTCTCTGATTTACCCTGACTCAAAGGAGTTTGGTCACATACCTTATAAACTCTTTCAGAAAATGGAGACCAATGTTGAAGGCAGTTTCCTGGAAAGAGACGAATGGAAAGAAATCAGGGACAGAAACATCCGTGGATAATTATCTCCACGGGTTATTTTTTTGATAAAAATGATCTGTATGTTAATCTAATAGATAAGGGTAGAGTAATAGGGAGGCTTTCTGGAGATTTTACGGATAGGGAACAAATCCTTTGGA
>JAQVXR010000192.1 GCA_028709045.1 Desulfitobacteriaceae bacterium | reverse complement strand
AGCAAAATCTCTTCCTGCAATGATACCAATTCTTTAATTGTGCTTTCCTCTTTGTTCCAGCGTGAATCCGGCCGCCGGCGCAAAACCCCCAACCCGGAGCAGGGAGCATCTACCAAAACAAAATCTGCCCAACACTTTAAATCAGCAGGCAGTTTGCGAGAATCTCCTGCGCAGACATGGACAATCTCGATCCCCAACCGTCGGCAGTTATCTTTAACTAAATCCAGCTTATGCTGATGAATGTCAAAAGCTTTGATCCTGCCTTGGTTGTTCATTAACTGGCCAATATGGGTTGTCTTCCCCCCAGGCGCAGCACAGGCATCTAAAACATTACTTCCCGGTGTGGCGCCTAAGACATGGGTGACCAACATGGAGCTTTCATCCTGTACCTGAAACAAACCTTCCTGAAATGAAGATAAACCGGCGATGGAGGGAACTGTGTCCAGGATAATGCTTTCCGGAGCAAAACGTCCGGAACGGCAATTCACTTCTTCCCGGGCAAGGCGTTTCAAAAGATCGTCCCGGGAGATCCGCAAAGTATTGGTGCGCACCGTTACCGGCGGTGCTTCATTATTCACTCTGCAGAGCTTTTCCGTATCCTCTTCTCCGTAAAGGGAAAGCCACCGTTTCACAAGCCACTTAGGATGGGAATATACGGTGGAAATAAAAGCTGCCAAATCTTTATCCCGGGATGGGAACTTAATATTTTCTCGGTTGCGGGAAATATTACGTAAAACCCCGTTAACAAACTTGACCGTCCCAGGATGACCGTATTTTTTCGCAAGGTTAACTGCTTCATTAACAGCCGCCCTATCAGGAATTTTATCCATATAAAGCATCTGGTAAACACCCAAGCGTAAAATCAAGAGAATCCAAACAGGTAAAGCATCAAGAGGCTTTTTTAAAAACAGATTCAAAACATAATCAATACTTCCCTGCATCCGAACAGTTCCATAAACCAATTCTGTGGCCAGCGCCTTGTCCGGTCCTTGAACTTGATTTTGCGCTAACACCCGGTTTAATTCAATATTGGCATATGCGCCTTTCTCTTTTACTCGATATAAAACATTTAAAGCTGTTTCCCGTGCAGAATAGCTGCCTGTCTTAGTCATCCCGATTCCCCAACATTCCTGAAATTATCAATAAACGGACAAGTTGGAGAACGCCCATTAAAGCAGCAGCCACATAAGTGAGCGCCGCCGCATCCAGCACCTTTTTTGTCTGGGGTATTTCTTCTCTGGTAAGATAACCACCGGTTTCTAATAAGCCTAGCGCCCGGCTGGAAGCATTATATTCAACCGGAAGCGTCACCAGTTGAAACAAAACCACCCCAGAAAATGCGTATACACCAATTCTCGCCAATCCCGGCCAACCTAAAATGAGTCCAACGATCAGTAGAATCCAGGAAGCGGAGCTGCCAAACTGGGCTACCGGAACTAAGCTTGCCCGAATGGAAAGGGGCACATAACCTTCATCATGCTGAAAAGCATGGCCTGCTTCGTGGGCGGCAACACCGATGGCCGCCAAAGAATTACTGTGATAAACTTGTTCCGAGAGCCTCAGTGCCTTTGCCCTGGGGTCATAATGGTCCGACAGCCGTCCGGGAACCAGTTCCACCGTAACATCATCCAATCCCTTTTGATTCAAAATCCTCCGTGCTGCCTGAGCCGCCGTAATTCCACTTAATGACCGCACCCGATAATACTTATCAAAAGTGGATGAAACCTTGCGCTGTGCCCATGCCGCCAGAATAATTCCTGGGATAAGTAAAATAAAAGTAGGATCCCAAAAGAACAAATTATTAACCTCCTTCTCGCGCCGATTATCCAATTGCTACAAATTTTCAACTATATATTATCCACTCTATTTCTATAAGAAAAAGAGAATTGCCTTCTCTACCTGAGAAATATTGACACAGGTATTGTAACAGGGGCCTTGAGGCTGATCATTTAACACTCCCAACACCGGCAAAGGATTAACATCTAAAATTCCGCTGGTTAAATCCCGTTCACAGGCAATAGCTACAATAGCATGAGGCCGGTATTTCTCAATAAATTTGCGAGCCAGCGTCCCACCAGTGGCCACCACCAGAATTACTCCATATTTTTCTGTCAAGTCCCTTAAGTCTTGGACCACACATCCCCCGCATTTCCGGCAGTTTGAAATGTTAATCGTTATTTTATAAGGGCAGCTGCTTTTCTGCAAGCAGTGGGGAGCCAATACCATCACCTTTTCCGGCGGGACTTTAATTTTTTTGGCAGACACCAACTGGTTGTTTACTTCAATAAAAGAACTCTTGATCTTATTCCTGTTAATATTGAAAACTTGGCCAATTCCTAGAGCCAGGGGGAAAAGCAGATTGGTTGCCATACGAATAGATCCTTGGAGAGAGGGAAAGGCTTGGGCCCTATATAAGGTTAGCACCATGCCGACAATTCCAAACCCTACCAAGGTGACAATCCCTAAAAAAAAGCCGCCCACCAGCAACAGCAATATCCGGTAAACAGGCGTCCCCCTGTTTATGGCAAGAAACCACATCAAAAGCAATAACCCAATAACCGTAACGAGACTTGCTGCCATTAAACCGATGAAAAGTCTCTTTTTTGTTTTCATGGTGCTAAGCTTCCCAGAATCATACCGGCTTCAACCCGATGCCCCCTGGCAAAAGCGTCTGCACCCATCGGTCGGCTCCCCTCCGGCTGTACCTTGGACAGCCAAAGACACCCTTTCCGGCATTGAACTTTTATCCCTTTTCCGTTGACAACTTGTACTACACTTCCCGGAACACCGGTAACATCTTCATCATCAATGATGCTTTCCCAAATCTTCAGCACCTTGTCATTAAAAGTAGTATATGCCCCCGGCCAAGGGTTCATTCCCCGCACCATGTCATATACTTCCCGTGCCGACTTTTTCCAGTCGATAAACTCGTGTTCCCGTTTTAAAAGAGGAGCATAAGTTGCGTCTTCATGGTCTTGGGGAGCGCGGGGAGCTTTTCCTTGGGCAATCAATTGAACAGTCTCACCAAGGATCTCGGCACCTGCCAAGGCCAGTTTGTCATGAAGAGAGCCCACTGTATCATCATCGGCAATAAGCACTTTTTCCGCTAAGATCATATCCCCCGTATCCATACCCGGATCCAGATACATGGTGGTAACTCCTGTTTCCTTCTCCCCGTTAATTATTGCCCAGTGGATCGGTGCCGATCCCCGGTACTTAGGAAGTAAAGAAGCATGAACATTGATACACCCCAGGGGAGGGATATTCAGCAAATCCGGTTTCAGAATCTGCCCAAAAGCAACCACAATTGCCAAATCAGGTTTTAATTCTCGCATTTGTTGGATAAACTCCGGAGAGTTTACTTTACCCGGTTGATAAATGGGAATACCTTCCCCTGCTGCCCTGACCTTAACCGGTGTAGGCCGAATCTTTCCTCCCCGTCCCTTCGGCCTGTCCGGCTGTGTCACCACAGCTATTACCTCATGGGGCGATTTAAACATTTCCTCCAAACAGGGCACAGCAAAATCCGGACTTCCCATAAAAATAATTCTCATTGGTATCACCATCTTTATCTTTACTGTTCTATTTGAACCAAGCTATCTTGACCCACGATCACACTTACCTTCCGTTAAATGGGTTACTCTATTTAGAAATCTGTTTATCAATAAACAATATCCCATCAAGGTGGTCTGTTTCATGCTGCAAAGCCCGTGCCAAAAGCCCTTTACCGGTAATAGTAAATTTTTCTCCATGCCTGTTCAGGGCTTCCACAGTTACTTTTTCAGCACGCAGTACTTCCGCTTCTACTCCCGGAATACTTAAACAGCCCTCCGCATCAATCTCTTTTCCCTCCTGTGCGACAATCACCGGGTTAATTAACTCAAATAGTCCCTCTCCGACATCAATCACCACCACACGTTTGGATATTCCAATTTGCGGGGCTGCTAATCCTACACCCCTGGCTTCATGCATGGTATCTTTCATGTTTTCTAATAACTTAATAATATTGGGGGTGATTTTAGGAACTTTTTTGGCAACTTCCCGCAACACCGGATCTCCTAGCTTGACAATTTGGTATACAGCCAACAAAACCAACTCCTTTCTCTACATCATATTTACCGGCTCTATATCGATCGCAATATTAACGCTTTTTTTAGCCGCTCCAATTTCTGCGGCTTTCTTGAGCCCGGCCTGCAGTCCACTTCGAAGACTCAATAAATTATTACCCTTTAACACCAAGTGCATCCGGAACCTATCTTTAATTCTCTCCAAAGGTGCAGGTGCCGGCCCCAAGAGAGCAGCTTTTGGGGGCAACTCTTCCCTAATATAACGGGTACATTCGTCAATAGTCCGCTCTAGCATCGGCAGTTCCCGGCAGGTAAACAAGACTCGGATCAGATAGCCAAAAGGCGGGTAAGAAGCTGCTTTTCTATTTTCTATTTCCATCCGAATGAACGCCGGATAGTCCTGTCGGGCTGCCAGCATAATAGCTGGGTCCTGGGGATGATAAGTTTGAAGGACAACCTCCCCGGGTTTCTCTCCCCGGCCTGCTCGGCCTGCTACCTGGGTAATCAATTG
>JAQVXR010000191.1 GCA_028709045.1 Desulfitobacteriaceae bacterium | reverse complement strand
CGGCAGGTCCTCCTCCCACAATTAAATGGTGCAAATCCCACCCCTCCTGTCTAACCTCCCCCGGCGGGAGGAATTAAACAAACTGTGTCATCCTGTTTAAGCTTAGTCCCTAACCCTTCCAGAAAAAAAATATTACGTCCGTTGACTAGGATAACCATCCCCTCCCGCAGACACCGGGAGTCGGTAAAAACCTCTTTCTCGAAAGGTTTTCCGTAACGTTCTATTAAAATATCCAATAAGGAATTCACATTTGGAGCATTCATTTCCAATTTGGATACCCCTGTGATCAACCTTAAGAAACTAAAAAATTTTACTTCCACAAAACTCACCCGGTTCTTTAAGTAAGGGTCCGGGCAACCCGGACCCTCTGATTAGAGACCTAACCTTTCTTTGGTTTGGGGGAGAATTTTTCCTTCTTCGCTCCACCCACGCAACTGATAATATTCTTTCAGCATCTCTTCCAGGCCGCTCACCTTTCCTTCACCCGGTCCTTCCGGCAATGCTTCGTTGAGAATCCGCGGTGCCAATGTATCATCTGACTTAGACAGACCGGCATTCATGTTAAACTGGCGCTCCAGGTTCCAAATACGTTCACCCGCCAAAAGAGCCTTTTCTAAAGTATAATCAATGCCTGTAGCCGACGAAAGAAAAGCTGCCACTTCTTCCCCTCCAATGGCAAAGGTAGTGAAAAGACAGATGCCTGAAGAATCCACCAGAGCGGTAACATCCTGGAATGCCTTGGTTAAAGATGCTTTATCCTTTGTTTCCAGAGGGTCAAAGGCTGCGGGAATACCTAAAACTTCTGCAGAAATGGTATATCCCCGAACATGGCATCCTCCCCGGTTGGACGTGGCATACTCAAGGCCAATACCCTGAATCGCTCGGGGATCATAAGCCGGATACTCTTGCTTCTTAGCACTCATGGACAGTTCCGCATGCCCATATTTTTCTCCCAGACGATACGAGCCTTCCGCCAACAGGTCGCCAAACCCTTCCCGGTAACCGGTCTTTGTGGCAAAGCCTACCATGACATCTGCATCCCCAAAAATTAAAGGTATTTGGGTATCGCTTTCCGAAAGGTAACCTTTTTCCCAGAGTTCCATGGCACAGGCTAAAGTAGCGCCATAGCTGATCGGATCAAATCCCAATTCATTAGAAATATAATTGGCCTTAATAATCGCATCCAATTGGGAAATCCCACAGTCCGCTCCCATGGACCAAATGGCTTCATACTCTGGCCCTTCTCCTTGCCCGGCAAATTTACCGGTCTTTACCTCTGTTACCCTGCCGCAGGCAATGGGGCAACCCATACAGGCCTTCTTCCTAATTGTATTTTTCTCAGCCATCGTTTCGCCGCTGATTTTTTCCACCTCAGGGAAAATTCCTGTTTGAAAATTCCTTGTAGGCAACGCGCCGTGAGAGTTTAGAATATTAACTAAAACGGCCGAACCGTATGTAGGAAGTCCTCCTGAAGTAACCGCATTAGCTTTAACCTTAGTCATGGCTTCATCAACCGCATTTTTAAATCTTTGGGGATCAGCTACTGTAACTCCCTTGGTGCCTCGGACGACAACAGCCTTTAAATTTTTTGAGCCCATAACGGCTCCAACTCCCGAACGCCCGGCTGCCCTATTTTTGTCATTAATAATACAAGCGTAACGGACACGCTTTTCTCCAGCCGGCCCAATACAGGCGATTTTTACGTCAGGGCAGGTTTCCTCCCTAAGGATATCATCCGTTTCAAAGGTAGTTTTACCCCAAACATGTTCTGCAGAACGCAGTTCTGCCAAATCATCCTTAATATACAAATAAACAGGCTGATCAGCTTTCCCTTCAAATACTAACAAGTCATATCCGGCATATTTTAATTCCGATCCAAAATAACCTCCGGAATTGGAAGCAGCAATCGTCCCTGTTAATGGTGCCTTTGTTATCACATTATATCTACCGGCGGAAACCGCATTGGTTCCGGTCAACGGCCCGGTGGCAAAAATCAACTTATTATCCGGACTTAAGGGATCAACCTTAGGATCAACTTCATCAGTAAAAATTTTGGTTCCTAAACCACGGGCTCCAATATAATCTTGGGCCAGCTTCCGATTTAAATCTTCTACCCCAACACTTTTTTCACTTAAGTTAATCCGTAAAATTTTACCGGTCCAGCCAAACATTTAGCCCACCTCCCGCATCATCCGCTGCAGCTTCCGGGCAGCTTTCTTTCTTTTCTCTAAGCCCAGTTCGGATACTTCTTTATACTCAATCGCACCCCAAACACATGCTTTAACACATTCCGGTTCGCCACCGCACAAATCACATTTCACCACTTTATGTTCGGCGACAGAGTAGTCTACACCTCCAAACGGACAAGCCATAATGCACATGCGGCAGCCAATACACCGTTTTTCATCTAAAACCACTGCCCCGGTGGTTTCATTACGTTGTAAAGCTCCTGCCGGACAAATTTCCATACAATATGGGGTGTCACACTGCTGGCAAACCACAGGCAGATAAAAATTTTCATCAAGAAAGACAGCTGCTGTGATTCTTGATGCCAGCGGGTTAAATTCTCCTGCATTTTTAATAGAGCACGCCAGTTCACACCTGCGGCAAGCAGTACACATCTCTTCGTTGATTACCAACTTCTTTGCCAATTGGTCTTCCCCCCTTCAAAACATATAAATCTTAACCCTTGAAAATAATCCCCCCCATTTCACCTCCTTTTTTGCCTGGTTTTTATGCGTTCTTATTTATGATTATTTTACATATTTCAACAAATAACTGACAATTCCTTGCAATTGTTTAAATTTTATTTTCTCTATTTTTTAAATTTCATCTCTGGGCCAGCCTTTAATCGTTTTCAAATGGTAAAAATGATCTACATCAAGGAACATGCCTCATTCTTGACATTTCGCCTCTTTTTATGTTGAAATAATGTCAACGAAACTTAACCTCTGCCAGATCTTTTTACCGGATTTTAACAATTGCTAAAAGGAGGAACCAAACAATGGATAATTTGGAAAATTTGCCTGTGGAAGAGCTTAAAAAACGGCTTCTGGAACTGGAAGACTACTTGGAAGAAATTGAAGAAGAAAGACAGGCAGTCTTAAGCCAAACCGGTCTCCACCTGCCGGGACATACCGTGAGAAAATATGAAGCGGAAATTGAATCTATTAAGAAAAAAATTGCAACAGTTAAAGAGTATATAAAAAAAAGTAATTAATAGTACAAAAAAAGCACCTATCCGGTGCTTTTAATTTTTCAAGAAAGGGTATTTAATTCGATTTTTCGATCTCAAAAACAAAACTCTTATCGTCCACCTTGGTAAATCCGTTTCTGCGCCAAAAATTCAAGGCATCAGAGCGGGAAATTACAGTGATCTTCTCAAACTCATTGATCTTCCCCCACTGAATCAAAGTTTGTATAATAGAACTGCCTAACCCCTGATTCCGCATATCGGCAGGCATCCGAAATATTATTACTTGGATAATATCTTCTTTTAAGCCGATGGTAAGATAAAATGGGTCCGGAATATTTTTTATAAACTGGTATGTTATTATAAAGTTTTCTGACTGGCCGGTAACTTCATATTGAATCGGCTGGTGAATTATTTTTGCAATTTCGTTTTCTAACTCTTTAAAATTAATACCCTCTAACTGATATGATATACCTTTAATTACCCGTTTTTTATTCAAGGCATTTTCCCAAATGTAAAAAAAATGCAAAGCAATGTAGGAAAGAGCGGCGCTTACTATTGCCAGGATATACATACCGGCCCCACTTGCCAATCCCAGACCGCTCGTTAACCAAAGGGTAGTGGCAGTAGTTAAGCCCTTGACATTGAATCCCTCTTTCCAAATAACACCTGCACCAATAAAACCCATTCCGGAAATAACCTGGGCTGCTAATCTGGCCGGATCTCGGTTTATCCCACTCCCACTCCCACTCCCACTGAACCCATAAATGGAAATTATCATAAATAAGGCACTTGCCAAGCATACCAAAGAATGGGTACGGGCACCTGCAGGTTTGTTGTGCAGGTATCTTTCAGATCCGATCAATCCCCCGATAATCAACGCAAAGAATAGTCTTAGTGCCAGTTCAGCCTGTAATTGTATGCTCATTTAAAGCCGCTTCCCTTCTGAGATATAGTGCCAAAAATTTAATTAAACTCATTTAAATACTATTCTGTCAAATAATTTTCGACAATATTTAATTGTTTCCTGCTGCTATAACTTTAATGTCGGATTTTAATGCATCCTGTTATTTGTTTATAATATGAAAATTTACATATTTGGAAACAAAAATATTTATCCTTTCGTCAAAGGTTATAGACAGTTTTAATACAGCCGGATTTTACCTATCTCCTAGTCTTTTGCTCAAATGAAAGTTCTTAAACTGTCGGAGCTGAAAATAATTTTCGTGCCTTGAGCACAGCGAAAGGAATGAGCCTTATATGAAAAAAGTATTATTATTCTCTGTCATTATCTTGTTGACTGCCGGTTTTCTGCTCATCCCGTCAAAAGCAACAGAAGCTAAACATGATACCGACACTTTTAGCCTGCCTGTTGTCGGTTCTGCA
>JAQVXR010000190.1 GCA_028709045.1 Desulfitobacteriaceae bacterium | reverse complement strand
AGTCCCTCAAGAAAATGGGATATACTGATGAGCAGGTTATTACCACCCTGGAAATGAGGATGAAGTGCGGTATCGGTAAGTGCGGCAGGTGCAATATTGGATCTCATTTCATTTGCTTGGATGGGCCTGTCTTTACTCAGGCGGAACTTAATGAATTGCCTAACGAATTCTAAAAAAGCTGACCTGATCGATTTAACTTAAATTTATTATAAGAGCAAGCTAAGATATAAAAAATATTTATTTGACAAATAAAAATAATTAATAGATAATTTTTATAGAAAAAAGTTACCCTCTTTTTTCTATTATTAGCAAAGACTTCAGGATGCGTCCCCTGAAGTCTTTGTACAATTTTTTTGACCTTAAGAAGACACCTCCCTAAAGGGGTGGTGTTCTTTTTTGAGTAAAATAATGATTGGAGTGCGACAATAAAAGTGCAGTCCGAAATCGTAAAGAAATGTTATTGTAAATAGAGATGATAATTATCTTGGTTTATGCCGCCGTGTAATGCTTGGGTGACTCCGGCGGCAATCACCTTGGAGACATTAATAATGATATCATCTACTTCTTTGGGGGTGACCACCAGATTACCTTCAAAGGCGGCAAATAACTCGCTGTTTATTTCCTTGGAAAGTTCCGGTTTAATATTTTGGGCGCAGTTAGCTGTCATCATATTAGCCGACCAGATATCGTTTAATTTTGCCAACGCTTCATTTACAATTGTTGATGCATATACTACGGTGGGTACACCAATGGCAATTACCGGAACTCCCATAGATTGCTGATTAATACCAAGGCGGTTGTTGCCCAGACCTGACCCCGGATTAATTCCTGTATTAGCAATTTGCACGGTTGTGCCCAGACGAGAAATATTGGCGGCCGCAAGGGCGTCTACTGCAATAATACAGTCCGGTTTGACCCGGTCAACCACACCCTTAATAATTTCTGCTGTTTCAATTCCGGTGATGCCCAGTACTCCCGGGGCTAAAGTGCAGATCGGCCGTAATCCTTCACCAATTGTTTCCGGTGCGTAGCGAAACAAATGGCGGGTAGCCATGGTGGAATTGACCACATGGGGGCCAAGAGCATCAGGGGTAGCATTCCAGTTGCCCAGCCCGATTACCAGAACAGTCCCTTGGGGATCAATTTTGAGCATGCTTGATATTTTATCTTTGAGGATAATGCTCAGATCATCGATCAGTCCTTTATCAAAGCGAATTTCCGGGGCTTCTATCGTGATATATGTTCCCACCGGTTTTCCCATAATATTTTCACCTTGATTGTTTAAAATGGTAACAGTGGTTACTTTGGCATGATCAAAAGATTCAATGTCTTCTTGCACTCCGGGTATTTCCTTTTTTGTTGCTCCCCGCAGCAATTCATGAGCCTCTACAGCTAAATCCAGTGATACCCCAATCTTTTTCAGTGTTTCAACGGTGCGCATAACATTCTCCTTTTTTGGATTAACATATTTGTTATCATAACAGAAAAAGTAAAAATTATACCTTCATCATGCAGGGAAAATATTCTGAGGGGCGAAATAAAAAGTTATAAAGGGAGGGGTTTTTATGCAAGTCAAATGTTCCTTATGCGGCAAGGCAGATGAGATATCAAAGATTCATAAAGATTATGCCAAGCTTGCTAAGAACAAGGATGCCCCGTATTTTTGCGAGCAGTGTTCTCATCGGGTTAAATATCAAGCAAGAGAAACACAAAACCCGCCAAAACCTATGTAGTTTAACATTTTGTGCTTTTTGCATGCCTCCAGGTGCATGCATTTTTTATTGTTAAGGGGGAGGCCCCCTTATGTTAAATAAGGAGGGTCACAGCGAAGCGTCCTAGGGAACGCATGGGTTCCCTGGGAAAGAACAAAAGCCACGGGATCTTTATCGAAAAAAAGTCCGCAGCAACCTAACGGTTCTGCGGATAGTGGTTGCTTTAAGCAACCTGGGAGAGGAGAAACCGGAGGAAGAGCTCATGGGGGAGGGTTATTGGAAAACAACAACCTGCAGCTCTTCTTTGAGTGGTTTCCGATATATATTCTGAACCGGAATTGAGAAAAATATACTGAAAGTAAACCAAAATTTTTACATACAGTCTCAGAAGTTTGTCATTTTTGGTACTGAATTACTAAGTTTTACAAAAAACAACGTGATTTTTCAGATTTCTATGATATAATTTGTTCATAAAGAGGTGAAATTGTTTGCGTGTGATTGCCGGACAGGCCCGTGGTCGACGGCTGAAAGCTCCGAAAGGGATGAATACCAGGCCCACTTCCGACCGGGTAAAAGAGGCTGTCTTCAATGTTCTTGCAGGCCGGTTAAACCAAAGCAGAGTTTTGGATGTTTTCGCCGGTTCAGGCGCAATGGGTATTGAGGCCTTAAGCCGTGGTGCCCAAAGAGCAGTGTTTATTGAAAAGAATCACCGGGCTTGGTTGACATTAAAAGAGAATCTGCTCCTAACGGGCTTTGCAGAACTGGCCCAGATTTACCGGGGAGACTATGTAAATATTTTACCTGAGTTGAATGGTACTTTTGATATTGCCATTTTGGATCCTCCCTATAACCGGGGTTTTATCCAACCGGCCGCAAGTTTAATAACTTCTCTGGGGTTGCTGGAACCGGACGGCTTAATTGTCGTTGAAACCAATGCCAAATCCAGGGAAGCACCCGATGTAAAAATGCTTAAACTTTTAAAGGATTCTGTTTACGGCGATACGGCGGTTTTATACTACTCGATTTAGTCAGGAGGGATTTTTGTGGATGTGATTAAACTGCTGGATGAGATGGAAAATGTGATTGATTCCGGCTCCCGGGTTCCCGTTATCGGCAGGGTAATGGTTGATGCGGATTTATTATTTGAATATATGGATAAAGTTCGCGCTGCTATCCCGGAAGAAATCCGGCAAGCGAAATTTGTCAACATGGAGAAAGAAAAAGTCCTTAAGGAAGCACAATTGCAGGCGGGTCGCATTTTAGAAGAAGCCGGCAAACAAGCAGCCAGAATGGTTGCTGAAGATCAGCTGGTCAAACAAGCTCAGATTCAAGCAGATGAAATTGTTGAGCTGGCTAAAAGGACTTCTGATGAAATCAAACAAGGAGCGAAAAGTTATGCCAACGATTTGCTCCATCAATTAGAAATAAATTTAGAAAAGGCTCTTTATACAATTAAAAAAGGTCGGGAAGAACTACAGAACAATCATCAACGCACTAACGCCTAATTCTTAGGACAAGCCAAGCGGTTTTTCCCAAGAAAAAACAAAGTAGGGCTGTACATACCGGAACAAGCAGGGAGAGAAACGCTAAAATAACGGAAGTCAGCACAATAAAAAGCGAATTTATCTCGGCCGGAGCAGGAAGGTTAAAGGCGGCAACAGGCTGAGCCTGCACCAATAAAAAAGCAAAGAGCCCAGCCAAAATAGCATGGGCCATCCTTGATAAAATAAAAGGATACATGCGTAAATCAGTATCTGAAACCATTCCTGCTACTTGCGCATGAATGGAAATGCCGCTCCAAGCAATAATGATACTGGCGGCAATAACTTGATAGGCCAAAGAAGCAGAACTTTCGCTGGCTAATTTGGCACCCAGGGTCATTTCGAAAAGTCCTGTAGAGAGAGCATTGACTAATGATTCGGGAAATCCCAGTGGGCATAAGACAATGGAAAGTATCTCAACGATTATATTTGTGATTCCAAGTAAAGTCAGTATTCTGATGATGACGGCAAAAAAAATGATAAAGCCACCGATTGTGGCCAGATTGTAGACTGATTTTTTTACCGCATCACTCATGAGCTTACCAAAGGGTCTTCCATCCTTTTTCTGTGCCTTTATCATTGCCTGAATACTATTTAAGAGCAGGTTTCTGTAGTTTGCCTGCTCCATTGTTTTTTCCGGGTCCCGGTGTCCAAGAAACCGGAGCGCCAAGCCTAATGTGAGATTTGCTCCGTAATGAGCAATAGCCAAAATAATGCCCAGTGACGGGCGATGGAAAAAGCCTACGGCAACAGCAACAAAGATAAAGAGAGGACTGGCATTGTTGGTAAATGATATCAGCCTTTCCCCTTCCCGGCGGGTAACCATTTTTTCCCGGCGCAGTTGGGAAGTTATGATAGCGCCTACGGGAAAACCTGAAGTATAGCCCAAGGCAACGACAAAAGCAGCGCATCCGGGGAGATTAAAGATAGGACGCATAACAGGTTCCAACAGGATGCTGATCATATGGACAACACCTAAGCCGAGGAAAAGCTCTGAGAGAATTAAAAAAGGCATGAGGGAAGGAAAGACAATTTGCCACCAGGTGGCAAGTCCTACTGTTGCTGCTTCAAAGGTATCTTTAGGAAATATCAGCATGGAAACACAGAGAATTACAGAGGCAAAAGCACCGAGAATTTTCATTTTTACGATCACCTGTTTTTTTGGATTGATTTAAGTTGGGAAAGGCTGACCCTAATATATATTTGATGATGATTTTTTCTAGACCTGAACTGGTCGAAGACAATTAAATTTATAAAAATATTGCTGCGAAGAAAAATTTAAATAATAGGCCTATGTAAAAAAAGGAAGTTATTCTAAATTGTAGAAATTAAACATAAAAAGTTTGGATAAGGGGGCACGCTTTAAGGTAAACTGTAGGAACCTTTCAGTGAAGG
>JAQVXR010000189.1 GCA_028709045.1 Desulfitobacteriaceae bacterium | reverse complement strand
TTGCACTACGGGTCTTTTGAGCAAGAAACAGTCTTCGTACTGCCTGAGCTATTTCGCCTTCTTGTACTTGCTCTTTGTATAAAAAATCTCCAGCACCAGCCAACATCGCCTGCTTTAGAACATCGCTCTCTCCTGTCGCGGCAATAATTATTACACCAATGTTGGGATGAGCCAGAGTTATTTTCTCAGTAGCATTTATTCCGTCCATAATAGGAATTTGAATATCCATAAGTATGATATTTGGAAGCAAATGCTCGGCTTTTTTGATCGCATTCGCACCATTTACCGCTTCTCCAATTATAAGGAAATCCTGTTCTTCAGCCAGAGTGTCTGTTAACTCCTGGCGGTATTCGGGAAGATCACTAGCAATTAATACTCTGATTTTTTCCATCGTTATTATGATCCCCTTTCAAATGGAAAGATGTTTATTGTAATGTAATATCTTATTCATCATAATTGTATATATTGGGCCTTAACCTTCTATTTCAAACCTTCAGTTAAAGGCTTATATGCTTAACCTAAAATTGATTCAAAGCAAATGGCACCGGGTTGGCTATATTCTTATCCGCTGCCGAACGCAACGCAAGACTGAAATTGGTACTTTGCAATGCCATTTTTAACTTCAGTGAACTTTGGGGGTCTACTGACACTGTAATGGTAGCGGGTGCTGCAACCTTTTCAGGAGTAGGGGTGGGGGAAGGGTTCAGAACCGTACCAACAGCTAGCACCTCAATATTTTGCAGAACAAGTACGGAACGGGACACGGGAGATTGATCGGTAGCAGGTACTACCGCTAAAACATCTACCCTATCACCCTTTTTGATCATATTGGCAACCCCGGTAACCTCATTTACCGGTATAGACATGGCTCTCATTCCGTCGGGGATTACATAGGAAAGTTGTTCGGTACTCTCGCCTGGCTTGATCAAACGGTTTTCCAATAACACTTCACCTTTAGTAATAGCAACTGGAGAAATCTTTCCCACCGCTACATTTATATCGGCAATTTCTTTCCCATTTCTAAGCTCATTCGGAAATGGTTTCGACTCCACCATAACACTGGTAATTGCTGTATTGGCCGGAATATCTTGGGCAGCGGTCACTACCTGCGTATATAGTCTTTGTTGCGCAGATTTAGTCACATTGTTCAAATAATTATAAACTAGGAATGCTGCCAGTAACCCGAAAACTAACGCTAATACAAGAACTAATTTATTACGCATTGTCATCTCTCCCTAGCGATATTTTAGAAGCATTCTGACCTTGGCTGGGTCACAATTGTAAGGCCAGGAAATTAGGTCATACCTTATTACCTTGGGCAGACCGCTTGATTTTAATCATATGGCACCAGACTGACATCACCATATTTAAGAGCTGCGGAATTATCACCAACAGCCATGGTGATATTGTTATCAGGATCGTCCATCTCTCCAAATTTAACTTGAGCGGCTATAAATAGTGCTCCATCTGTCTTTACAACGTTTGTGGTTGCTTTGATGCTTCCATTAGGTGCATAGAAGATCCCTGATATCATAATGTTGTTGGTATCAACAGAAATATCTTTCAAAGAATATATAAACAAAGGTCCCCCATGGATGTTGTTGGTAGCCATAGTGATGTTTCCGGTAGCCATAATAGCACCGGAACCATGTATTTGTGTACAGTCTATTGTAAGGTCTCCCTCGACATAAATCGGTATACTCGGATCGGGTCTACTAACAGTTGTATCTGTCAACGTGGTTGACTCAGTATAATAGTATCCCGCTCCTGCTGCGTAAGCTTCTGCTTTGATTTTATCTGCATAAGAAGGCATTTCAATAAATTCGGAAGTAACTTTCGAAATATTGGAAGCATTGGGATCAACATCAATATCCCCAACCGCTTCACAACTTCCAGAAACTTTTATATTTTGTGGTTTACCAGTTATAATGATGTCGCTGTTTGAATGTATGGATCCGTTTACGACAAATTTATTTTTCGAATACATTTTCATAGGCTCAGTTTCACTGCCGTTAAAAACAACGTAATTAAAAGCAGGGTTCATCTTTTTGATAGCAGCAGATTTTGCTGTCACATTGGCATATTGACCGAAACCTAACACCGGCATGAGAGCAAGTCTGACCTTTCGGGTAGCCGTGGCCCGTATCTTCACATCGGTAGGCTTATCGAAAGTAAATACCGTATTGTTTACTCCGTTTTCTACTCCGTTTTCTTTTGCGTAATACTTTAACTTTGTTTCAGCTGCTCCAATCGTGTCCGGCAATGCCTGTGCTCCGGCTAAACAAGACGCATCAAGTGCACTTTGGAGCTTAGACTTCTGCCAGTACAAGTTTCCAACATCTATCGACAAACCTGCAAGTCCACAAAATACAGCTAAGCCAAGTGCTAGTAATACTATCATTTGACCCTTTTCATTAGGCAAGAACTTCACTGTCTACCACTCCCTTGCCGGTTTTATAGTCATTAGCATTTTATAGCTATCCAAACCCCTCTTATATCACTCAACCCGCATTGTGACCGCAGCATCAATGTCGAATGTAGCTGTACGAAAAAACGCTATGTCAAGCGTGACCTCGTGCCATGCCTCAACCTTCACTGGATCGCCGGATTTCCTTTTTGCATTTGGATCGTCTGAAAACGTAGTTGTCACCCTTAAATCTGTATCTTCAGCCTTTAGCATCATGGAACTATTTTTTACTTTTGTGGCAATCTTTGATTTTATATCAGATGTAGTTTCAGAATCACTGAAAGGCCCAACTGCGGCAAAGCGAGCCCCTTCGCGGACCGCGTTGTTAAGATCTAATTGAACCGCATAAATACGACCGAATTCAACGATTCCCATGATAAGCAAGATAAGGATGGGTAATACTAATGCCATTTCAACCATAGACTGACCTCGTTGGTCCTTAATTCTCGATCGCCACATCAAATTCACCCCATCCACCAATAAGCACCTACCGCACCAGCTGCAATCGCCAGACCGTAAGGGAGCATAATTTTCTCTTTGCCTAAATCAAATGTATTTACTTTGAAACCACTAGTCAACATCAACCATATACTATGGAAAAAGCTAGCTGGTTTACGGAAAAGCCCACCCTTATATGCAATAATTCCCAGGGCCATAATTCCCCCCGCCAAACCCATTCCCAAGGCAGAATAGAAAACAAACACTGGGCCTTTAACAGCTCCGATTACTGCCAGCAACTTTACATCGCCGGCACCCATGCCGCCCAATGCAAAGGGTATAAGCAATATAGTAAGACCGGCCAACATTCCCAGCGCGGATTGCCCAAGACCAAGCCAACCTGCAATTACAAAATTATAACCTACCCCCAAAAGAAGCGAGGGCAACAGAACCATATTATAGATTTTGTGCTCGCGGTAATCAGTTATCACACAGACCAGGAGCACCAGAGCCACTACCAGCTCTTGCATGCCTTTATCCTCCTTATGGGAAAGGCCCCGCCCAATTTTCAGCAGGGCCTTTATAGGCAAATTTAGGCTTCAATTCAATGTCACGATTACCTAAAAGAGATTTTGTTGGTTATTTTAACTATTGAGCGCCTCTGCAACCGCATTGAATTTATTTTGAATAGCAGGTCCCACATTAGTAAAAATAGCTAAAGCTGCAACTACTACCAGTCCCAGAATGAGTGCATATTCCGCCATACCCTGTCCTTCTTCTTCACTGACTAATCTCTTCATTAAATTCATTATGATACCTTCTTTCTTAATTTTTAATTATGTAACCACGTTGTGGACTACACCAATCTCCGAACACC
The DNA here is from genome assembly GCA_028709045.1 of Desulfitobacteriaceae bacterium. Classification (GTDB taxonomy): domain Bacteria; phylum Bacillota; class Dehalobacteriia; order Dehalobacteriales; family Dehalobacteriaceae; genus JAQVXR01. The sequence goes on along the minus strand of JAQVXR010000189.1, from coordinate 892 downwards.
GAAATATCCGTTACAAGTCAGTACAAACTACCCATCTGGCAACTGGTAGGCTTAGTGAGTCATTCCACCTTAGCCCCTGAGCTTTGTGTCGCCTTCTTTCGAAGGTTTTACCCTACTGCAGTCAGGTTGGTATTTCACCTTCTTTCACGGAAATCGCCGATTCCCTATAATATTCTGGATTTATTCTAGACAGAGAGTTGATTAGTGTCAAGCATTTGTTAGCGGCACACATCCCAATTTATCAGCCTTTTTCGGCATTAGTTGCTACATATTAAATCCAGACTCTCTCATCTATTCGTTATTGATTGTTTTAGGTCTTTTCCCCCCGGTGTACAAAGTCAAAACTATATTTTACTGGCTATTTCGTTATAACAAGCGCTTAATGATGTTCCGAATACCCCCAATGCGGCTATAACTACAATGACAATCATGGAATAAATCAGTACATATTCGACCAATCCCTGGCCTTCTTCTTCTCTCCATAACCTCAAGAACAATCTCATCTTCGATCACAACCTTCGGTAATAATGTTTCAAAGCCATGATACAAAATAATACCTGTGCACCCCAATTGCCCCTCTAATAGCCCCAAAAAAGCCTGCTTAACCGATATTGCAAAGCAGGCTTATGTATCCCATACATCTGCTCTCGTGCAACCAGGCGGTCATAACCTTATGGTCTTAGACCCTTATCTTTGCGTCCCTATCTTTCGACAGGTTTGCTTTTTTGGATAGATGGCTATTTTTAGTAAATCATATGATTGACAATATCCGTAGTTTTGCAGTAAAAAAATAAAAAGCATCCTTATAAGCTCGAAATATCGGGCTATATTAATGTCAATATTTATGGATATATTTGTTGTATAATGTTGTAGAACATGATATAATATCCAT
>JAQVXR010000026.1 GCA_028709045.1 Desulfitobacteriaceae bacterium | reverse complement strand
GATGGTGATAAACCTTCCTTCCCATTTAGATGAAGAGGACTTAGTAAGCTTTGGCTTTTTAGGTTTGATTGAAGCGGTGGATAAGTTCAACCCTAAAATAGGCGTTAAATTTGAGACCTATGCATCTTACCGGATCAAAGGAAAGATCATTGATGAAATCAGAAAAGCCAACTTTCTCCCCCGGTCCACTTATAAAAAGCTGCAAGCGGCAACTGATGCTTACCGCAGATTGGAGCAGTTGGAAGGTAACGTGACAGAGGAAAAATGGGCTGAAGCCTCCGGCATGACATTGGATGAACTTCATCATGTTTTGGTTAACGTCAGCAACCTGAGTTTTATCTCACTGGACGAAGTTATTAGAAGCTACGATGCCAAAAGCATCAAGGTCGGTGATACAGTGGTGTCAGCTGATGCGCCCGATCCCCAATCTATTGTGGAGAACCGGGAGTTGAGGATACTGCTGAAAAATGCGCTGGAGAGGCTGAATGAAAAGGACAAGCTGATTCTTGCTTTGTATTACAATGAAAAGCTTACTTTAAAAGAAATCGGAAAAGTTTTAAACGTATCGGAATCTCGAGTTTGTCAGCTGCACGGCCGGGCGGTTTTAAGGTTAAAAGCCCAATTGGAGGAATGGAATAATTAAGGGAGGAGGTTTAAGCCGGTGAAAAGCTTTGATTTTTCTCGTCCAAACAAATTTTCTAAGGAACAGTTGGCCGGTCTGGAAACATTGCATGGCAATTTTGCCAAGATGTTAAGCAGTTTTCTTTCCGTCTACCTGCGCTCCGGTATAAAAGTGAGAGTCAGGTCTGTAGAGCAGGTGGCTTATGAAGAATTTGTCAGTTCTCTCTCCGGCCCTACGCTGATAACTGTCTTTTCTCTGGAACCGCTGAAGAGAAAAGCGGTTTTGGAAACGAACATGGAGTATGTTTATCCAACTTTAGACTTGATGTTTGGAGGGACAGGAAAGGTTAATGGTGAAGTACGGGCTCTTTCTGAAATTGAACTTGCCGTCATGAAAAAAATGCACACAAAGGTGCTGGAAATTTACAGCATGGCTTGGTCCGAAATAATTGAGATCAAGGCGGAACTGGAGTCGGTGGAGACAAACACCAGAATCAGCCAGGCGATTACACCCAAAGAAACGGTAGCAGTGATCACTTTTGACACTGTGGTGGGAACGACCTGCGGACTCATTAATATCTGTCTGCCTCACATTGTATTAGGTCCGGTCATCGACCGGCTTTCCCCCAGATACTGGCTCACGGAGGGACTGGGTTCACCAAACCTTCCCGAAAAGAACATTATTGAAAAGACTCTATCCAAAGTAATGGTCGATCTAACCGTGGTGGTAGGTAAAACCGACCTTCCGGTGGGAGAATTTTTGCAGGTTCAAGAAGGGGACGTACTCCAACTGGATAAGTCGGTCCTTGACAGTATGGACTTATATGTTGACAGCCTGTTAAAGTTTAAAGCCAGGCCTGGAACATTAGGCAATAAACGAGCGGTGCAAATTTTGAAAGATGAAGGGAACTGATGCTGATGGCAGGTGAGTTTTTAAATCAGGAAGAAATCGCAGCCCTCTTAAGTCAGGAACAAGCCGAGCTATTGATCAAAGCAAATCAAAGGTCGAATGAGGTAAAAGGGGATAAGGAAAATTGGGATGGAGAGCCGGGAACAGAAGAAGAAAATAAAGAACTCTCGGAACAGGAAGGTAAACTGGAATTGATCTTGGACATTCCCCTCACCATCTCCGTCATATTAGGGAAGACAAAAAAACCGATTCAGGAGATCCTTTGTTTTCAGAGCGGGTCCATCATTGAGCTGAACAGCCTGGTGGATGAGGACGTAGATATTCTTGTCAATAATGTTTTGGTGGCCAAAGGGGAAGTGGTTGTCATCAATGATGATTTCGGAGTGCGCATTACCAATATTTTGAATACCACAGAAAGAATGCTTCAATTAAAAAGGGGAGTAATTTAAATTAAAATTTTCGACATTTATTGAACTTTTTCCCTCCCATCAGCGTCTAATATTATAGAGGCTTAACAACAGGGGGGCAGGCAACATGAGAACGTGTCATGGGGACGGGGTAGTTGACAACCCGGGGAAAAGCAACATGAGAAAAAGCCGAAGGAGAAATCGTCGCAAAAGATCAACCAAACGGTGGTTTTTTGTTTTAGGACAAGCCGTATTGGTTTTTCTTTTTTTAAGTTTTGTCATTCCTATTGGTGTTAGTAGCCCCGAGGGGCGCGGGGTCACTCCAAAAGATTCGCTGCCGGTAAACAGTGAAGAGCAAGAAACGGAACTGCCGGAAAATGATAAGGCAGCTGTTGAGACAGATAGACAGGAGAAAGAAAGTGATTCAGGGAATAGTAAAGAGCCGAAAAAAGCGCCGGAAAATGACGATGGCGCTGATAAAACCGGGTCGCAGGTATCAGATAGTAAGCCCGGGAATAGTAAAGAGCCGAAAAAAGGGCAAGAAGATCCATCGTCTGCTGCCAAAGCTGTTTTCCACGGAAATTCTGAGCAGGGGAAAAAAGTAGCCCTCACTTTCGATGACGGACCATATCCCACCTGGACGGCGGAATACCTGAAGGTGCTTCAGGAATATCAGGCGATAGCGACATTTTTCTTAGTGGGAAAAAGAGTAGAATGGTATCCGGATCTGGCTCAAAAAATTATTGCTCACGGCTGTGAAATCGGCAGCCATTCTTATGAGCACGGCCGTTTGACGGAGTTTCTCGAGGAGGAAGTACAAAAAGATTTTCAAAAAACCGTTGATGTCATTAAAAAGGTTACCGGACAGGAATTAGGCCTTTTCCGCCCACCATATGGAGCTTACAATAATTTAGTTGTTGATGTCGCCCAATCATTCGGACAGACCCCGGTCAACTGGAATGTAGACCCCCGGGACTGGGATACCAACGATGCCCAAGCAGTGGCAAACCGTGTTATTTCCAAGGTGACCGACGGTGCGGTCGTGGTAATGCATGAGGGCAGGGAGAGCACCCTGAAAGCCATTCCCATAATCATTGACGGCCTGCGGACGCGAGGTTTTGAACTGGTAGCAGTGAGTGAATTGATGAATGAGAACGATAAGGGTATTTAAGTTAACTCAGGAGCCTGACACCTTTATTAACTTATTGAGATTGAAGTGCAACTTATGGTTGCACTTTTTTTCAAAATTGTGGCATAATTATATGTAAATTGTTACCGGCGGTTGTACCATACCTTCCAAGCCTTGTAAACAAAGAAAAGAACCACTCCGACGGATAAAATATCGGGCAGGTAAGCAGATAAAAAATTTGTAAACTGTGTCATAATTTCCCTCCTCCCGATTGATTATAGCACAGGGTGGTCAAGCTTCTCAATATCAACGGCAGCCGGAAAAATGTGAGAAAAAGGTGGATGCCAAATGAGCGAGCTAAAATGCCTGGTAGCCTTACATAGCCTGCCAGGAATGAGGACAAAACGGTTAAAAATTCTCGTTGACTATTTCCAAAATTATGAGTATGCTTGGCAGGGAGACAAGCATTGGCAGGGGGTACCCGGTTTTCAGGGAAATGGAGCAGAGCTGGCCTTTGAAGCCCGGCAACACTCCGACATAGAAAAAATATATGAAAAATTTTTGCAATCCGAAGCCCGGATAGTTACCCTGGAGGAAGATGCTTATCCTCCGCTATTAAAGAACATTTATGATCCGCCGTATCTATTATATTATAAAGGTAGTCTTCCCGTGGAAGATGATCTCTGTATCGGTATGGTGGGGGCCCGCCGGGCTACTCCTTACGGACGGCATGTTGCGGAAACGATTGCCCAAGAGCTGGCGGAAAAAGGTGTTTGGGTGGTGAGCGGCCTGGCCCGGGGTATTGATACTTGGAGTCACCGAGGTTGCCTGAAAGGCGGCAGCAAAACCATTGCTGTATTAGGCAGCGGGATCGATGTCATCTATCCTCCGGAGAACAAAGCTCTCTTTAATGAAATATCTTCAATGGGTGGGGTCTTATCTGAATTCCCCCTGGGGACACCTCCTTTGCCCCAGCATTTTCCTGCCCGCAACCGGATCATCAGCGGCTTGTGCCGGGGAGTGGTGGTGGTTGAGGCGGCAGAAAAAAGCGGATCTCTTATTACCGCAGATTGTGCTTTGGAACACGGGCGGGACGTTTTTGCCGTGCCCGGTCCGGTTACCAGCATCATGAGCCGGGGGACCCACAAATTAGTAAAGCAGGGTGCCAAGCTGGTGGAGAATGCTTTTGATATTTTAGAGGAATATCTTGAAACAGAAAGGGAACCTTTGAAAGTAGACTTGTTTACTTTTTCCCAAAAGGAGCGGGGGATTTTAGAATTAATGATGGGCGGAGGTGCCCATTTTGACATTCTGGTAGAGAAATCTGGTATTTTAGCCGGAGAAATGGCATCTCTCTTAACATTGTGGGAAATTAAGGGTTTAGTTAAGCAGCTCCCGGGAAAGTATTATATATTAAATCAGAAATTTTTAACGGGGTAACCCGAAATATTTAAATGTTTTTGTTTATTATTTAATTTTAGAACTACCCTAAAGAGGTGAGTCGATGTCGAAAACGTTAATCATTGTTGAATCCCCGACCAAGGCAAAAACAATTAGCAAGTTTTTAAGTCGTAATTACAGTGTCAAGTCCTCTATGGGACATGTCCGTGACTTGCCCAAAAGTCAGTTGGGCGTTGATGTCCAACGTGATTTTGAACCAAAGTATATTACCATTCGGGGAAAAGGGGACACCTTAAAGGAACTGAAAGATGCCGCTAAAAAGGCGGATAAGATACTTCTTGCAGCCGACCCTGACCGGGAAGGAGAGGCGATTGCCTGGCACCTTGGCCAATATCTGGGGGCCAATAACGGGACGCCCTGCCGTATTGAATTTAACGAAATTACCAAAGGGGCGATTCGGGAAGCGGTCAAAAACCCCCGCCAGATCGATATGGATCGGGTAAATGCCCAGCAGGCGAGAAGGGTGCTGGATCGGCTTGTCGGTTACAAATTAAGCCCTCTCCTTTGGAAAAAAATAAGAAAAGGCCTCAGTGCCGGCCGGGTCCAGTCGGTAGCGGTCTCCATGATTTCCGACCGGGAGGATGAGATCGACCGGTTTGTCCCGGAAGAGTACTGGTCGTTGACCGGGCAGTTTGATATCGGCACCGGCCAAATTTCCGCCAAACTTTTCAAAATCGGCAAGGAAAAAGCAGCTATTCCCGATGAGGGTAGGATGAACGAGATTTTATCTCGTGTTTCAAAGCTTGATTACAGGGTAAAAAGCGTTACCAGCAAGGAAAAGAGAAGGAACCCGGCGCCTCCCTTTACCACCAGCAGTCTCCAGCAGGAGGCTTACCGGAAACTGGGTTTTACCGCTAAGAAAACGATGCAGCTTGCCCAGCAGCTTTATGAAGGGCTATCGGTGGGCAAAGAAGGCAGCGTCGGTTTGATCACTTATATCAGAACAGACTCTACGCGCGTTTCTGAGGTGGCCCAAGAAGAGGCCCGCAATTTAATCAAAGAAAAATACGGGGCGGATTTTGTTCCCTCTCAGGTGCGAAAATACGAAGCCAAAGGCAAAATTCAAAACGCCCACGAGGCTATTCGGCCCACGGCGGTTATTCGCCTGCCGGAGACTATCAAAGAATATCTTAAGCCTCAGCAGTATAAGTTATATAAGCTGATCTGGTCGAGATTTGTGGCCAGTCAAATGAGTTCTGCCCTCATGGAAGTAACGACAGTGGATATTGCCGGAGGAGAATTTATTTTCCGGGTGACCGGCTCTGTCATTAAATTCCCCGGTTTTATGCAGGTATATATTGAAGGAAAAGATGACGAGAGCAATGAAGATAATGGGCTTATCCCCAAGGTCACTGAAGGTCAGCCTTTGAAACTGGTGAAAACTGAGCCGAAACAGCATTTTACCCAGCCGCCCCCCAGATTTACCGAGGCTACTTTAGTTAAAGCCCTGGAAGAGCGGGGAATCGGCCGGCCCAGCACCTATGCTCCCATCATTGATACTATTCTCCGCCGGGGTTACGTCCTCCGCCAGCAAAAACAGTTTATTCCCACGGAACTGGGGAAAATCGTTGTTGACCTTTTAAAAGAATACTTCCCCAAAATTATTGACGTGGAATTTACTGCCGGGATGGAAAAGGATCTGGATTTTATCGAGGAAGGTTCCATGCCTTGGCAGGAAGTAATTAAGGCCTTTTACGGCCCCTTTGCAAAAGACTTGGAGCATGCGGAAGAAGAAATCGGCGAAATTGAAATCCAGGATGAAGAATCAGACGAGGTTTGTGAAAAATGCGGGCGCAAGATGGTCTATAAAATGGGCCGCTATGGCAAGTTTTTGGCCTGCCCCGGCTTTCCAGAGTGTCGGAATGCCAAGCCTATCTTAAAAGAGATCGGTGTTAAGTGTCCGGAATGCGGTGGAGAAATTGTCGAGAGAAAAGGGAAAAGAGGCAGGTTGTTTTACGGGTGCCGCAATTATCCCGACTGCCAGTTTGTTTCTTGGGATAAGCCCACCGGAGTATTGTGTGAAAAATGCGGTTATCCTATGGTGGAAAAGGTCAGCAAGAAGAAAGAAATCAAATTGGTTTGCCCTAAGTGTAAGTAAAACAGATACTCGGGATGACAACATGAAAAGATAGATAAATGAGGGACATGATGAACGAAATTACTATTATCGGCGCCGGACTGGCAGGGGCGGAAGCGGCCTGGCAGGCGGCAAACTTAGGTGTCAAAGTGAAATTATACGAAATGCGCCCGGGGAAAATGACCCCGGCTCATCAGACCGGGGACTTTGCCGAACTGGTCTGCAGCAATTCCTTAAGGGCATCCGCCCTGGAAAATGCCGTCGGTCTTTTAAAGGAAGAGATGCGTATGCTGAACTCTCTGGTGATGGACTGTGCCGACCGGCACAAAGTTCCGGCGGGGGGAGCACTGGCGGTGGATCGGGAAGGGTTTTCCCATGCCGTTACGGAAAAGCTCTCGGCTCATCCCAATGTGACTATTATCCGGGAAGAAGTAACCGATATTCCGGTAGAAAGCATTGTGATTGTCGCCGCCGGCCCATTGGCATCCGGGAAACTAGCGGAGTCCATCAAAAACCGTACCGGCGGGGATTATCTCTATTTTCATGATGCCGTCGCCCCTATTATCACCGCTGATTCCATTGATATGAACATTGCTTTTCGCGCCTCCCGCTACGGCAGGGGGGAGGACTATCTCAATTGTCCGCTGACGGAAGAAGAATACCATCGCTTTTATCATGCTTTGATGGAAGCCCAAGAGCATCCCATGAAAGAATTTGAGAATGAGACTTATTTTGAAGGCTGCATGCCGGTAGAGGAGATGGCGAAAAGAGGACGGAACACCTTAGCCTTTGGCCCCATGAAGCCGGTGGGCCTTACGGACCCTCGCACGGGAAACCGGCCCTATGCCGTGGTCCAACTCAGGCAGGACAATGCGGCGGCCACATTATATAATATGGTGGGTTTTCAGACTCACATCAAATGGGACGATCAGCGCCGGGTCTTTGGGATGATCCCCGGGCTGGAAAACGCAGAATTTGTTCGTTACGGGGTAATGCACCGCAATACCTTTATTAATTCTCCGGTTTTACTTTATCCGACCATGCAGTTAAAGACACATCCAGAAATTCTGTTTGCCGGGCAGATCACCGGGGTGGAGGGCTATGTAGAGTCCGCCTCCAATGGGATCGTCGCCGGTATCAATGGAGTGCAGAGAGCTTTGGGACAAGAAAGCTTGGTCTTTCCCCGGGAGACAGCTATCGGCAGCCTCTGTCACTATATTACCTCTGCCGATCCCAAACATTTTCAGCCAATGAATATTACTTTTGGCCTGATGCCTCCCTTGGGGAAAAGAATCAGAGATAAGAAAGAAAAAAACAAGTTGATTGCCAAACGGGCGCTGGAAGCATTAAATAACTTCAAAGCAACATGGGGATTGGCATAAGATATAAAAAGAGGGAAAACCATGGACCTTTTGCTGGAACAGTTTATTGCCTATCTGAAGATAGAAAAAAATGCCTCTGAGCATACGCTGGAGGGGTATAGCCATGACCTTTTGGAGTTTGGGGAATTTCTCGCCCAGGCACTGAAGAAGGATCTCTCTCAGGTAGATGCAGCCCAGGTAGATCACCTCACGGTGCGCCGGTTTTTAGCAAAACTCCAGGCAAAGGGCTTAAGCAAATCCACAATGGCGCGAAAACTGGCAGCCCTTCGATCCTTTTACCGTTATTTGGCCAGAGAGGAGATCGTCAAAGTTAATCCCATGCTCAATGTGCACACTCCTAAAATGGATAAACGCCTGCCAAAGTTTCTCTATTATAAGGAAATTGAGGCATTGTTAAATGCTCCCGACTCAACAAGCCAGGGGGAGAGGGACAAGGCGATTTTGGAGGTTATTTATGGGGGCGGTCTCCGTGTCGGCGAACTGGAGGGACTGAATATTGTTGATATCGATTTTTCCCTGGGCTATGCCCGGGTGTTCGGAAAAGGCTCCAAGGAGCGGGTCGTTCCTCTCGGCGGTGCGGCTTTGCGGGCGCTGAGACAATACCTTTCCCAGGGACGAAAAGAACTGGAGGCAAGATCCGGTTCCCGGCAGGAAGCTCTTTTTTTAAACAAGTACGGCCGGCGTCTCTCCGCCCGGAGTGTGCGCAACATTGTTGATAAATATGTCGCCCAGGCGGCCCTTAATCAGAAAATCAGTCCTCACTCTTTGCGCCATTCCTTTGCCACCCATCTTTTGGAGGGGGGAGCGGACTTAAGGTCTGTCCAAGAGTTGTTGGGGCATGTCAAAATGTCCACCACGCAAATTTATACCCATGTCACCAAAAAACAACTGAAATCTGTTTATGAAAAAACACATCCCCGGGCGTAGGAAATGGGATGCGCCCTGACTATGGTGAGATTGCAAGGAGGGATCATATGTTTCACGGTACAACAATTGTTGCCGTGCGCCGGGGGGAGAAGGTAGCGGTAGGCGGCGACGGTCAGGTGACTTTCGGCAATAATATTGTCATGAAGCACGGAGCCAAGAAAGTGCGCAGGATGTACCATAACCAGGTGATTGCCGGGTTTGCCGGCTCTGTTGCCGACGCCTTTACCTTGTTTGAAAAGTTTGAAGGCAAATTGGAAGAATACCGGGGCAACCTGCAGCGGGCAGCGGTGGAATTAGCCAAGGAGTGGCGCACCGACAAAATGCTGCGCCAGCTGGAGGCTCTTTTGATTGTGGCCAATAAAAATGCTCTTTTGGTGATTTCCGGCAACGGGGAAGTGATCGAACCGGATGATAATATTACCGCCATCGGTTCCGGCGGGCCATATGCTTTGGCGGCAGCCCGGGCTTTGGCAGGCTGTTCCGATCTTAAACCCCGTGAGATCGTCGAAGAGTCCTTGAAGATTGCAGCAGATATTTGTGTCTATACTAATCATAATATTACGGTAGAGGAGATTTAACCAAAGGAGGCATTGCATTGGAAAATTTGACACCACGGCAAATCGTGCGGGAACTGGATCGTTTTATTGTCGGCCAGCACAATGCCAAAAAATGCATGGCAGTGGCCTTGAGAAACCGATACCGCCGGCAGCGGCTGGGTCCTGCCATCCAGGAAGAGATATTACCGAAAAACATCATCATGATCGGGCCCACCGGGGTAGGAAAAACAGAGATCGCCCGTCGTTTGGCGAAACTGGTAAATGCCCCGTTTATTAAAGTTGAGGCAACAAAATTTACCGAGGTGGGTTATGTCGGTCGGGATGTGGAATCCATCGTCCGGGACCTGGTAGAAAAGTCTATTCACATGGTGAAATATGAAAAAATGGAACAGGTGCGCAGCCAGGGAGAGAAAATGGCTCAGGTCCGTCTTTTGGATCTCTTGGCACCTCTGCCCACTAAATCCTCTGTGCGCCACCCGATGGAAATGCTTTTTGGCGGCGGGGGAAACTATGATTCCGATGAGGAAGAAAAAAAGGCCCGGGTTCACGAGGAAGTCAAAAGAAAAAGAGCCTATTTAAAGGAACGTTTGGACCGAGGGGAACTGGAAAATGAACTGGTGGAAGTGGAAGTGGAAGAACAGTCTTCCCCCATGTTTGATTTTTTAGGCGGCACCGGAATGGAAGAGATGGGCATCAACCTCCAGGATATGATCGGCAACATGATGCCCAAAAGAAAGAAAAAACGGCGTCTGCCGGTGTCGGAAGCCCGGAAGATCCTCACCCAGGAAGAAGCCCAGAAATTAATTGATATGGATGAGGTGGTCAGGCAGGGAATCAGCCGTGCCGAGCAATCAGGCATTATCTTTTTGGATGAAATCGATAAAATAGCCGGCCAGGATAGCCGCCATGGGCCGGATGTTTCCCGGGGCGGAGTGCAAAGGGATATTTTGCCCATCGTCGAAGGTTCTACCGTCATGACCAAATACGGCCCGGTGAAGACCGACTATATGCTGTTCATTGCGGCGGGAGCCTTTCATACCGCCAAACCATCGGATTTGATCCCTGAACTGCAAGGCCGTTTTCCCATCCGGGTGGAGTTGGACAGCTTATATAAAGAAGATTTCAAACGCATCCTTTTAGAACCGCAAAACTCTCTGATCAAACAATATGTTGCTCTTCTGCAGACAGACGGAGTGACCGTCGAGTTTTCCGAAAACGGCATCGAAGCCATTGCGGAAATTGCCGACATGGTCAATGCTCAAACAGAAAACATCGGGGCCCGGCGTCTGCACACTATCCTCGAAAAGGTGCTGGAGGATCTTCTTTTCGATGCTCCCGACCAAGCTTCCCCGGAAATTTCCATTGATCGTGAGTATGTGGAACGTAAACTGGAAGCGGTGGTAAAAAACGAAGATCTCAGCAAATATATCCTGTAACAACTTGCAATCAAAAGCCTGGTATGCTATACTGTTCGAGGTTGAAAAACACACGGTTCCTGATGTGTCGCGGGGAGTGCTGCAAGCGGTCCTGCAACACAAAAGAGGGGATCGGCGGTCAAACAAAAAGGAGGAATATTTAGTGTCGATTATTTCCATGAAACAGCTTTTGGAAGCAGGTGTTCATTTCGGACACCAAACCAGACGTTGGAACCCGAAGATGGCTCCTTACATTTTCACCGAGCGGAACGGCATCTACATTATCGACCTGCAGCGCACGGTGCACAAGGTTGAAGATGCTTACAACTTTGTTAAGCAGGTAGTGGCGGAAGGGAAAAGCGTTCTTTTCGTCGGAACCAAGAAACAGGCCCAAGAATCCATCAGAGAAGAAGCCGAACGGTGCGGTATGTTTTTTGTGAACGAAAGATGGCTGGGCGGGATGCTCACCAACTTTCCCACCATTCAGAAAAGAATCCACCGCTTGCGCGAGCTGGAAAAGATGGAAGAAGACGGTACCTTTGAAGTACTTCCCAAGAAAGAAGTTTCTCAGCTCCGCGGCGAGAAAGATAAGCTCGAACGGTTTTTAGGCGGAATCAAAGATATGAAACAGCTTCCGGGTGCGATTTTCATTGTCGATCCTCGGAAAGAAAGAATTGCTGTTGCTGAGGGGCGCAGGTTAGGCATTCCTATCGTGGCAATTGTTGATACAAACTGCGATCCGGATGAAGTGGACTACATCATTCCCGGTAATGATGATGCCATCAGGGCCGTCAGATTACTTACAGGAAAGATGGCTGACGCTGTTATTGAGGGGAACCAAGGTCAATCTATGGCAGAATAATGTTGAAGTAATAAGGTAGGGATGACCAAGGCTAGGATAAACCTTTCTCGTCCCTGCCTTTTTCTATAGGGTCAGGCCTGAAAATTTGAATAGACAAACTATAGATCTAAAAATGGAGGTTGATATAAATGATTACTGCCGGAATGGTAAAAGAACTGCGGGAAAAGACAGGCGCCGGGATGATGGACTGCAAAAGGGCTTTGACTGAAGCCGAAGGAGACATGGAAAAGGCTGTGGAGATTCTTCGGGAAAAAGGTCTTGCCAGTGCCGCCAAAAAATCCGGACGCATTGCGGCCGAGGGCTTGGTGGAATCTTACATACATGGGGCCGGACGCATTGGGGTACTTGTTGAAGTAAACTGTGAAACCGATTTTGTTGCCAAGACCGATGAGTTTCGTGAGCTGTGCCGGGATATTGCCATGCAGGTTGCTGCATCCCGTCCGGAATACGTCGCCCGGGAAGAAATTTCCGAAGAATTTATTGCCAAAGAAAGAGAAATCAACCGTGCCCAAGCTTTAAATGAAGGAAAACCGGAAAAGATCGTTGATAAGGTTGTGGATGGACGGATGGAAAAATATTTTAAAGAGATCTGTCTTTTAGAACAGCCCTTTATTAAAGATTCGGATAAAACCGTCCAACAGTTAATTACAGAAAAAATTGCCAAGATCGGCGAAAATATCTCTGTCCGCAGATTTGCCCGTTTCCAGGTTGGCGAAGGTATGGAAAAGAGAACTTGTGACCTGGCAAGCGAAGTACAAGAGATGCTGAACAAAAAATAAGTTAATAACGGGTCAGGCACCCTTGTTAACTTATCGGAAGAGCACATTAAAATGTGCTCTTTTTCAAAAAAGAAACAACATCCAAAAGGATTTTTTCGCACTATGTAGAACATATTTGAGGTGGACTGGAGGTAAAGCTGGATGGAGCGGCCGAAATTCAAGAGGGTAGTGTTAAAGCTTAGTGGAGAAGCTCTGGCCGGAAACCAGGGTTATGGGATTAACCAGGATATCATCAGTTCCATTGCCCAACAGGTGAAAGATGTCAGGAATAATGGGACAGATGTTGCGATCGTAGTGGGAGGAGGCAATATTTGGCGGGGAATTGCCGGTAGTGCCAAAGGTATGGATCGGGCGACAGCCGATTATATGGGCATGCTGGCCACAGTAATGAATTCCCTGGCTCTTCAGGATGCTTTGGAAAAAGCGGGTGTGGACACCCGGGTACAGGTTGCCATCGAGATGAGGCAGATTGCCGAACCGTATATCCGCCGCCGGGCAATTCGCCATTTGGAAAAAGGCCGGGTGGTGATTTTTGCTGCCGGTACAGGAAACCCGTATTTTTCCACCGATACCACCGCCGCATTAAGAGCAGCGGAGATCGAAGCGGAAGTTATTCTCATGGCCAAAAAAGTGGACGGGGTTTATGACTCCGACCCGGTGAAAAATCACAGTGCTAAAAAATATGAGAAACTAGGCTATATGGAAGTTCTTAACCAGGGATTAGGCGTCATGGATTCGACCGCCGCATCCCTGTGTAAGGATAATGAGATTCCCATAATTGTTTTTAATATCAACCAGCAAGGGAACATACTTAAAGTGGTGTTGGGAGAACAAATTGGAACAATTGTCGGGGGGGATAAACAGTGATTAAAGAGATTCTTCAAGAAGCGGAAGAAAAAATGGGTAAAACGGTGGAGGTCTTAAAAAAAGATCTGGCATCTCTGCGCGCCGGCAGGGCGAATCCGGCTCTTTTGGACAAGATTCAAGTGGACTATTACGGTGTTCCCACGCCCATTAATCAAACGGCCAATATTTCCGCACCGGAAGCCAGGCTGCTTGTGATTCAACCCTGGGACAAGTCTACTATTTCATCAATTGAAAAGGCCATCCTCAAATCGGACTTAGGGCTCACACCCAACAGTGACGGGACGGTAATTAGGATCGGCATACCCCAGTTGACGGAAGAACGCCGGAAAGAACTGGTTAAAGTAGTGAAGAAAAAGGCGGAAGAGGCCAGAGTGGCGGTGCGTAACGTGCGCCGTGATGTCAATGACATGGTTCGGGACTTGGAAAAGGAACACGAGATTTCAGAGGATGAAAGCAAAAGAGGTTTGGACGAGGTACAGAAGGTTACCGATAAGTTTATAAAAAAAGTCGATGAAGTTTTTTCTCTAAAAGAAAAGGAAATAATGGAAGTTTAAGATGCATAATAATGATTTAAATATGCCTGTTCCGGACATAGTTGGTTTATACGATTATGAAGCCAGGGAGATTTTAAAAAACCACGGTTTTACCATCAAGACAGAAATAACGACCAAAACCGCAAAGCGGGGTCAGCCGGAGGGAGGGCTCCGTGTCGTACGCCAGCGGGCATCCGGGCAGGATTTACATCTGGTTTTCGCATATGAAAAGTGGGTGTGTGAAAGTTGAAAGGAGGTGTAATGAGTGGCTTATAAAATTACAGAAGAGTGTACAGCTTGTGGTTCCTGCCAAAGTGAGTGCCCCAACGATGCCATTAAAGAAGGTGACATTTACGTAATCGACCAAGAGGCTTGCTTGGACTGTGGCGCTTGTGTTGATGCTTGTCCAACCGGTGCAATTGTGGAAGAGTAAAACTCTAACCCCCTCTTTCTGGAGGGGGTTTCTTATCATAAAAGCGAAGGGACAAGGAGAAATGGAAAAGTCCAAAAATAGATAAAGGTTTTGGCCTTTTCTATTTTTCCAAACATGTTTGCAAGGAGGTTTTCCAATGCTGAAATTTTCTCATCTCTTTTCCCGTTTTTTTAAGGATAAAGAAGATGAGCCGGAGCTTTTAAAACAAATTGACCGGACTAAACTGCCCCAACATGTGGCAATAATTATGGATGGGAACGGTCGTTGGGCTCAAAGCAAGGGACTGCCCAGGTCGGCAGGACACCGGGCGGGTGTGGAGACTCTGCGCAACATTATTGAAGCCTGTGTGGAGCTGGAAATAAAAGTACTTACGGTATATGCATTTTCCACGGAAAACTGGAAGCGGCCGGAGGCGGAGGTCAGAATACTGATGAACTTGATCGTGGAATACCTGCGCAAGGAATTAGATGAGATGCACCGGCAGAACATTTCCATCCGCCCCATCGGGAACTTGGGTCCCCTTCCGGAAGAAGCAAAAAAAGAACTTTTCCGGGCTAGGGAAACGACCAGGAATAATACCGGCCTGATCTTTAATGTGGCCTTAAATTACGGGGGGAGAAAGGAAATAGTCGAGGCGGCTAAAGCCATCGGTGCTAAAATTGAGGCCAAAAAGATGAGAGCGGACGATATCACGGAAGATATTTTCGCCGGCCACCTGTTTACGGCAGGGCAGCCGGACCCAGATCTCCTTATCCGGCCTTCCGGTGAGCTACGTATCAGCAATTACCTGCTTTGGCAGCTTGCTTATGCAGAATTCTATTATACCGGTGTTTATTGGCCGGATTTTAATAAGGCCGAATTGTTAAAAGCCATTGCGGATTTCCAAAAAAGAAGCAGGAGATACGGCGGGCTGGCTTGAAAAATAAAAAATGGGGTCAGGCTTGACATTTGAAAAAGTCCAGGGAAACGCCTGACGCCGAGGACGGTGAATGTATGCTCAAAAAGCGAGTTTTAACGGCGATTGTCGGTATCCCCCTGCTTTTATGGTTATCTTATCAGGGTGGCCTTGTTTTCAGCCTGCTGGTGGCGCTGATCGTTCTGACTGGGACATGGGAATACCTCAATATGGTCCAAAAGAAAGATTATTCTATTTCCCCTGTTGTGCTTTTCCTCAGTGTGGTGTTGATGCTGACCTCTTTTATTTACCAGGATTATGCCGGGCAAGTCCTTTTCCTTGTGTTATTGCTCCACATTATCCATATGGTTTTTGGGGGGGCAAAGCCTCATGATGTGGCGGTTTCTTTATTCGGCGTGTTTTTTGTGGCCTGGATGCCGGCCCATCTGATTTTGATCCGGGAAAGTGAGACCCAAGGGTTTGTCATTATTCTCCTTGTTTTTATTATGACCTGGGCTACCGATACCGGTGCCTTCTTTGCCGGTAATTACTTTGGCCGGAAGAAGCTTAGCCCTAACATCAGCCCAAATAAAACGGTGGAAGGGTCTTTAGGCGGTATTGCCCTTTGTTTGTTTGCAGCAATGACCCTGGGGCATTTTCTCCGTTTCATGGATCCTCTCCCTCTTTTCATCCTGGCAGCAGTTGGCTCAGTTGCCGGTCAACTGGGAGATCTGGTGGAGTCAGCAGTGAAACGCTGGGCCGGGGTAAAAGATTCCGGCAGCATTCTTCCCGGTCATGGGGGAGTTTTAGATCGGTTTGACAGCCTGATTATGGCTGCTCCTGTTGTTTACTATTTTTTGTTAGCATTGACGATGAGGTGATAACCGGATGAAGCAGACGGACGAATCGTCCAAGACGAAAGAAAGTCTTTTAAAAGCGCTGATCCTGACAGGTCTATGCGTGAGCATTTATCTTCTTTATTATTATATTTTGCCTGCAGGCGGAGAAGTTTTGAAATTTGCCGGGCCGATTCTCCTTCCTTTTATTTTGGCAGGTGTGATTGCTATTTTGATTGACCCGGTAATCGATTTTCTCTGTCGGCGCCTTAGCTTGCACCGGGGTTGGGCGGTCATCAGTGTTATCGTAGTGTTGATCGGAGCATTATCCACATTGGTTTTTTTGATTTCCTCCCGTCTCCTTTTTGAATTGCAGAAGTTATCCGGGAATATTCCGGATTTCAGCAAGAAGGTAGAGGAGATGATCCATGATGTGGAAAATCTCTATTTGATCTTTGACTTACCCGATGAAGTGCTACACCAAATCCAATTGGTGATTGGGCAAATCGGGACGGCCATTACCCATGCGGTATCTGTCATGATTAATGTCACCATTAATTTTATCACATCTTTACCCAGCATTTTTATCTTCTTCTTGATCATGATGATTGCCACGTTCTTTTTCAGCCGGGACAAAGCTCTCATGCAGCAGGTGTTGGTCAATATCTTTCCCGAACGCCTGCAGAAACGGGTGAAGAGCATCTATATGGATTTAGCCTTAGCGCTGGTGGGCTATGTGCGTGCTCAAGTGATCATGGTTAGCATAAACACGACGATTGCCATTACCGGACTGCATCTTCTCGGTGCAAATTATGCCTTGATTATGGGACTTATCAGCGGATTTTTTGATATTCTGCCTGTTTTTGGTCCCGGTACCGTCTTTGTTCCCTGGGCGATTTGGAATTTTGCCACAGGAAATATCAAAATGGGTATCAGCTTGGCCGCCCTCTATGTTATTATGATTGTAGTAAGGCAGATTATGGAACCGAAACTGGTAGCGCAAAACCTGGGGTTTCATCCACTTGCTACATTGGCGGCCTTATTTATCGGACTGCAGGCATTAGGGGTTGTGGGCATTTTCATTGGCCCCACCTTACTAGTCCTGGGAAGAGCTATTTACAGAGCATGGAAAATGACATGATCATGTAGGCTTGTAAGATTCAGGAGGTAATAATGAAACGCATCTCTTTACTCGGTTCTACCGGATCCATCGGACGTCAAACAACCCAGGTGGTAGACTGGTTTCCGGACGAATTCTCTCTGGTGGCGCTGGCTGCTTACGGCAATACGGAACTTCTTTGTGAGCAGGCAGAAAAATACCGACCGGAGGTTGTCGTAATATTTGATGAAAATAAATACCGGGAGTTAAAAGAAAAACTACATTTCTTCCAAGGGGAAATTCTCACCGGGATAGAGGGTCTTTGTCAAGCGGCGGCCTGGGAGTCGGCAGATATCGTTGTCACTGCGGTATCGGGAGTTGTCGGCCTTTTGCCCACTGTGAAGGGGATAGAGGCAGGAAAAGACATTGCCCTTGCCAATAAAGAAACCCTGGTGGCAGGCGGGCACATTGTGATGGAACTTGCCGAGAAACATCAGGTAAAAATTCTTCCGGTGGACAGCGAGCATTCCGCCATCTTCCAATGCCTGGAACAGGGAAAAGAGGGAGTGGAAAAAATCCTTCTCACCGCATCCGGCGGGCCTTTCCGCAATTTTGGCCGGGAAGAACTGAAAAATGTTACCCCCCAGATGGCATTAAAGCATCCTACCTGGAACATGGGGCCGAAGGTCACGGTGGATTCCGCCACTATGATGAACAAGGGTTTGGAAGTGATGGAAGCTCACTGGCTTTTTGGGGTGGGATACGATAATATTAAAGTAGTAGTGCACCCCCAGAGCATTATTCACTCCATGGTACAATATCAGGACGGCTCGATTTTGGGGCACTTGGGGAAAACGGACATGCGCATTCCCATTCAGTATGCACTTACATATCCTAAGAGGTGGAAGAATAACTTAGAGCGCATTGATTTTGCTCAGTTGTCCAATATTACCTTTGCAGATCCGGATGTTGACAGGTTCCCCGCATTAAGGTTGGCATTTCAGGCAGGAAAAGCCGGCGGGACATATCCAACAGTATTAAATGCAGCCAATGAGATATTGGTGCAACAGTTTCTCCAAGGAGAAATCGGCTTTTTAGACATCCCAACGGTGTTGGAAAATATTCTTGCCAAGCATAAACAGGTATTAAATCCCAGCCTTGAGGAAATAATGGAGGCAGACCGTTGGGCAAGAAGTACTGTGCGAAAGGCAGGTTAATAACTAATGACTGTCTTGATTTCCATAATTGTTTTCGGTGTTTTGATTTTGGTTCATGAATTTGGCCATTTTGCAACAGCAAAATACAATGGTGTTCAAGTGGACGAATTTAGTATCGGCATGGGGCCAAAAATTCTCGGCGGGAAAAAGGGTGATACGGAATATACTCTCCGAGCCCTGCCCCTAGGCGGTTATGTTCGGATGGCAGGTATGGATGACCCGGAAGAGGAACATCCCAGAGGATTTAACAAAAAAACCGTTTCTCAGCGGATGGCAATCATATTCGCCGGGCCGCTCATGAATTTCCTTACCGCTATTTTTTTGTTTATTTTTGTTTTCATGGTGATTGGCATGCCGTCCAACGCCAATGTGATCGGGGAAGTCCTTGCGGACCGACCGGCAGCTCAAGCCGGTTTGGAACCAGGGGACCGGATTATAAAGATCAATGATACTAATGTTGAAACATGGGAGGATATCGTCAACAGCATTCATCTTCACCCTGGCGAGGAGATCGATCTTACCGTCAGTCGGAATGAGGCAACTCATCAAGTTACCATAATGCCGGAATTAGATGAGGAAAGCGGCCGGGGGCTGATCGGCATTCTCCAATCCTCAGAGCGAAAGGGATTTTTTGAGTCCATTGTCTTAGGGATGCAGCAGACATACGATTTTACTAAAATGCTGATTGTGGCTTTAACACAGATGATAACCGGGGCGATTGCTCCTGATGTGGCCGGTCCGGTGGGAGTTGTCCAGATGGTGGGAGAGGTAGCCCAATACGGCGCGGCCAGCCTTTTGACCTTTGCCGCGATTCTCAGTATCAACTTAGGGGTGATTAACCTTTTCCCCATTCCCGCTTTAGACGGGAGCCGGTTGGCGTTTTTAGGGTTGGAAGGGCTGCGGGGACGTCCCGTTGATCCGAAGAAAGAAAACGTGATCCATCTGGTCGGCTTTGCCCTCTTGATGATACTGATGGTGGTCATCACCTATCAAGATATATTACGGCTCTTGATGACAAGCGCTAATTGAGAAATTGACGCTCCACGGCTTCGGTCATGGTATTGTATGAGCTCGGTACTAAAAGGGTTCGGCGCAAACTCGCTGCGCTCTTCTTTCTAAGCTTGCAACGTTCCGCTAAAAAAACTTAAATACCCAT
>JAQVXR010000188.1 GCA_028709045.1 Desulfitobacteriaceae bacterium | reverse complement strand
AGCGGTATTATTGTCATCAATTCTCCGAAAAGCGGTGAGAAAGTATCTTTGGAAATTATCCGCTCCAGCGCTAAGATTATTCCGGAGATTAAAAACGGCATCCTACATATCAAAATAAAAATTAAAGAAGAAGGAAATCTAGGTGACCAAATGGCTCCAGAAGATCTGACGGATCCAATTTTATTCTCCTCCCTGGAAAAACGCCAGGCGGAAGCGATTAAAAAAGAGGTTTTATCCGCCTGGGAAAAAGCCCGTCAATACAATACCGATATTTTTGGCTTTGGCGAAGCTGTCTATAAGAAATATCCTAAAGAGTGGAAAGAAATTGAAGATAAGTGGGATGATTATTTCCCCCAAATTAAGGTTTCACTGGAAGTAGTAGAAGCAAATTTGCGTCGCAGTGGAATGACTACTAAACCACCTATCCAAGAGTAAAGGAGTTTGCCGTGAGTTTGGAAGAAGGAAAAATCTCCTCATCGCAATTGACATTTCTCATCTTGTCATTTTGTTTAGGCTCCACATTTATTGTCTTTCCGGGAAAAAGCACCGGGCAAGATGCCTGGATCGCGGTAGGCGCAGGTTTTTTGGAAGGGCTTGTTCTTGTATTAATTATTACCGGTTTAGCCATGAAGTTTCCCGGTAAATCCTCGATTCAGTTTAATGATGAAATCTTCGGTCAATACCTGGGTAAACTGATTTCCTTAATCCAGATCTGGTTTCTTCTACACCTTGGTTCATTTGCCTTAAGAACTCTCGGCGACTTTTTTATTACTACCATATTTCCGCAAACCCCTTATGTTGTCATCGCCGGTCTTTTGATGATTATCTGCGCTTCCGCAACAAGAAACGGGGTGGAGGTTATCGCCCGTCTTGGCCCTATCCTGGCCTTCCTTGCAATAGCAAATATCGTACTCACAACAGTTTTACTTATACCCAAAATGGATTTAACAAACTTCCTTCCCATCTTCAATACCCCTCCAGCCAAACTAATTACTACCGGACATAGCGTGTCCGCCCTCATATTTGGTGAAACAGTAGCGTTTTTCATGATCATTCCTTTTTTAAACAAGCCCCAAAAAGCCAGGCGCTCAGTTGTGACAGGAATTACCTTGGCTTTTCTCATTTATATGTCAACCACATTCCGTGATATTGCTGTATCAGGACCTTTGGAAATGATATCCACTCATCCGACTTTTACCACCGTGCGTTTGATTGATGTAGGTGATATCTTTACCCGGTTGGAGGTGCTGGTCTCCGTTAACCTGCTTACTTTGTCCTTTTTGAAAATCTCCATCCTACTTTACGGAACTGTGCTTGGAACCGCCCAATTATGCAAAATGAAAAGCTACCTGCCCCTGGTTTTCCCCGCTGCTATTATCATGCTTGTCCTTTCAATTATTGATTTTGAAAACGAATTGGAGTTATTGGCCTTTTCTCTTGAGACATGGCCTTTATACTCCCTGCCCTGGCAGGCAGGGATTCCTGTGTTATCTTTATTTGTTGCCCTTGCCAGACGGCTCCCCGATAAGAAAAAGAACAGAGACAAGCCCGCAAAAAGGCTATGAAGGAAATAAGCCTAGTTTGTTAAAAAAGTGGCATTTCCTATAAAAAGATATCTAAGTTTTTGTAAGCAGAAAGTTGCGAGATTGGGGGAAATAGCCCCTGGAGCGTAAAACTTAAATGCCTTTTACCTCTTTCTATTTAAGGCTTTCGCCCCAATATCCCTTCGGTAATGAACTCCGGCAAAATTAATCTTCTCCGCTTCTTTATATGCCGCAGAAATCGCGTCCTCAATACTTGCACTTCGGGCTGTAACTCCCAATACCCGGCCGCCGGAAGTTACTATTTTAGCATCTTTAATAGCTGTCCCGGCATGGAAAGCATAGGAACCCGGCCCGTTTTGATTTAGCCCGAAAATTTCTTTGCCTTTTTCATAAGTCCCCGGATAACCACCGGATGCCAGCACCACACACACCGCTGCCTCAGGGGACCAGCAGATTTCCTGCTGTTTCAACCGACCTTCCAGGACACTTTCCATAATATCTACGAGGTCTGTCTCCAAACGCATTAAAACGGGCTGAGCTTCCGGATCGCCAAAACGGGCATTATACTCCAGCACTTTGGGACCGTCTTTGGTGATCATTAAACCGGCATAGATTACCCCCCGGTAAGTTCGCCCTTCCGCCTTTAAACCATCAATGGTGGGCTGTAAAATCTTTTCCAGGACTATTTCCGCCATCTCGGTTGTGTAAACCGGAGCAGGAGAATACGCCCCCATCCCTCCGGTATTTGGCCCCTGGTCGTTATCATATGCCCGCTTGTGGTCTTGAGAAGAAACCATCGGTACTACACAAGTCCCGTCGGAAAAGGCAAGGACGCTCACCTCTTCACCTTCCAGGAATTCTTCCACCAACAACTTATTACCGGCAGCACCAAAAACTTTTTCCTCCATAATTTGTTTAACTGCACTAAGAGCGGTGTCCATATCCTCGGCAATGATCACGCCTTTTCCGGCCGCTAAACCATCAGCTTTTACCACAACCGGAACACCTATTTTTTTAATATATTCGATAGCAGGAGCAGCTTCAGTAAATACCCGGTATTTTGCTGTAGGTATCTGATATTTTTCCATAATCTCTTTGGCAAGGGTTTTACTTCCCTCAATTTCCGCCGCTCTTTTTGCCGGGCCAAAAACCTTTAGTCCCGCCTCTGCAAATCTGTCTGCCAATCCTGCCGTCAATGGTGCTTCCGGTCCGACAACCGTCATGTCAATCCTGTTCTTTACAGCAAAATCCAACAAGGCATTTATATCATCAGATGCAATGTCGATACATTCAGCCAGCCGAGCAATCCCGGCATTTCCAGGGGCACAAAAAATTTTATCAACTTTGGGACTTTGCGCCAGCTTCCAGACTAAAGCATGCTCCCGGCCGCCGCCGCCTACAACAAGAACTTTCACCCCAAACCCTCCCTAAACATAGGGAACAGCCTGTCCACTGTTCCCTTTATTTTGTCAACTAAATTTCTTAACCCAACTACATGCTTTTCTAATCTAATATTTCTCCGACTGGTTAGGTATATTTAGTGTTTAAAATGCCTCATTCCGGTAAACACCATGGCAATACCATGCTCATTAGCTGCTTGGATCGATTCCTCATCCCGGAGAGAGCCGCCGGGTTGAATAATGGCTTTAATCCCCACTTGGGCTGCTTGGTCAATGGTATCACGGAAGGGGAAGAAGGCGTCAGATGCCAGCACTGCTCCCTGACATTTATTTCCTGCCTGTTCAAAAGCGATCTTGGCTGCTCCCACCCGATTCATCTGCCCGGCACCGACACCAACTGTCTGATTGTCCCGGGAAACTACAATAGCATTAGATTTCACATGCTTGACAACTTTCCAGGCAAAAAGCAGTTCTTCAAGCTCTGCTTCAGTGGGTGCTTTTTGAGTGACTACTTTTAAATCGGTAATACTCACTCTGCCCCGGTCTATATCCTGAAGGAGAATGCCGCCGTTTACCTTTTTCACATCAAAACCGGTGTGCGCCGGCTGGTCAAAAGAACCGGTTTCCAATAATCTTACGTTTGCTTTCTTGGTGAGAATTGTTAAAGCTTCTTGAGAAAAAGACGGAGCGATGATTGCCTCCAAAAAAGGTCCGGCTAATTTTTCCGCCGTAGCTTTATCTACTTCTCTGTTTAAACCCACAATGCCCCCAAAAGCAGAAACAGAATCAGCTTCAAAAGCCCGCTCATAAGCCTCCGATAAATTTTTCCCGATAGCAGTACCGCAAGGATTGGTGTGCTTGATTACCACCGCAGCAGGTTGGGTAAACTCCCGCACCAATTCTAAGGCAGCGTTAATATCAATAATATTATTGAAGGATAGTTCCTTGCCGTGGAGCTGCCTGGCCGTACCAATGCATACTCCCTTAGCTCCCGATTCCCGGTAGAAAGCGGCCTTTTGATGAGGGTTTTCGCCATAACGCAGTTCCTGTATTTTCTCTCCCTGTAAGAAAAGAGTATCGGAAAAACCTTTCTGATTGTCGGCAATTCCTTTTAGATAGGAAGAAATATATGTATCATATTCAGCGGTATGGGCAAAGGCTTCAGTCGCCAGGCTGAAACGAGTTTCCTGGTCAATTTCCCCTTTTTCCTTTAACTGAGCAATAATCTCGGGGTATCTTTGGGGATTGACCACAACTGTCACCGCCTGATAATTTTTGGCCGCCGCCCGGACCATAGTGGGCCCGCCGATATCAATATTTTCAATGGCGTCTTCCAGAGTAACATCCGGTTTGGCTATCGTCTGTTTAAAGGGGTAAAGATTCACCACCACTAAATCTATAGGCATTATCCCCAATTCTTCCAACTGAGACAGATGGGCGGGAGTCCTTTTGGCTAGTATCCCTCCATGAATATTGGGATGAAGTGTTTTCACCCGTCCTTCCAAAATTTCCGGGAACCCGGTAATTTCGGTAACGTAGGTGGCTTCAACTCCCGCATCCTTAATGGTCCGGTATGTCCCACCGGTTGATACGATCTCATAATCCATTTCCGCCAAAGCTTTTGCCAGTTCTACAACACCATTCTTGTCGGACACACTGATAATTGCTCTCTTCTTCAAAGCAAACGCTCCCTTCAGAATCTTAGATTTTGATTATATTCTTCCTCCGGTATCCATGTTGTCCAAAACTCGTGATGTCCCCGGCCT
>JAQVXR010000187.1 GCA_028709045.1 Desulfitobacteriaceae bacterium | reverse complement strand
CCGCTTGACATAGGCCGGCAATATAAATTTTACCCTTATTAAGAACAAATCTTGTATCTTCATCTGCAAGAACAATAATATTTACTCTTTTTCCAAGAGGAACATTCATTTCCGCCCGGATATTGCGGACGGCACGAATTACTTCCATAACCAAACCCATCTCAGCTTCTTCTTGAGCGTATGATGTCATCCCCTCCGTATCAGGCCAAGGAGACAACATGATCGTCTCTCCCTCATGAGGCAGATGCTGCCAAATTTCTTCCGTAATAAACGGCATAAAAGGATGCATCAGCTTCATAATGCCGCTCAATACATAAGTAAGCACATGCTGGGCAGTATATTTTTCCGCTCCTGTTTCTTTATACAAACGAAGCTTAGCCAGTTCAATATACCAATCACAAAACTCGTTCCAAGTAAAATCATAAAGGATACGGGCTGCCTCGCCCAATTCATACTTTTCCAGATACCGAGTCACTTCGGCTGCTATTTTCCGGTATCTTTCCAATATCCACCGATCAGCAAGGTTAAAGGAGATTTCCTCCGCATCCGGCCGGTAATCCGCCAAATTCATCAGCACAAAACGTGATGCATTCCAAATCTTATTGGCAAAGTTCCGTGCTGCATCCAATCTCTCCACTTGAAAGCGCAGATCGTTACCGGGAGTGTTGCCGGTAACAAGCATGAATCTTAAGGTATCGGCTCCATACTGATCTATAATTTCCAAAGGATCCACGCCATTTCCCAGTGATTTGCTCATTTTACGTCCCAGAGAGTCCAGTACCAGTCCGTGGATAAAGACTTCTTTAAAGGGTTCCCTTTCCATAAACTCCAAGCCCATAAAAATCATACGGGCAACCCAGAAGAAAATAATGTCTCTGCCTGTAACAAGAACACTGGTGGGATAAAAATAATCCAAGTCCTTTGTATTTTCCAGCCAACCTAAAGTGGAAAAAGGCCAAAGGGCAGAACTAAACCAGGTATCGAGCACATCCGGATCCTGCTCAAGATTTTTGCTATCGCATGAGGGGCAGACCAAAGGTGCCGCTTTCGCGCAAATTACCTTCCCACAATCCTGGCAGTACCAGACGGGAATCCGGTGTCCCCACCAGAGTTGGCGGGAAATACACCAATCTCTGATATTTTCCAGCCAACCAATATAAATTTTCGTAAACCGCTCCGGAACAAAGCGAATTTGTCCATCAAGAACCGCTTTGATCGCCGGTTCGGCTAAAGGTTTCATTTTGACAAACCACTGAGGTGATACCAGCGGCTCAATAATGGTGCCGCAGCGATAGCATTCGCCCACAGCGTGGGAATGTTCTTCCATCTTTTCAAAGAGGCCTAATCCATCAAACTCTTCAATTAGTTTTTCCCGGCACTCGTAACGGTCCATCCCCTGATATTTACCGGCCTCTTCCGACATCCTGCCATCCTTGCCGATGACGGTAATTTGGGAAAGATTATGCCTCAAACCAATTTCAAAGTCGTTGGGGTCATGAGCAGGAGTAATTTTTACCGCTCCCGTTCCAAAAGAGGGATCAACATACTCATCTGCAATAATGGGAATTTCCCTGTCCATAATGGGCAGAACCACCGTTAAGCCTACCAGATCACGGTACCTTTCATCCTCCGGATTGACGGCAATCGCCGTGTCGCCCAGCACAGTTTCCGGCCGGGTGGTGGCAATGCGAATATATGCCGTGCTGTCCTTAATGGGATATTTTAAATAATAGAGTTTCCCTTCCCTTTCGTTATGTTCCACCTCAATATCGGAGATGGTGGTCTGACACTTGGGGCACCAATTGATAATGTAGCTTCCCCGGTAGATCAAGCCTTTTTCATATAGTTTGACAAAAACCTCCTGAACTGCTTGAGAGCAGCCCTCATCCATGGTAAAACGTTCCCGTTCCCAGTCACAGGAAGAACCCAGGAGTCGGAGTTGCTTGGCAATCCGGTCATGGTAACGTTCCTTCCATTCCCAGACTTTTTCCAGAAACTTTTCCCTTCCCAGATCATATTTACTTACCCCATCCTTAGCCAGATTCTCCTCCACCCGTGCCTGGGTAGCAATTCCGGCATGATCTGTACCGGGTAGCCATAAGGCACCATACCCCTGCATGCGCCGCCAGCGGGTGAGAATATCCTGAATAGTATTATCCAGGGCATGTCCCATATGCAACTGTCCCGTAACATTAGGCGGAGGCATGACGATGGAAAAGGGTGGTTTCTCCAGGTCTACTTCCTCGTGAAAATACCGGTCCTTCTCCCACTGACTATACCATTTTTCTTCCACTTTCTTAGGATCATATGTTGTAGAAATACTACCAATCTGATCAGCCAAAATAAAATCCTCCTTTAAAAAGTTCGTAGTCCCCTTGAATTATATGTCGCAATATGTTTTTTGCTCAAGAATTAAAAACCCTTTCATCCCAAAGGACGAAAGGGTTCTCTCGCGGTACCACCTTTATTTTGTGTCAAAAAAAACACAACACTTTTGGGCTGTAACGGGCCTGCCCGGACAGATCTAGAAGCTTATTCCCTGCTATTTTAATCCATCGGCTCCGGGGCGACCTTCCCGCTGCTTATTCAAAAAGTCTTCCACCCAAGGACTTTTCTCTCTGAAGGAACCAAGCAACACGGTACTCCTCCCCTTCCTAACCACTGGCGTATACACTTTATGTATATACTACCCAAGAAAAAAGTTCCTGTCAACTTTTTGCTTAATTTAAGTTGATCACTAAGCAGCTCACCGGATATGAATGTAAATTTATTTTAACTTAACCCGCTCCGCCAAAATATTTTTCGCTGCCGTATAAGGGTCGAGTTCCCGGTTAGCTACCTTTTCCAAAATAGCATCCATCTCTCCGGAAGCTTCAACCGTATTCCAGACGTATTTCTTTATTTCGTGCTCCAGAATATCTCTTACTTCTTCCCGCAGGCGTGCCTTGCGGATTTCATCAAGCCGGCCGGTCTTTTCCAAAAGCTCCCGGTGCTCGGTAATTTTACCCCACAAATCTTTAATGCCTGATCCGGTCAGGGAAACTACGGGCATGACCGGAGGTCTCCAATCGCTTGCGGTACGCATATCGAGCATCGCTTCGGTTTCTGCTTTGACTTTATCCGCCCCGTCCAAATCTGCTTTATTAACAACAAAAATATCGGCGATCTCCATAATCCCGGCTTTTATCGTTTGGATAGCATCTCCCGCCCCCGGGGTAAGAACAACAAGAGTAGTATCAGCGGCATGCATAATGTCCAGTTCGGATTGGCCTACTCCCACCGTTTCAATCACAATGATATCTTTATCAAATGCATCTAAAACCTTAACTGCTTCGTTGGTAGCATGGGAAAGACCGCCCAAGCTTCCTCGGGTACCCATACTTCGGATAAATACCTCCGAGTCCAGAGCATGGCTCTGCATCCGAATCCGGTCCCCGAGAATCGCCCCACCTGTAAAGGGACTGGTCGGGTCAA
The DNA here is from genome assembly GCA_028709045.1 of Desulfitobacteriaceae bacterium. Lineage (GTDB taxonomy): Bacteria > Bacillota > Dehalobacteriia > Dehalobacteriales > Dehalobacteriaceae > JAQVXR01. The sequence goes on along the minus strand of JAQVXR010000187.1, from coordinate 1,290 downwards.
CCGCAATAATCGCTACCTTCAAACCAAGCTGTCTGATTTCAGCCACCAGCTTGTCGGTGAGAGAACTCTTTCCTGCCCCGGGAGATCCGGTGATACCGATAATGTATGCGCTGCCCGTATTAGGATATATGCGGCTCATTAATTCGTTTTTATGAGCATCATCATTTTCCACCAGGGAAATCATCCGGGCTGCCGCCCTTCGTTCTCCTCTTAAAAGTTGTTGAATCAATTCATTCATGGGTTCCACCACTCTCTCCAAAATTTAAGTTTTCTTCTGCCGTTATATCATATAGAGTACTGCCTATCTTAGTTCTTCCGTCCAGCCAAATATCCTGCCTTCTTTAAACTTTTTGTAAAACTTTAACAATTTTAAATATTAAAAACGAGATGTGGCTTTTTCCCGTCTCTTTAATATCAACCAGTTTACCCCGCATAGACCTCCTAAAGCGCTTAATAAAAAGCAGACTATCGCTGAAATCAAAAGATCGGAAATGTTCAGGACTTCCGGAAAGAGCCACAGAAAAAGCAGCACCTTGCTCAACCACAGTCCGGCTCCCACTGCGCTGCCGTGCAGGCAACCTGTTTTTTTGGCATTTATTCCTGCGATAAAACCTCCAATAAACAGGGAAAGCCGGAAACAATTATCTAATATTATAGAGCCTTCTACTACCGGTTCGCCGGAGAAAAGCATCATCAGTCCGAGAATTAAGAAACCAACCGGCAGGATTTTCAGCCCATTTAGATACCCCCGCCAAACCGCAAAACTGTTCATGACAAACCCCTCCCTCCTAATTATTACGCTAACGGGCAGGTTTCTATACTAATTTTAGTTGACGAGAAAAAAAAGAGGTAATAGGATATAGGATATGAGCAATTCAACGTAACAAAATAACAAATTACTTTTTTTGATGAGGGATCTTATGAACAAGAAACAATTAGGAGCCGACCTGGCTCTTCTCTTTGTAGCGGCAATCTGGGGAGCCACATTTGTCACGGTAAAAAATGCCCTGGCAGACATTACACCATTTTATTTTAATGCCCTGCGCTTCAGCCTTGCTGCCTTAATACTGGGAGTAATTTCTTGGCGGAAACTTCCCCTGCTTAATAAGTCTCTGATAGCTTCCGGCAGTTTGATCGGTTTCTTTTTATTTGCCGGATATTCCTTCCAAACTATCGGCCTTCAGTACACCTCCGCTTCTAACGCCGGCTTTATAACCGGTCTTTCTGTTGTACTGGTGCCTTTTTTCTCCATCTATTTTTCAAAAAAGGCTCCCTCTTTGGAAGCCACTC
>JAQVXR010000025.1 GCA_028709045.1 Desulfitobacteriaceae bacterium | reverse complement strand
TGGCAAATAAGTGCTAAAATGTAATATAATAGAATAATTCGCCATTTGTTGTTATTATCCTTTTATATTTGGAGATTTTGCTGCGACTATTTTTTAATAATATCTTAATAAAAGGTTAAAAGGGAAAGACAATTATTTACGGAATTTTAAATGTAAGGATTTGAAATCAAATTTTAAGGGTGAGCAGAGTGCAGAGAATTCTTGTGGTTGATGATGAAGAAAATATTGTTCAACTGATTGAATATAACCTGAAAAAAGCTGGATTTGAAACACTGTCCGCATATGACGGCCAAAAAGCCCTACGGCTTATCCACAAAGAAAAGCCGGACCTGGTTATCCTTGATGTTATGCTGCCTGCCATGGACGGTTTTGATGTGGTGAAGGAACTGCGCAAAGACAGTTCGATTCCAATTTTGATGCTCACAGCCCGAACAGAAGAATTCGATCGGGTGCTGGCTTTGGAATTAGGTGCGGATGACTATCTTACTAAACCTTTTAGTATCAGGGAACTTGTTGCCCGAGTAAAGGCAATTTTGCGTCGGGTTAACCCTGAAACAAAAACGGAAGTAAAAAAAATAATTACAGCCGGCCCCGTTTCAATTGATATTGAGCGGTACCAGGTTTTTTTAAATGATATTGAGGTGCAGTTGACAGTTAAAGAATTTGAGTTGTTAAAACTTCTTGTTCAAAACAAGGGCAGGGTATTCTCTCGTGAAAAGCTCTTGGAGATTTTATGGGATTATGATTATTATGGCGATACCCGAACGATTGATGTCCATATGCGGCACCTGAGGGAAAAAATAGAGCCGGATCCGGGTAATCCCCAAAATTTAATAACGGTTAGAGGCGTTGGATATAAGTTTAAGGAGTGACATCATGATTAGGGGAATCAGAAGTAGAATTATTTCCACATACCTTTTTCTCATATTGATTTCCATGGCTGTTTTAGGCATTTTACTCATTTGGATTATCAAGGAATACAATATTTCCAATCTGAAGCTGTCCATGACCAACGAGGCAAAACTGGTATCAGAACTGGTATATGACCGGGTGCAACTAGGAGATATTAGCGAAGTGAATAAAGATATCAAAATTATGGGTCGAGAGTTAAATGCTCGAATCACACTAGTTCATACCAACGGAAAGGTAATAGGAGATTCTTTTTTTGAACCCGGTGCAATGGACAACCACCGCAACCGGCCAGAAATCCGAGAGGCTCTCCAGGGACGGGTAGGATCTCAGATTAGATTTAGCGAGAGTGCCCGCGCTGAAAACTTATATGTTGCTGTGCCCATAATTGCGGATAATTTTATTTTGGGGGCAGTCCGACTTGCTATACCCCTAAAAAACATAAATATTACATTAACTAAACTACTGAGTCTTTTATTTAGCGGTATCCTTGCAGCTACTTTATTAGGTGTGTTTTTGAGTGTTAAACTTGCTAAAGGGTTAACGGAACCTATTGAAAATATTAATGCCGGGGCAAAAAAGATTGCTTCCGGTAATTGGGACACGCGAGTTTATTCCGGTTACGGTGATGAAATCGCTGAATTGGGTAATACCATTAATTTTATGACTAAGACACTTAAAGAGCATATTGAGGAGGTTGCTGAGGGGAAAAGCCGGATGGAAAACATTGTCAGTGCCATGGCCAGCGGCGTAATAGTACTGGACAATTACGGAATGGTCAAAATTGTTAATCGGGCAGCAGAAGAAATGTTGGGTATTAGCTTGGCCGCAGCAGAAGAGAAGCATATTCTGGAAGTTATCCGGCATTTTGGTTTGAATGACCAGATTGAGAAATGCTTGATTCAAGAAAAAACCGCTGATTATGAAATCGCTGTTTATTATCCTAAAGAAAAGATAATTAAGTGCTATATTGCTCCGGTATATCGGGAAAAGACTGTTGCCGGTATTACTGTAGTCTTCCATGACATTACACAGATACGCAAGCTGGAGCAGATGCGTGTGGATTTTGTTGCGAATGCTTCGCATGAATTAAGGACACCTTTGACTGTCATTAAGGGTTATGCGGAAACCTTGCTGGGCGGAGCCTTGAACGACCGGCCGGTGTCGGAAAAATTTGTGTCTGTCATTGACCAGGAGGCCGATCGTTTGCAAAGGCTGGTAAATGAATTGTTGACCCTCTCCAAATTGGAATCTTATCAGACGGTTAAAGATGAACAATCTGTGGATTTAATTTCTCTGATTCAAGAGGTGGCGAATGAAATCGGGCAGAGTTTCTCAAATAAAGAGATCTCATTAAGTTTAAAACTTCCTCAAAGAATAAATCCGGTAAAGGCTAATGAGGATAGGATTAAACAGGTGATGGTTAACCTTTTGGAGAATGCTCTCAAATTTACACCGAAAAAAGGCTGGGTTTGTGTCTCTGTTGTTGATGCAGGAGTGGACATAAAAGTTTGTGTAAAAGACACGGGCATCGGAATACCTCAAGAAGAACTGCCACGGGTTTTTGAACGTTTTTATCGGGTCGATAAAGCACGCAGCCGGCAATTAGGAGGGTTTGGTCTTGGACTTTCTATTACCAAACATATTGTAGAGGCATACGGGGGAAAGATGGGGGTGGAGAGTACACTAGGTGAAGGCAGTATATTCTGGTTTACTTTGCCCAAGCATGAATAGACAGTCAGTTAGTTTTATAATATCAAATACTTTTGGGAGAGAGGCTTCGGCCTCTTTTTTTCTTAATATAATCTTAACAATCCATTAATACGAGTTTTACATAGAAATTTTAAAGTATTATCAAGAAATAAATTAAAAGCATTTCAAGGAGGAAGTAAAAAATGTTATTGAGAAAGAATGCACTTGCGATAACCTTAACTTTAATTTTAGTAGTTGTGGTAACTGTTGCAGGATGCGGAAAAGGTAGTGAACAGGGGAGCGGGGGGGGAAGTGCTGAACTTTCAGGAAGCTTGCAGCTTGCCGGATCTACTTCTGTACAGCCTCTTGCAGAAGAATTGGCTGCTGCCTTTATGGCAAAAAACTCCGATGTCAAGATCGATGTCCAGGGAGGCGGGTCCAGTGCAGGGGTGAAAGCTGCTGCGGAAGGCGTGGCGAACATTGGAATGGCATCGAGAGAACTGAAGGATGATGAAACTGCTCTTGGCATTGTCCCCACCGTTATTGCCAAAGACGGAATTGCCGTCGTTGTCAATTCCGCTAATCAGGTTTCAGGACTGAGCCTAGAACAGATCAAAGATATTTTTACCGGCACGGTTACTAGCTGGAAAGATCTTGGCGGGGCTGACGCACCTATCGTTGTTGTTAACAGGGAAGAAGGTTCCGGCACTAGAGGAGCCTTTGAAGAGCTTGTTTTAGGTGAAGATGTGAAGTTTACGGAGCGTGCAGCCATTCAGAATTCCACCGGTGCTGTTCGAACGGCTGTTTCCAGTGACCCTAATGCAGTTGGATATATCTCAATGGGTTCCTTAGATGATTGCGTTAAGGCGTTGAAGGTTGACGGAACCGAACCTACGGTTGAAAATATTCTTTCCGCTGCTTACAAAATATCCCGACCCTTTAATTTTTTGACCAAAGGTGAGGCGAATGAATTAAGCGAGGCTTTTATTGACTGGATTTTAAGTGCTGAAGGACAGGAAATTGTAGCTGAGGAATTTGTTCCGATCAGCAAGTAATGACATTATCGGGCCTGGCTTTCTGCCGGGTCCTCAACTTTTTTTAAATATTAAGATTAAGGATGGAGCGCACACAACATGAGAGAAAGAATAATTGAAAAGCTAATTTTTCTGAGCGCTTTAACCCAGGTACTGGTTATTGTTTTAATTGGTTTTTTCGTTTTTAAAGAAGGCTTGCCCGTTATGGATAAGTACGGGGTTTTTAATTTCATTTTCGGAAATACGTGGAATCCCACAAAACAAGTCTACGGCATTTATCCCATGATCATCGGCACTATCGTGGTTACATTGGGATCACTTATCATGGGAGTGCCTTTGGGTGTAGCAACGGCAATTTTTTTAGCTGAAATAGCACCAGGAAAAATAGGTCGTCTATTTCGACCTGGGATTGAACTCTTAGCGGGAATTCCCTCGGTGGTTTATGGTTTATTTGGAATGGTGTATGTGAAAAACCTTATTCTTTATCTGGAACGGGAGGTTTTAGGGAATGTGCTTCCGACTGAATACCAGTGGGGTTACAGTATTTTAACGGCATCCATTATTCTTGCCGTGATGATTCTACCAACTATTATTAATATTTCGGAAGACGCCATTCGCAGTGTTCCTCTGGAGTATAGAGAAGGTAGCTTGGCATTAGGAGCCACCCACTGGCAGACGATTTACCGGGTTCTTCTTCCTGCTGCCCGTTCCGGAATTTTAGCTTCAGTCGTATTAGGCATGGGACGTGCTCTGGGGGAAACGATGGCTGTGATCATGGTGGCAGGTAATACCGTAGCTCTGCCGAGGCTATCTATTCTAGGTGTTTTTGCTCCCGTCCGGACATTAACCGGAAACATTGCTTTGGAAATGGGTTATGCCGGGCCTGAACATCAACAGGCATTGTTTGCTACAGGAATTGTGCTCTTTATTTTTATCATGATATTGAATATAGGTGCCGGAATAATTTCCCGAAAAGGGGTGAAGCAAAAGTGAAGAAGGTACAGAGACAGGAAAAAGTTGCTTGGATTGTTCTCTGGACGGCGGCAGGACTCACGATGGGTTTGCTCTTTATGATAATTGGCTACATTTTTAAAGAAGGCCTGGCCGTGATCAATATAGATTTTCTTCTTGACGCGCCAAGAAAAATGGGTGCTAAAGGAGGAATCCTCCCTTCTATTGTTGGAACCGTTTATTTGACGGTGATGACACTTGTAATTGCGGTGCCCATTGGTGTTGGTGCGGCGGTGTATTTGAATGAATATACCAAAGATGGCCGATTGACACAGGCTATCAGATTCGGAACTGAAGCCCTGGCAGGCATTCCTTCTATTATTTTCGGGCTGTTTGGTTTTGCTTTTTTTGTAATTGTCTTACGGCCGGTGACCGGGGGGTGGTCTGTTTTGTCAGGCTCTTTAACTGGTGCCGTCATGGTTCTTCCCACTATTGTGCGGACAGCAGAAGAAGCATTGAAAACAGTACCTATGACTTATCGGGAAGGGAGTCTTGCCCTGGGAGCATCCCGATGGCAGACTATCAGCAAAGTAGTTCTTCCTGCTGCTTTCCCCGGTATTTTAACAGGGATCATCCTTGCCATCGGTCGAGTTGTAGGGGAAACCGCGGCGCTTCTTTTAACACTTGGGGGGACAATTTTAATGCCGGATTCCTTGTTTTCCGGAGCCCGCACTATGTCAATGCATCTTTATTTGGTAGCTATGGAAACCGGGGCAATGGATATGGCTTTTGGGACTGCAGTAGTTCTTATTGTAACTATATTTATCATCAATACTGTTGCCGGGATGCTGCGAAAAAAGCTGGTTGCTCGGTTTAGGTAGGAGGAAAAAGATGAACGAAAAAATTCAAATTCAAAATCTCGATTTGTATTATGGAAACTTCCAAGCACTTAATGGGATTAACTTTTCTATTGGCGAAAAGGCCATTACAGCATTGATCGGTCCTTCCGGCTGCGGCAAGTCTACCTTCCTGCGGGTATTAAACAGAATGAATGATTTGATTCCTTCCGTGCGTATTGAAGGACATGTCTTAATGGACAAAAAGAATATAAATGATAAATCGGTTGATGTAGCAGAGCTCCGGAAAAAAGTTGGGATGGTTTTTCAAAAACCAAATCCTTTTCCCATGAGTATTTTTGATAATGTGGCATATGGACCGCGTATTCACGGAATCAAGGAAAAAGGAAAGCTGGAGGAAATAGTGGAGCAGAGCCTTAAACTTGCTGTACTTTGGGATGAAGTCAAAGATAGGCTCAATAGTGGCGCTTTAGGTTTATCCGGCGGTCAGCAGCAGAGGTTGTGCATTGCCCGAGTGCTGTCTGTGGAACCGGAGGTTCTTCTTATGGATGAACCGACTTCTGCTCTTGACCCAATTTCCACTTTAAAGGTCGAAGAATTAGCTCAGGAATTGAAGAAAAGATTCACCATCATTATGGTCACTCATAATATGCAGCAGGCAGCGAGAATTTCCGATAGTACAGCTTTCTTTTTAAACGGAGAAATGGTGGAATATGGGAAAACAGACTTAATTTTTACCAAGCCACATGATAAAAGAACTGAAGACTATATTACCGGTAGATTCGGATAAGGAGGGGAAGACATTGATACGCCAAGCATTTCACGGCCATTTGAAAGACCTGCAGCAGCAAATTCTTTGTATGGGCAGTCTGGTAGAAGAAGCAATTGCCTGCTCTGTTAAGGCTTTGAGCATGCAGGATATAAAATTGGCACAGAAGGTAATTGATGGTGATGACCGGGTGGATCAGTTTTTTGTTAAAATTGAGGATCATTGCTTAAAACTTATTGCTACCCAACAGCCTATGGCTAAGGACCTGCGCAAGATTATTACCGGCTTGAAGATCATCGGGGACTTGGAACGAATGGCGGACCACGCGGTAGATATTGCCAGAATTGCCATTATGGTTTCCAGTGATCCGTTGATTAAGCCTCTTATTGACATTCCCCGGATGTCTGAGTATGCGCAAAAGATGGTAAAAAACTGTCTGGATGCTTATGTTAATGAAGATACAAAATTGGCAAACAGTGTGGGAAGTGATGACGACCAGGTTGACCACCTGCACAAGCAGATTTTCCGTGAACTTTTAACTTATATGATGGAGGATCCTAAGACTATCAAACAGGCAACACATCTGCTTTTTGTGAGCCGCTACCTGGAACGGATTGCCGACAGGGCGACAAATATCGGAGAGGCTGTGATTTATCAAGCGACAGGGGACAGACTGGATATTAATAACTGAAATCCCCTTTTAGAGGGGTGGTACTTTCAAATAACTACTACAGTACAAAACAATGTACTGTTTTTTTGTAATTTTAAACGTATTGTAAATTGACTTGAGAAATAAAGCTTAAAATGAGGTTTTGTTAAGACAAATTCTTTGTTATATCTTTAGAATTTTAAACTGAAATCTAAAGAAATAAAGACAAGAAATTTTTAAAATACGAAAATCTGCCGGGATATGCTGAAATACCATAGATTTTTTCAGGAGGAATTTATTGGAATGCGGAGAAACATTTTTGAGTATATTTTAAATATTCAGAAAATTAAGGGGGGTGATAGAATACCATTAGTTTTTCCTTATTTAGTTTTCTATAAGGAGGCAAATATATTTTATGATTATATGGAAAAAACGAGGGGTATTTTTAGGATTGGTAGTGCTTTTGGCTGTTGGCATGTGTTTGCTGGTCGGTTGCGGAGGTAATTCTTCTCACATGGCAGCAGGAACAGCCGAAGACCCGATAATTGTAAAATTCTCACATGTGACATCTCCGGATAGTCCCAAGGGAGCAGCTGCCCAAAGATATGCAGATTTGGTGGCAGAAAGAACTGAGGGGCGGGTGAAGGTGGAGGTATATCCTTCCTCCCAATTATACGGAGATAAGGAAGAATTAGAAGCATTAATGGCAGGGAACGTTCATATTATTGCTCCGACAGCAGCCAAGATGCTTGGATTGGTCCCGGCTTTTCAGATTTTTGACCTTCCTTTTCTTTTTGTGAATAAAGAAGTTTGCTACCAAGCTTTTGACGGCGAAGTGGGGCAAAAATTATTTAAGCAGCTTGAACCTCACGGCATAATCGGCTTGGCTTTTTGGGAAAACGGCTTTAAACATTTTGGCAACAATAAAAGAGTTTTAAAAAGCCCGGAAGATTTTAAAGGCCTTAAGTTCCGGATCATGGCCGGTAAAGTTTTAGAAGCCCAATTCAAGGCGATTGACGCTGCCGGAGCAGTAGTGCCTTTCGGAGAAACTTATACCGCCCTTCAGCAGGGGACAGTTGATGGGCAGGAAAACACCTGGAATAACATGGAGACACAAAAGTTTTATGAAGTTCAGCCGTATCTTACTCAATCAAATCATGGGCGGCTTGATTATGTAATATTAACTAACACTACTTTCTGGAATGGGTTACCGGACGATATCCGCCAGATTATGGATGAAACCATGAAAGAAGTAACTGCCTGGGAACGAGAACAGGCTGAAGCTTTAAACAATAAAAGTTTGGAGATCATTAAAGCCAGCGGAAAGTGCCAGGTTTATGAATTAACTCCGGAAGAGACAAAAGCATTTCAGGATAAGATGGAACCGGTGTGGGAGGAATTTGAAGACGTGATCGGCAAGGATTTAATTGATGGAGTGAAAAGCTTATATTAGCTAATTGTGTTTATCAAATTAAGCACGGGTACATTACGCGTTCCGTGCTTAATTGGTTTATATAGGCTGTTTGAGGAGGGGAGAAGTTGAACAAAGTCAATCGATTATGGTCTGCTTTAGAGGATTGGATTTCCGGTGGGCTGATTGTCATCGGTTTAGCCCAGATTTTTTACGGCGTCATTATGCGATATGTTTTTAATAACCCGATTACCTGGGTGGAAGAAATTTCAAAGTACTTTATTATTTGGGGTAGCTTTATTGGAGCTGCTGTAGCACTAAGGGATGATCATCACATAAAAGTTGACCTGCTCTATAGATTTTTTCCCAAACAAGTAAAAAAAATTGTTAGTATCTTTGCTAATTTAGTGGGAGTATTTTTTTCCTGCTTTTTGGCTTATTATGGAACGGATCTTCTTCTGTCTAAGTGGCAGATCGGCCAGCGTTCCATGGACGTAGGGGTCCCTCTTTGGCTTATCTACATCATCTTTCCTATTTCAGGCGTATTATTAATTATCAGGTTTATTGAGCAGCTGTATATGACCTGGACAGGTAAACAACGCCAAGGAGGGATTACATACTAATGGTTCTTGCCTTATTTGGATTGTTCATTGTTCTTTTTTTGCTGAACGTGCCAATTGGTGTTGCCTTAGGCATATCCACCATTCTTGTTTTGATGGGGACAGACTTTACCTTGTATATGATTCCCCAGAGAATGTTCTCGGCATTGGATTCTACTCCGTTAATGGCTATTCCGGGTTTTGTTTTTGCCGGAGTGCTTATGTCTAGAGGAGGTATTTCTAAATATCTGATTTCAGCGCTGAAAACTTATGTCGGGCATTTGCGCGGTGGACTTTCTGTGGTCACTATTTTGGCATGCATGATTTTTGCGGCGATTTCCGGCTCATCTCCTGCCACTGCTGCCGCTATTGGATCTATCATGATACCGGGAATGGTCAATGCCGGTTATGATAAGGCTTATGCGATGGGATTGGTGGCAGCTTCCGGAACATTGGGAATCCTTATTCCCCCCAGCGTTCCTTTAATTGTATACGGTGTGGTAGCGGAAGAATCTATCGGTAAATTGTTTATGGCAGGTGTACTGCCAGGGATTCTTCTCGGCACTATTTTAGTTACTGCAGCTATTGTCTATGCCAAAAAGCATAATTATGGCGGTGATTCCAAAGCTACATGGAAGGAGCGGTGGCAGGCTACAGTTAAGGCCATTTGGGGGGCAGTTCTCCCGTTTTTGATTCTGGGCAGTATATATACGGGGATATGTACTCCAACAGAAGCAGCAGTAGTTGCCTGTTTTTATACCATTATAGTTTCTGCATTTATTTACCGGGAATTGACTTTCAAAGATATTCGGCCGATTCTTAGAGAGACAGTTAATATTACTTCAATGATATTTTTAATTATTGCCTCTGCCATGCTATTTGCTCTGTTTTTAACCAACCATCAGGTTCCGCAGAGTGTAGCCAATTGGATCAGTGAAGCCAATGTTAATAAGTGGGTCTTCTTTTTGCTTACCAACTTAATGTTTTTTGTGATGGGAACCTTTTTGGAGGCAGTATCAATTATACTTATTACCCTGCCGATTTTCCTGCCCATTGTTAAATATATGGGTATTGATCCGGTTCATTTTGCCATTGTCATGACGGTAAATATGGAGCTGGCGATGATTACCCCTCCGGTAGGTTTAAACCTTTTTGTGGTAAGCGGTATTGCTAAGGAACCTTTAGAAAGGGTAGTGCGGGGGGTAATTCCTTTTATTGTATTGTTAATTGCTGTGCTGGCGTTGTTAGTAATATTCCAAGATATTTCCCTTTATCTGCCTAGTTTAATGGATTGATATAGCGTAAGGGTAAAAAAGAGAAAATTGATTTTATTAAAGGCTCTTCAAACAGGAAGTGCCTTTATTTTTGGAGAAGTAATCAGGGATAACCGTTTTAATCCTTAAACAGTGTTCCCTTTACCGGGAACTGGAGAAAAACATGAATTTTGGGTGGTGGAAAAAGGATGTCTCTTCGATTTATCTTAGGACGGGCGGGAAGTGGAAAGACACATAAATGTCATGAGGAAATTAGGCAGCGCCTGCTCCAAGACCCCCAAGGAAAGCCAATCCTTTTTATTGTACCGGAGCAAGCTACTTTTCTCACAGAAAAATTTTTGGCAGAAAGCCCGGGACTAATGGGATCGATCCGTGCTCAGGTGCTTAGTTTTCGGCGCCTAGCCTGGAGAGTGCTGCAGGAAGTGGGCGGAGGCGCCCGGCAGCACATAGGAGAACTGGGAAAACAAATGGTCCTCCGAAAGATTTTGGACGAAAACAAAGAAAGATTACAGGCCTTTCAAAAATCAATTGAACAGCCGGGATTTATGGACTGCCTTTCCCAGGCACTATGTGAATTAAAAAAATATCGGATCACATCCCGGCAGTTAGAAGAAACAGCAGTTGAATTAATAAGAGGTGAAGGAGAGGGCTTGCTGGTTAAGAAGCTGCATGATTTGGGAATCATTCATGAAGAATTTGAGCTTTTTTTAGGAGATAAATATATTGACCCGGAGGATTATTTAACAAAACTGGCGGAGAGTCTTGGCCGGTCACAAACTGTATCCGATGCGGAAGTCTGGATGGACGGTTTTGCCGGGTTTACCCCTCAGGAAATGTTGGTGGTGGAAAAGCTGTTTCTAACTTGCCGTCAGGTCAATGTTGCTTTATGTCTTGACCCGAAAGCTTTGGAAAATGATATGGAAACCGAAGATTTATTTTTCCCTTTATGGGATACATATCAGAAGATAAAAGCACTGGCAGAGGATTCAGGTGTGGAGATTGTCCCGCCCTTGATCCTCGACGGAGAACCCCTTCCCCGTTTTCAGGAAGCTCCACTTCTTGGCCATATTGAAAAAAAATTTGATTCTTCCCGAACCGTTTCTTGGACGGGGAATACGGATGCGCTGAAATTAATGGCGGCGGCTAACAAAAGAGCAGAGGTTGAGGCGGCGGCGCGAGAAATAATGGAATTGTGCCGAGAAGAAGGTTATCGTTGGCGGGATATCAGTGTTGTCGTGCGGGACTTAAGCCTTTATCGCGATCTTATTTCCGTAGTTTTTCGTGATTATGGTATTCCATGTTTTGTAGATGTGAAAAGAAGTGTCCTGCATCACCCGTTGATCGAATTAATTCGTTCCGCTCTGGAAGTGGTGTCGGATAACTGGGTCTATGATCCGGTTTTCCGTTATTTAAAAACAGACTTGATTCCTGTCACCCGGGAAGAAATTGATTATCTGGAGAACTATGTTTTAGCCCATGGAATCAGAGGTTCCCGCTGGTATGATAAAAAACCGTGGACTTACCGGAGGCGGTTCACCATGGGAGAAGATTCAGGTCCTTTACCCTGGGAAGAAGAGGAGTTAGCTCGGGTCAATCAGATTAAGGAAAAAGCCTGTGGGCATCTTGCAAAGTTTTATCGGAAAATAAATCAGGCGGAAACGGTTAAAGAACTTTCTACCGATATCTTTGATTTGCTTACTGATTTAGATGTTTTTGGCCAATTGGAAGATTGGAGAGAACGGGCGGAGAATCTCGGCCAGTTGGACATTGCTTTGGAATATGCTCAGGTTTGGGATGCGGTAATGGATCTCCTGGACCAGATCGTCGAAGCAATGGGCGAACAAAAAATGTCTCTTGTTAATTATGCCAAGGTGTTGGATGCGGGGATCAATGCTATCAGGCTTGGCTTAATCCCCCCCAGCTTAGACCAGGTTTTTGTTGCGGGTCTGGACCGAAGCAGAAACCCAAATGTCAAGGCATGTTTTGTGTTGGGAGTAAATGACGGAGTGCTTCCGGCCCGGGTGCAGGATGAGGGAGTCTTTAGCAGCCATGATCGGGAGATGCTTGCCCAGCATCATGAAATGGCTCCCGGCAGTCGGAAACGTCTTATGGATGAAAAGTTTTTGTCCTATATTGCTCTCACCCGAGCCGGTAAGCGCATGTGGGTGAGTTTTGCCCTGGCAGATGAGGAAGGTAGATCCCTAAAACCCTCTTATCTAATTCGGCGCCTGAAAGAAAACATTCCAGGTATTGAGGAAATGGTCTGCCCGATGGAACCCTCGGGAAAATCCTGCCGGGACTTGGAGTTTGTATCGGATATTGATCACGGTTTGTCTTTTTTAGGCTTGCAGTTGAGAAATGCCAAGAGCGGAAAAGAAATAAACGAATTATGGTGGGATGTTTATAACTATGCTGCTAAAGAACCTAACCTTTATCCTAAGTTGCAGCAATTAACCAAAGGCTTGTTTTATTCCAATCAGGAAAAATTTGCAGACAGACAGGTGGCAGGACAGCTTTTTGGAAAAAAATTAAGAACCAGCGTTTCCCGTTTGGAAAAGTTCAGCGCTTGTCCTTTTGCTCATTTTGTTTCTTATGGGCTAAGACTAAAAGAGCGGGATGAATACCGGCTGGGGGCGCCGGATTTGGGACAGCTGTTTCATGCCGCTTTGCAAAAAATAACGGATGATTTGGCTGCTCAAGGCATTAACTGGGCTAATTTAACTAACGAAGACTGTTCCCGATTGGCCAAAGAAACTGTTTTGGAACTTGCGCCAAAACTGCAAAATGAAATTTTGCTCTCCACTGCCCGCTACCGTTATTTGATTCGGAAGCTTTCCGGGACTATTACAACTACGCTGGCAGTATTGGCTGAACATGGGAAGAGAGGAGAATTTCGACCGGTGCGCTGGGAGATAAACTTTGGTCCGGATGGTCCTTTATCCTCATTGAAGTTTGATTTAGGAGACGGGCGGGAAATGGAACTTGTCGGACGGGTAGACCGGATCGACGCAGCCTCAGACGGCAGCAATTATTATCTTCGGGTGATTGATTATAAGTCCGGGAAGTCGTCGTGGGATTTGACCGATCTTTTTTATGGTTTAAAAATGCAGTTAATGGTCTATCTCTTGGTATCTCTCTCTAACTCTGCGTTGCTGGTGGGTGAGGATGCACTTCCTGCCGGAATGCTATATTTCGGTGTGCATAATCCATTCATTTCTGCTGACGCACCTTTAGAGGAAGAAAAGGCAAAAGAAGAGGTATTGAAGTCCCTGAAGATGAAGGGAGTGGTAATTGCCGACCCGCAGATCGTAAATCTAATGGACCGGGAGGCACGGCGATTTTCTCCGCTAGTTCCCGTTGCCCTGCGGGCAGATGGTACTGTCGACCAAAGATATGGAGGCGTAAGCTTTACCCAGTTTAACTTGTTGAAAGAACATTTCTTAAAACATTTACGCCAAGCATCCTGTCAGATTCTTGATGGGTTTACGGCAATCAGTCCATATAAAAAAGGCAATTTTTCCGCCTGCCGGTATTGTGACTTTAAACCTGTCTGTCATTTTGATCCGCTCATGGCGGATAATAAATTCCGGCCGCTTGTCAAGCCGGATGATCTTTGGGCAGAATTAAAATCAAGGGTTGGGGAGGATAAAGATGAGTAAGACCCTTTGGACAAAGGAGCAGGAAAGGGGCTTTACCGAACGGGCGGATAACCTGCTGGTAGCTGCAGCGGCCGGTTCCGGGAAAACGGCTGTCCTGGTAGAAAGAATTCTTGGCTATATTACCGATGAGAAGGATCTTGTAGATATCGACAGGTTGCTGGTAGTTACTTTTACCAATGCGGCAGCGGCGGAAATGCGCCAGCGTGTTGGAGAAAAGATTGAGCAAAAAATAAGTGAACGGCCTGACTGCCGGCGGCTTCAGCGCCAATTTAGCCTCCTTAACAAGGCAAACATTACTACCATTCATTCATTTTGCCTGGAAATACTCAGACAGCAATTTCACCGTTTGAATTTAGACCCCAACTTTCGGGTAGCCGATGAAGCGGAAATGAATCTACTTAAATCCGATGTTTTGGATAAGGTACTGGAGGATAATTATGAAAGCGGCTGTATTGGATTTCTGACACTTGTGGAAAAGCTGGGCGGAGAGCGCAGCGACGACCGTTTGGGAAAAATTGTTCTGGAGCTTTATCGGTATGCCCGAAGCCAACCATACCCGAGGAAGTGGCTGGAAAATGCCGGCCAAGGCTGTTCCGGTGTTTTAAGAATTGACAGTTTTTCCTGGTGCCGTTTTCTTATGGAACATATTAAACTCTCGTTAGAGCAAAGTTTGTTGGAACTGGAAAGAGCGCAGGAATGGGCGAGACAGCCAGGAGGGCCGGAAAGATATTTAGCTGTTTTAGAAAATGACCTCAATGTCGTTAAAAATCTCTTGGATGCTTCTTTAATAAACTGGAACTCATTGCATCAGACTTTTCAGGATGTGAAGTGGGAGCGACTTCCCCGGTGCTCTAAGGATGTGGATGAAAACCTCAAGGTGGCAGTACAGGAGCGACGCAACCGGGTGAAAAAGGATGTGTCCAAGCTGCAGAAGAGTTATTTTTCCAGGTTCCCTGAGGATCATTTAAAGGATATTCAAGAAGCTGCTACCGAGATTGAGGAACTTTCTCGCTTGGTCATCCAGTTTGATCAGGAATTTCAAAAAGCCAAATTGGAGAAGTCATTAGTGGATTTCTCCGATCTGGAACACTATGCTTTAGAAATTTTAGACGCATCTAATTCCGAAATCGCAGCGGAATTAAAAGAACAGTACCGGGAAGTGCTGGTAGACGAATACCAAGATATCAATAGTGTCCAGGAAAGGATACTGGAATTGATATCAGGGGGAACCAGCCGTTTCATGGTAGGGGATGTAAAGCAGAGCATATATCGTTTCCGCTTAGCGGAACCGGGGCTGTTTTTAAAAAAGTTTAGGGAGTTCTCAAAAGAAAAAGGAGAGAAAAACCAAAAGATTACCCTGTCACGAAACTTTCGGAGCAGAAAGGAAATTCTTGAGGCAGTGAACTTTATTTTTAAGCAGATTATGACTCCTGTTTTGGGGGAAATTGGTTATGATCAGCAAGCAGAGTTGGTGGCGGGAAGAGTTTTTCCAAATAAGCCGGAACAGGAAGAAGAGGCGGTGGAACTTCATCTGATTGACAGAAGCGGGAATCAGAATATAAAGGAGTTAGACAACGGGGAACCGGAATCGACGGAGGATTACCCGGCAAATGAAGAACCGAGAGAAGAAGAGGAGAAACCAACCAATATTCAGGCGGAAGCGCGGGTGATAGCCACAAGGATCAAAGAGCTGGTGACAGGTGAGCGGCCATTAATGATTCTTGACGGGTCAAATTATCGACGGGCTGCCTTTCGCGATATTGTTATTTTATTGCGAGCTACCAGAGGCTGGGCAGATATATTTATGGAGGAACTGCAGTTTGCCGGAATCCCTGTATATGCTGATATTGGGACAGGTTACTTTGATGCGGTTGAAGTTGATACGATGATCTCCCTTTTAAAAATTATCGATAATCCGCGGCAGGATATTTTTCTCGCCGGAGTCCTTCGGTCACCTCTTTTTTCTTTTACCTTAGATGATTTAGCAATTATCCGTCTCAGTGTACAGGCTAAGGACGTGTTTACTTCCTTAAAAGCCTTTACCTCCTTAGACCATCCCTTGGCAGAAAGGGTAAATATTTTTCTTAATAAATTAGACGGCTGGCGGACAAAAGCCCGGCGGGGAAGTTTGGCGGATTTGATTTGGGATATATATGGCGATACCGGCTATTATCACTTTGTTGGGACGATGCCGGGAGGAAGTCAGCGTCAGGCTAACTTACGTGCATTATATGACAGGGCTCGCCAGTATGAAGCAGGTTCTTACAGGGGACTGTTTCGTTTTCTTCGTTTTATCGACCGTCTGCAGAGCGGGGGAAGCGATTTGGGTACTGCTCGAGCACTGGGAGAAAATGAAGATGTGGTGCGCATCATGAGTGTCCACAAGAGCAAGGGGTTGGAGTTTCCCGTAGTTTTTGTGGCCGGGTTGGGCAAACGCTTCAATATGCAGGATCTGAACGGGAGCGTATTGATGCATAAGGAATTGGGTTTGGGTCTGAATATTGTGGATATGAATACCAGGGTTGTTTATCCTACCTTATCCAAGCTGGCCATTCGGTCTAAGTTAGAAATGGAAGCATTGGCTGAGGAGATGAGAATTTTTTATGTAGCATTGACCCGGGCCAAAGAGAAATTGATCTTAGTGGGATCCAGTCAAAACCTGGAGAAATCTTTAGGAAAATGGGCGGAGGCGATAACCTGTACCGGGTGGTATTTGCCTGATTCTTTACTAGCCCAGGACCGGTCTTGGCTTGATTGGCTAGGCCGAGCAATTATCCGGCATAATGGAGGAGAACTTCTGAGGGAGAGAATTGGGTTAGAAGCAGAAGCCGGATGGGAAGAAGTGAGGAACTACCCATGCGGGTGGCTGATAAAAGTTTCTTCCCTGCAGGAATCTGAAGGAAAAGGAGAGGAGTCGGATCTTACTCCGATGAAAAACTGGGAGAAGGTGAAAGAGGGACAACCGGTGGATGCTGGTGGTGAGTGGACGGAAGAGATAGCGAAGCGATTAAATTGGCAGTATCCATGGAAAAGGGTTACTCTCTGTGCGGCAAAAACCTCTGTAACCGGAATCCGCAAAGAATTTGCTCCCAAAAGTCTGGAAGAAGAAAGCAGACAGCTTGCACCGGAACAGAAAATGCCTTCATTTTTATTAAAAGAAAGAGATTTGAGTGCAGCGGAAAAAGGAACTGCGCTTCACTTGGTGATGCAGCACTTAGATTTTAGTCGGGTGGATACTCTGTCAGCTATTAAGGATCAAGTGGAGGCCATGGTGCTGGAAGAGATAATTACCTCCCGGCAGGCAGATGCTGTTGATGTTTCATCCATTGCCTATTTTTTCACTACTCCCTTTGGGATAAGAATTAGAAATGCCAACCAAATAATAAAGGAATTACCCTTTACCCTAGCCTTGCCTGCTAAAGAAATCTATCCGGATCTTGCCGGGGAAATCGAAGAAGAAGTTGTCCTCATTCAAGGGGTAATTGATTTGGTTTTTCAGGATAATGCCGGTTGGGTCATTGTAGATTATAAGACAGGTCAAGTAAATGATTTTAACATTAAAGACTTAACTGAAAAATATCACTCCCAACTGGACCTATATGCCCGGGCGTTAAGTAATGCCTGGAAATGTCCGGTGAGTGAAAAATATGTTTACTTCTTCAGTATCGGAAAGCTGATTATGATCAACTGACAGGCACCAACCCGCCTCTCCTAAAATAAGATAAAGTGGATGGAGGGGAGCGCCGTGTCTTCATTAAAGAGTTTTATTAAAAATAAGTTTTCCAATTTATTTGGGTGCAGCAAGATATCGAAATTCTTCTGTGAGTTGGATAGCTTAGCGTGTTTTTTAGTATTCCTTGCTACTGTTGCTTTGTTTCTTTATGCTATGATATTCCCACATTTTTGGATTATTTTTATTTTGTTTTTACTATTTCTTGCGCTTCTGGCTTTAGTCTGTTAGGCTGTCGCTGTATTAAGCGGTTACGTACACCGTAACCGCTTTTTGCGTATAATGAAGTAAGGGGAGGATATGCTATTAATGGTTTCTCAAAATTTGGCATTATCTTAATAGGAGTGGGTTCAATTGATACGGGTAGTGATCGTTGGAGGAGGTTGGGCGGGTTGTGCCGCTGCAGTTGCCGCAAAAAAGGCCGGAGCAGGTGAAGTGATCCTTGTAGAAAGATGTGACATGCTCCTGGGCACTGGCCTGGTGGGAGGAATCATGCAAAACAACGGTCGTTTTACTGCTCAAGAGGAGATGACAGCTATGGGAGGCAGTGATCTTTTTCGCCTGGCAGGCATTGTCTCCCGTCACCATAATATTGATTTTCCCGGGCATAAGCATGCCTCTCTTTATGATGTGACCAAAATTGAACCAACTGTGCGCTACTTTCTTGAATCTCTTGGTATTCAGGTTCAGGACAAGACTCGAGTAGTAGATATAAAACGAGAAGGACAAGCTTCCGTAAAGTCAGTTATCACAGAAAACGGCCGGGAAATTACCGGAGATGTTTTTATCGAAACTACCGGAACTGCTGGTCCGCCGGGAAATTGTACCCGATTTGGGAACGGGTGTGTCATGTGTATTTATCGCTGTCCCACCTTTGGGCCTCGCATCAGTCTTGCGACTAAGATGGGGGTGAAAGAGAAAGTTGGCCGCAAGGATGACGGAACGGCAGGGGCAATGAGCGGTTCTTGCAAGATTCACAAGGAATCCTTAAGTAAAAAAATATTGAAGGAACTGGAGGAAAAAGGTGTAGTGGTAGTGCCTATCCCAAATCACCTGGCAAAAGGAGAAGAAATGCTTAAAGCAAAAGCCTGCCGGCAGTATGCCTTGGAGGAGTATAGTAAAAACCTTGTGCTCCTTGATACCGGACATGCTAAATTAATGGCGCCGTTTTTTCAGTTGGAATTACTCAGGCAGATTCCCGGTTTTGAAAATGCGTGTTTTGTTGATCCCTATAGCGGAGGGGTTGGTAACTCTATTAGATTTTTGGTAATGTCGCCGGCAGATCTAAACATGAAAACAAAGGGAGTGGAGAATTTGTTTTGCGCCGGGGAAAAAGCAGGTCCCTATGTTGGTCACACCGAGGCAATTGTCACCGGGATGCTGGCAGGCCAGAACTCTGTTCGACTTTTAGACGGGCGGGAACTGCTTCAATTACCCAATAGCTTGGCCTGCGGTAATATTATTTCTCAAGTTACTGCTGCTATGGAAGAAGAAAAAGATCCAAAACGGAAATATACTTTCTCCGGGGCAGAGTATTTCCAACATATGAAGGAGCAGGGGCTATATTCTGTTGACGTTGATGAGATAGAAAGAAGGGTCGAGTTATGCCAATTGACAGATGTATTTAGCTAAGCTAATTCGTTTCCTATTCTGGTATTTATAGCCAACCAATGGTATAATTTAATAATAATGTGGGAGGTGAAAGTATTGAAAATCAGCTTTGAAGGACAGGCTTGTGTAGTTATTGAAGGAAGTAAAAAAATAATTATTGATCCCTTTTTAACGGGAAACCCGACTGCCACAAAAAAGGCAGAGGACATGACAGCAGATTATATCCTAGTGTCTCATGGCCATGGTGACCACCTGGGGGATACGATCGCTATTGCCAAAAGGACAAAGGCAAAAGTGATCGCTCCTTTTGAATTAGCTAAATTTTGCGGGAACCAAGGTGTTGATGCACACGACATGCATATCGGCGGATCTCATCAATTTGACGGTGTTAGAGTTAAACTTACACCTGCCTGGCACGGGTCGGCTTTTGTTAATGAGGAAGGGATTGCATTTACCGGCAGCCCTTGCGGATTCCTTATCTGGCTGGATGGCAAATGCCTCTATCACTCCGGTGATACCGGTTTGTTTAGTGATATGAGAGAAATTATTGGACGGTTTAATAAGATCGATATTGCTTTTCTGCCCATTGGTGACAACTATACAATGGGACCTGATGATGCGGTAATTGCTGCCGAGTGGTTGAAAGCAGGAACAGTAATTCCAATCCACTATAATACTTGGCCGTTAATTGAGCAGGATCCGGAGTTATTTAAACAGCAGGTGGAAAAAGAGACAGAGAGCAAATGTGTAGTACTTAAACCCGGGCAAAGCATGGAA
>JAQVXR010000186.1 GCA_028709045.1 Desulfitobacteriaceae bacterium | reverse complement strand
TGTTTCACTTTAGCCATTTTCTTAATCTACCTACCTTATACTTTCTGATTGTATAAAAAAATCCGCATGTTCCAATTTTAACAATGCGGATTATATTTCTCTTTCTAGAAGCCGTTTTCCTTCCTTAATCCTCAATAAAAAATTATCAATAAGTTAACAAACGGTGCCTGACATCGGTTGTTAACTTATGACTCGCAACTGACAATAGATTATTCAATAAGTTTTACAGTTTCGTCTCCTATAGGAACTCCGGCAAAATCATCACTGCCGGATATAATATTAAAGTTATTTTTCAAACAAGAATCTTCAAATGACTTTCCAATAAGTCTTCCATATAAATTCCAATTATTTTTCTGAACATCAATTATCCCATTTGGAGCATAGATAACACAATACATAGTATCTTTATTGCCGCTTATAGTAATATTTTTTTCCGAGTAGATAAAGAGTGGCTCATCTTCTGAACCAATTTGGGTTTTATTACCACTGATTGTAATATTACCAGTGGCATAAATAAATCCTTTTCCGGTTATTTTATTGCCTGTGATCGTAACGTCACCTTCAACATAGACTGATTCACTTAGATCTAGACCATTACCACCGAAAGTCCGATTGCCTGTATATTTTTTGGGTGCTGATGTGACCTGAGCCAATAATGCAGTTTTGAAATCTTCCGGCATCGTAATATGAGGTGCATGATCATCAAAACTGCCTATCGTATTTGACCCTTCTTGAGTTATACCAGAACAAGCCTCTACTCTAGTTACATCCAGATGTTTACCTAAGTGTAGTGTATTATTTGTGCGAATAGTGCCGATACATTTACTTTGGCCAGCTTTGCCAACATACAATGGCGTAGTCGGACTTTCGGAGAAAATAGCATAATCGGTGAACGCACTTGGAAGATTTGCAACTTTATTAGCAACCGCACGAGCAGATACATCTGTACTTGTAAAACCCAAAACTCTGCCAAATGAATATTGCACATTCTTAGTACATACTACTTCAATCTTTTTTGAATCGCCTTTATATGAAGTCGTTACTGTTGTCTTCGATTTTTCTACCCCATTTAATTCAGCATAGTTCTTGGCAGTGCTTTTAGCTTTACTTTCATTTGGTAAATCCTGGGCACCTGCTAGTGCCGCAGCATCAGCGGCATTCTGCATGTGCGTTTTTGTTAAGCGGAGCTTTCCTACATCAATGACCAAAGCGGTAAAACCCATCAACACAACTAATAATAGAGCAAATAGCACTAATGCTTGTCCATCTTCATTTCTAATAATTTTTTTAACAAGTCTTTTCATCCCAACCTCTCCTTGCAACATAATAAAAAAAACTAATAAACCTTTTAAATCTTTTTATAATGTTATTTATATTATTATACTTATGTCTTTCAAAAATTGGAAATAAAAAATTATTATTAAAAAAATTTTCTTTTTAACAAATAATAAAAATAATAAAAAGCATGTTTCCGAACGCGCGTTCGGCACATGCTTTAATATTACCTCATATGTTGCATATTTGTCAATATATGTTAATCAGATAAGTTAATGAAATGATTCAAGCACGTAAGTTAATGACTGCTGCTCAATCTGTTTAAATTCCGGCAAAAATTCTTGAATCATCAGCTTGGCGTCATGTTCATTTTGCGGCAGTGAATCGGTAATGATCCGCCCGATGATTTTCTCTTCGATCAACTCTGCCTTGATCCCATTAGGTTTAGCGACAAAAATCCGTCTATGGGTAGTTGCCGTCACCCCTTCTTCGGCAGTCAAAAGTTCTTCGTAAAGCTTTTCTCCCGGCCGGATACCGGTGATCTTAATATTAATATCCTGGTAAGGTTCATAGCCGGATAGACGAATAATGTTTTCCGCCAGCTCCATAATCTGAACCGGCTCCCCCATATCAAGGACGAATATTTCCCCGCCTTTGGCCATAGCTCCTGCCTGAATCACCAACTGCACCGCTTCCGGAATCGTCATAAAATAACGGACCATATCAGGATGGGTGACTGTGACCGGCCCACCCCGGGCAATCTGCTTTTTAAAGAGGGGAATGACACTGCCCCGACTCCCCAGAACATTACCAAAACGCACCGCCACATAACTGGTAGAGCTGATTTTGTCCAGATGCTGAACCACCATTTCCGCCAGCCTTTTGGACGCGCCCATAAAGCTGGTCGGATTAACAGCTTTGTCGGTAGAGATAAGGACAAATTTCTTTGCCCGAAACATGTCCGCTGCCTGAGCCACATTATATGTACCCATAACATTATTCTTGATGGCATCCTCCGGATTGTATTCCATGAGGGGAACATGCTTGTGGGCTGCGGCATGGAAAATAACCACCGGCCGATAAGTTCTGAAAACAGATGTAACCGCCTTTCTGTCCCGAACATCTTTGACCAAGGGAACGACCTTTAGTGCCGGGAAAGATTCCCTTAGCTCCATATCAATATCATAGACATTGTTTTCGCAACTATCCATAATAAGGAGCTTCTGGGGGGCATAATCGGCCACCTGACGGCACAGTTCCGACCCGATGGAGCCTCCCCCGCCGGTAATCAAAACAACCTTTCCTTTGATGTAGCCGGTAATTTTGTCCAAATCAACTTTCACCGGTTCACGCCCTAACAAGTCTTCCACCTGAACATCACGAATCTTGGAAACCTGAACTTTTCCATCGATAATGTCGTATACACCGGGAAGGATCTTTACTTTCGCCTTGGTATCCCGGCAAAGACTAACGGTCTCCCTAATCACCCTGCCCCCGGCAGAAGGCATGGCAATAATTATTTCCTCAACTTCATGTTTATTGACAAGCTCGGGAATATCATTGCGCACACCTAAAACGGCAATGCCCTGAACGATCATCTTCTGCTTGTTGAGATCATCGTCAATAAAACCGACAATGTTGATGCTCCCATTGTAGTGAGCTTTTAATTCCTTGATCACCAGTACTCCGGCATCCCCTGCGCCAACCACCAAAACCCGTTTTGCCTCCAAACCGCCGGAGCGATTCATCTTTATTCCATAGTCCCGCATCAAACGCCAGACTAAGCGGGATGCCCCCACCAAAGCAATGGTGAGAAGCCAATGGAGAATAAATATCGACCGAGGCAACGGGAAATCCTGACCGTTGATAAAATATGAACCAACGGTATTGACAAAAACCGCACAAGAAACCGCGCCGACAACAACTAATAATTCTCCGATACTGGCATACTTTAATGTCCGCCTGTAAAGACCAAAGAGAAAAAAGGAGACAATAAGTACTGCGGTAAACGGGATATAGCAGTCAAAAAACCCCTGGTAATACTCGCTGGGAATTTCACCCTCAAACCGAATAATCAAGGAAGAGAATAACGCAAAATTAACCAGAACAATATCAATGATTACAAGAAATAAAATTCTCAAATACTGGAACATAATGCACCTCGAATTAGACATAAAGAAAAAAGCCGACCGGAGTAGCATATTCTTCCTCCGGTCGGTAAAATCCTCCATGAAATGCAAAATTGTTCAAAAAAACAAAGGGAAAAACAAGGTGCCTGGGCACCAACTTCAACTTATTGTTCTAGATAGTTCTTTTCAAAGCGCCAAGCATCCCGGCACATATCGATTAAATTCCGCTGGGCTTTCCAGCCTAAATCCCGTTCGGCTTTTCCGGCATCAGCATAGCACTCGGCAATATCTCCTGGCCGTCGGGGCACGATTTCATAGGGCAGTTTCAAGCCATTGGCCTCTTCAAATGACTGCACCAACTGAAGTACACTGGTGCCCTGACCGGTACCCAGATTGTAAATATGAACACCTTGGCTCAGTTTATCCAGTGCAGCCACATGGCCTTCCGCTAAATCCATGACATGGATATAGTCCCGCACCCCGGTCCCGTCAGGCGTTGGATAGTCATTGCCAAAAACCCGAAGCTTCTCAAGCTTTCCTTTAGCCACTTGAGTAATATAGGGCATCAAGTTATTAGGGATCCCTGTAGGCGCCTCCCCGATCAACCCGCTTTCATGAGCTCCCACCGGATTAAAGTACCGAAGAAGCGCCACCGACCAGTCGGGATTTGCCTGGGCAACATCGGTAAGAATATGCTCACTGATCACTTTGGTTTCCCCATAAGGATTGGTGGTGGGTAAAAGAGGCATCGTTTCGACAAAGGGCACTTTGTTTTCGCCATAAACAGTGGCTGAAGAGCTGAAAACAAAGCGGCGCACCCCGTATTTTAGACAAATTTTCGCAAGCACCATGGTGCTAACGGTGTTATTGTAGTAATAATTCAAAGGTTTTTCCACCGACTCGCCCACCGCCTTCAACCCGGCAAAATGTACGACGCCGTCAATGGAATGATTGGCAAATACGGCATCGACATCTTTTTCATGAGTAACATCTATCCGATAAAAAGTGATTTCCTTTCCGGTGATTTTTCGCACCCGCACCAAAGTATCCATTTTGCTGTTAGAGAGATTATCGGCCACAATCACAGAGTGTCCCGCATTCTGCAGGGCAACACAGGTATGTGAGCCAATATAACCGGCACCGCCGGTAACTAAAATATTCATCAGGTGCCTCCTATCATAAACTCATCTTTACGCCTGTTTCCTTAGCCACAACTTTCATCAGATAGTCGAGAAACTGTTCTCTTAAATCTTCTCTTCTTAAGGCTGCTTCTACCGTTGCCTCTAAAAAGCCCTGCTTGTTGCCCACATCGTATCGTCTGCCTTGAAAATTATAGGCATACATCGCTTCTTTTTGCGCCAGCTCTTTTAAGGCATCGGTAAGCTGGATCTCGCCGCCTT
>JAQVXR010000185.1 GCA_028709045.1 Desulfitobacteriaceae bacterium | reverse complement strand
GTTATCACTTCTTTAGACGAAGCGAGGCTACGTGCGTTTTTTGAAAAATATGGATCCATCGAGGAAAAACTGACCCCATTAGAGCGGCGCTGCGCAGAGCAGGAACATCCCTATCAGGATGTGCACTTCAAAGAAATATGGATAAACGGGAAACGTGTAGAAAATGGTTATTCCTCCAGTAGTGGGATCAGCATACCCTGGGTTCGGCAGGATGATGAGCTAAAACTTGTGCGAAAGGTTTATTCTGCCCTCCTCAAGGAGACAGCTTGCTTTGCCTGCGCCCGTTTTTGTGTGCCGTACCCGGAAACAGACTCCAAAATGGAAAAATTGCGCCGTTTCTTCCGGCTTGAGAGAGTGAAAAGCCTAAAGCTCTCTACCTTTCCGGTCCAGTGGCTTTTCCCATTGGATATCCATTTTGAGATATCGCCCCGAGAAAAGGAAAAAGTGATTTGTTTCAAACATCCCGGAACCGGCACCACACATACATTGTACTTTCAAAATGCAGAGCTTGTGGAAGTGCCATTAGGTGCAGACGGAAAGAGGCGTATTTATGTTGGGCAGTTAATGTATGAAATCGAGCCTGCTTTGCCTGCGGGGGATAAGTTAACATTTAACAGCAGTTTCCAATATACAGAACCGCCGGAAGACAAATTCAGCCCTGCCGCAGCCTCATCCATTGGGATCATCGGGGGAGCGGACGGCCCAACAACCATTTTTGTTACAAACAATAAAGAGGAAACGATTCCCCGTGGCTTACACGGGTTACTGTTACATAGATGTTTCTCTCTGCCGGGTTTTCATCAGAAAGATACCTTGCATTTTGTCCTTGAGGGAATCAATAGAGAAATATATGAAAGCAAAGAATTTGAATTAAGGAATTGAAACAACCTGACGAACGTGAAACGATAATAGA
The DNA here is from genome assembly GCA_028709045.1 of Desulfitobacteriaceae bacterium. Taxonomy (GTDB): domain Bacteria; phylum Bacillota; class Dehalobacteriia; order Dehalobacteriales; family Dehalobacteriaceae; genus JAQVXR01. The sequence continues at coordinate 3,905 of JAQVXR010000185.1, read as the reverse complement.
ATTTTCTAACAAGCTGAAAACAGATAATAATCGGCGCAATTAGCTGTTATTAACAGATTTAGAAATCTTAAGGCAGGAAGTGCCCGAATTATGCGGAAATAGGAAAAGGTAAGCCTATATCGGGAGGGTTATTATTCCCACAAATAAAGAACTTCGCAATTTGGGGTTTTAGGCTTTTGGGATAGCAGTAGGGCTGGTTCTCTTGCTTCCTTTCCAACAGGAAGGTATGTATTTCGATGATAAAAATGATGAAGAACTGCATTTTGAAAGAGGGGATCTTGATGGATGAAAAAATTGATAGGAAAACTGAAGCGGCTCTAATAAGAGCACTGGAAAATGCAAAAGCTTTTAGCAAACAGCTGCAGGAAAACAGAGAGAAGCGGCTTTGGAAGAAGGTTGATGTTCCATGTAGCCTTTATGATGCCATTAGCAGGCTAACAAAAGCTGAAATGGATATAATCCGTAAAAATTATGATTTCAAAAATTTAAGCACTCTCAAAAAAGCAGAGCTTGCGGCAGAGCTTGCTAGGCTGATTCCCTTGAAGTTTAAGAAAATCATATATACATTGGATCAAAGCAGGTATGACTTTATCAAAATAACTATTAAGAATTCGGGAGTTATATCCGATATGGGTATTTCTGTTTCGAATGCAGAAGCATTCATGGGATTCAGTGTCATTTTTCCCGGATTATATGACGGTCAAAAGATATTGTTTATGCCAAATGAACTTATAGACATTTTTTCCATGATAGATAGTAGTGAGTTGGAAAATATTGTACAGCGGAATACAGAGTGGATACGCTTAACCCATGGATTGCTTTATCACTATGGTGTCATGAGTGCTTGGAACGTTAAGAAGAAGATAAGCGAACTTACAGGACAGGATGTTGACATTCTGGAATTTATGAATGTAATGTCCTTTGCCTGTTGTTTCTATGAACAGGTCCGTTACACGTCATATGGATATCAGGATGCCAGAGTTTTTGATGTAAAGAAAATTATTGAAGAACACAGAATGAGACCGGATGTTGAATATTATCCTTTTACAAAAAAGCTGCTGTTAAAAGCCAGTAGTCCGAATTATATTGACAAAACACCGGAGATGAACAGATTTATCAGTTTCCTTTTAAATCATTACAGGCTTTCAGATCAGGAAACAAACGAAATTGCATTGCAGATAACCAATATGATCAATGCCGATTCAAAACCTACTCTGATTATTCAATACCTGCAGAGCTGGATGGAGTTTCCGTCGTTTGAATTTGTGCAGCAGTTAACAGCAAAATTAATGGAATTATATAATAATACCCGCCAGTGGGTGTTAAAGGGACACACTCCCAATGAGTTGTTTCAGGAAGAAAGAAAATACTTGAAGCCTTTGCCGTCTGAACCTTTTAAGGTTAGTCAGCAAAATTCGAAAGTAATTGATTTGCAAACCCACACTAAGGTCGGTCGAAACGATCCCTGCCCTTGCGGCAGCGGGAAGAAATATAAGAAGTGCTGTGGCAGATGAAGTGGTAAAGGAACGATGGCGGCACAGTTATGATGTCTTTCCGGATGATTGTTCTAAACAACGGAGAGGAATATTTAAATACTATTTTATTAACAAGTTTAGACAAAGGTAGCTACCAATGTGCCTTTACTGCTGAATCAGAAGAAGGCACAAAAGGTACAATGAAGATTTCCTTCAAAATTGAGTAGCATTAAAAGGGTAATTAAGGGGAGAAGGCGATTTAATGACTGGTTTAGAAAAAAGAGATAAAATACTTGTCAGCATTGCGCATTTGTGTATTCTAATTAAAATTCCCGGCTTATTTTTAGCTGTAGCAATTTTTTTTCTTAATAATGAAAAATCACAGTTTTTTATAAGAGGAGTTAGACAGGCAATAGGACTTCAATTAATAGTGACTGCAATTTTATGTATTTACTATGTAATGGGAATGTTTGGTCTTGTTTCGCATTATGAAGGCAAGTCATTTAATTCATTGCAGCTGGGATTTTTAATTATGTATTTTATAGTTATTGTTTCTGCGGTTTATGCAGCTTATAAATCATATAAAGGTTTTGATTACAGGTATCCTATAATTGGTAGATTTATCGAAACACATTAGAGGCATAGTTGGTCAAAAAAGGAGTCAGTAGGACCGCCATTGAGTTCTTGAAAGGAGTTATGAAAGAAATGAAAAAGTTTCTACTCGGAATTTCCCTTTTGTTGATACTAATATATACAGCTTTGCCTGCTTATGCAGCTAACATTCAAATCGAAGTGGATGGTGTTGCTATTGCATCGGATGTTGCGCCAGAAATGAAAAATAGTCGCACCATGGTACCTTTACGTGTTATCAGTGAAAACCTTGGAATTGTGGTCAATTGGTCCAATTCTGAGGTTACCCTCTCCAATAATGATGTCAAGGTTCTGTTGAAACTAAACAATGCCGAAGCAGTGAAAAATGGAAAAACATTACTTCTTGATGTAAAACCATATCTTAAAAATAATCGTATCATGGTGCCTCTGCGTTTTCTTGCAGAGGCGTTTAGCTGTGAAGTCAATTATAAAAACTTTGTTGTTACCGTTGACACAAAGTCGCAGGACGAGAAGATCAGCGCAAGATATTGGCTCGGTGATGCCGGGGAGAAAACCATTGAATATGCTCTTAGAACTAATAAAGAGGGCGATGTGGATCTCCTGAATGACAAGGGGGAGACCATTCTTTCCGGTTTTACCAAGTATAATTTGATGTTGAATTTAATATTTGCCAAAAAAGATGGTAAATGGGGACTTTATGATAAAACGGGTCAAATGATTATTGAGCATATGTATGATGAAATATCTAATTATGAAATGCCTGATGGCAATAAAGCGAACGGGCTTGTGGGTGTGAAAAAAAATGGGTTGTGGGGAGCTATTGACCAGGAGGGAAACATCGTTATCCAGCCAGAATTTGAATATGTAGAGTTAAACTATTATGAGGAAGTTGAACCATTCATCAAAATAAAGAAAAACGGGAAATTCGGCTATTTGACCCGGGAGGGCCAAACTCTGGTTGAGACTGTCTGGGATACGGCCTTTATGGATGTGTTGAATGTGCCCGAAGATATTATTTTTGTGAAACAGGGCAAAAAATGGGGCGGCATCAGAGTGGATAATCATAAAGCCGCACCGGTTGACTGGAACCTGATCCCTTCCGAGGAAGCGCAAATGACCTTTAATAATTGGAAATATGCTCACCAGGGAAATTTTTATAGAGAGCAAATTAGAGATGGGAAAACGGATATTTTAAAAAACACCAAAAGATTTTTCAATGATTACTTTAGAACAAATAGTATGGAACTAAGGAGTTTGCCTGTTTTTACTTGGAGCAAAAAACCCATATGGGATGACCTTACTCTTTTTGTCGTATTAAATACACCACATCCATGGAGCAATGGTTCCATGTCAAAAGAACAATTGGCTGAGATGGTAACAAAATACTTCGGAGACATAAGCTATACTCATAAATCCTCAGAGTATCTTGAATATCAAGATGGCAAGTACACAGCACCAGGCATGAGCTTCCATGGTTTTTATATCTATGAACTAAAGAACCTGGAAAAAGGGCAAACCGTAGACGGTAAAGATAGTTGGAAAGCGCAGATCACCGGGTACTATTTCCATGAGTTAGATGGAGATCCTAATGATTCTTCTTCGTCAAAAAATGCCCAAGCTGTGTATCAAGAGATGAAGAAAGATGAGTATCAAGGGCTAAACTTCTGGCAAGCCTGTGATCGCCTTGTGTGGAATAATCCGGGGTCAGTATTGGAACCCGCAGTTGAGTGGCAAATTGAATTTATAGTAAACGACCCACTGGGGGATATTTATTTTACATATCTATCCTGTGAGAAAAAAAGTTTTAATTTACATTAA
>JAQVXR010000184.1 GCA_028709045.1 Desulfitobacteriaceae bacterium | reverse complement strand
GTGGAAAGGTGGAAAGGTGGAAAGGTGAGATAAACATTTAGGGTCAGGCTTGAAAAGTTGAAAATATTTTGCGGGTTTTAAAGTTTTCAAAAGAACTAGTATATAAATTAAGATAACAGGTGATAATACAAGTACACACTCACTTCTCCATTAAACCTCCTTGAACCCAAGCCCAGAGGTCTTTGACCATTGGGCTTGTGGTCTTTTTTCCTTTCTTGACTTTTTTCATTTTTCGCGGTATGCTGTGCCTGGTAGAAAAAACATTTGAGGGATATTTAAATTTTTTATTAATATATATAACAAGAAGGTAAGTCTTTAGATTGATTTAACAATTGCATATTTACTGCTTAGGGTGCTTCTTTGAAGGTAATAGGGAACCGGGTGCAAGTCCCGGACGGTCGCGCCACTGTAAGCGGGGAGTACATTTCCACAACCTACAGCCACTGGAGAAATCCAGGAAGGCGGCGGAAATGACGATGAGCCGCAAGTCAGGAAACCTGCCTTAAGCATGTTATCATCTGCTTTCCGCAGGAGAAAGGGGTGGGTCAATAATGTGGGTTCTAAATGATGGATGACCTCATTTTCCAAAAGGGAAATGGGGTTTTTTGTTACCTGGAAAAGTAAATTGAAAAGGAGAGAAAACAGTGCCTAGAAAATTTTATTTTAGCGGATTGTTAATTTTTATTTGTCTTCTGATGTTTGCCGGTGCCGCCTGGGCAGCGGATTTTGATAGCGTCATTCAGGAAAAAATCGATGGGGGAGTAGATTTTCTCCATGACGAGTTTACAAAGAACAGAAAAAGCATAGATCTTCTTGGGGCAGAAGCGTTGGTAAAAAGCGGGGAGAATTTGGACAGTAGCAAATGGAGCGTCACCTGGGAAATGCTTATCCGGGAAGAGGCAAAAAACTTGGATGAAAACAGTCCGGCCGCTGTAATTGCCAAAAACATCATAGCTCTTGATGCTTTGGGAGATTCTCAAGAAGAAATCACCAGGCTGGCGGGACTTTTCAAAGATATACAGGGGGAGGATGGAAACTTCGGCACCTCCGTCTACGAGCATGTTTGGCCGATCATGGTACTAGCCCAAGTAGGATTGCTGAATGATGAATATTTGGATGTAGAAAAAGCCAAAGAGTGGTTGCTTAGAGAGCGTCTGGAGAGCGGCGTTTGGGGTTATTCCTGGGATGGTATGGATATAAATGATGTGGATGCCACCAACTGGGCGATGAGAGCGCTGGACGGATTTCCCGCTGCAGGCGAAGAGGAAAGCCCTTGTAGATTAGCGATTGAAGATGGATTAGAATTTTTAAAAACTCAGCAGGGGGAAAAAGGTGAAATAGCCAACTGGGATGCGGGCGTTTCCACGGGCGAGACAGTGCTGACATTGTTACAACTGGGGATCGATCCTACCGGAGCGGATTGGACGATAACAGATGCCGTTTACGGTTACAATCCCATCACGTATCTTTTGAGTGACGAAGCACAAAATGGAGACGGTAGTTTTGGTCCTTTAGCCAATGTGGGCGGGACAATTGTTCCATTAAATGCTTTGATTGCATTTCAAGATTCTTCATTTAACAGTGGAGAAGGGGATGAAATGATAGACGAAAAAATTCTTGCCGCATTGGATTTCTTATATGATGAATTTTCTCAGAACAGAAAAAGTATAGATCTTCTTGAGGCAGAAGCGCTGGTCAAAAGCGGGGAGGATCTGGACAGTAGCAAATGGAGCGTCACCTGGGAAATGCTTATCCGGGAAGAGGCAAAAAACTTGGATGAAAACAGTCCGTCTACTGTAATTGCCAAAAACATCATAGTTCTTGATGCTTTGGGAGGCTCTCAAGAAGAAATCACCCGGCTGGCAGGACTTTTCAAAGATATGCAGGGGGAGGATGGAAACTTCGGCACCTCCGTCTACGAGCATGTTTGGCCGATTATGGCACTGAACCAAGTCGGATTGCTGAATGATGAATATCTGGATGTAGAAAAAGCCAAAGAGTGGTTGCTTAGAGAGCGTTTGGACAGCGGCGTTTGGGGTTATTCCTGGGATGGTATGGATACAAATGATGTGGATGCCACCAACTGGGCGATGAGAGCGCTGACAGGATTTGCCGATGGGGACGAAGGGGAGAGCCCTTGCCGATTGGCGATTGAAGAGGGATTAGAATTTTTAAAAACTCAGCAGGGGGAAAAAGGTGAAATAGCCAACTGGGATGCGGGAGTTTCCACGGGAGAAACGGTGCTGACATTGTTACAACTGGACATCGATCCCACCGGAGAGAATTGGACGGTAACTGATGCCGTTTATAGTTACAATCCCATCACTTATCTTTTGAGTGACGAAGCGCAAAATGGAGACGGTAGCTTTGGTCCTTTAGCTAATGTGGGTGGGACAGTTGTTCCGATCAAAGCTCTAGCAGCTTTTAAAGATTCATCTTTTAATGACGGTAGTGGTGGGGGTAATCAGGGAGACAACAATAATGATGATAATGAAAACGACAATAACAATTCCTCCGGGGGAGGGTCTGCCAAAAAGATATCTGTGAAAATTGCCGTTGTTGGTGAGGACGGGGATATCCTCTATGGCCCCAGGTCGGTTACCCTCTATGAAGATGATCCCTATGGCATGAGCGTTTTGGGGGCTTTGGATGCTACCGGACTCAGTTGGAGTTTTCATGATGATTTTATCGGGTTTATCAATGAAATCGACGGGGAGGAAAACAAAGGGAGCAGTGGCTGGCAGTATAAGGTAAACGGTAAAGTGCCCAATTCCATTGCCGAAGACAAAAAATTATATGATGGCGATAAGGTTATTTGGTGGTATAGCTCGGCTTCTTCTAAGGGACCGGATTGGGATGATCTGGAGAATGGGAAGGTGAATTCCTCTAAAAATGAAACAAACGAAGAAAGAGAAAATGATGATCAGATCACAGAAGAAACGGTGAGAAAAAGCTTTGCCGATGTAGAAAAGAATTGGGCCTGGGCTAAGGATGCCATCGAAATTTTAGCCGGCCGGGGCATTATTGAAGGGAGCGGTATTGGATTTGAGCCAAAACGGCCTATCACTAGGGCGGAGTTTATCAAAATGCTGGTGGCGGCGTTGGAGTTGGAAATTGAGGAGTATCAAGACCGCCTTTTCCAGGATGTTGAGGCGAAAGATTGGTTTTCTCAAACAGTGGCTGCTGCCTGGGAAAAGGGTATTATCGAAGGAGATCCGGATGGTAGATTCCGGCCTCATGCAGAGATCAGCAGAAATGAAATTGCTGCTATTCTTTACCGGCTGGCGGAAAACAGAGAATCAGACTTAGAAACGAATGCCTTAACCTTTTCCGATACCGGGAAAATTCCTGCCTGGGCTTTGGACGGTGTCAAATACGCTTTCGGGTCAGGCTTGATGAAAGGTTATGAAGATAACACTTTCCAGGGCGGCAAATTTTTGAACCGGGCGGAGGCGGCAGTAGTAATATACAGGTATCTACAGGGAGTGGCAGATTAAATAGCAATAGAAAGAAGGGCCGATGATGAAAAATAGCCTGATAAAAGGCTTGGTGCTCCTGGGGATACTGGTACTCTTTCTGGGGGCCTGCGCTTGTGGGAGCAGTCCCAATGGAGAAGATGTCGGGCAGGTGTTGGATTTGACAGGGGCGCCTGATGAAGAAAATACAAAAGCCCCTGTTGAGGGAGATGTTGCCGAGGGTGATAAACAAGTGGAGTTAAAGCAGGAGATAGATGCAGAGAAAGTTTCCCAAGAAAAAGCACAAGCCCCGCCTGCCGCTTTACCGAAAGAAGCAGACACTAAAGGAGAAGACAAAAATTTAGCTTTGGCTCAGCCGGAAAAACCTGTCCTGGCGGAACAGGTGACTCTTCGGGTAACCAAAAATTTTGGTCGGGAGATTATTTTTCATGAGACGGTACCCATTAAGAAGGACTGGACGGTGATGGACCTCCTGCAGGCTCACTTAGAGGTAGAGACCAAGTGGGACGGAGGTTTTGTCAACGGGATCAATGGACTGGAGTCGGAAAAGGGAGGTATTAGGAAAGAGCGACAGGACTGGTTCTTTTATGTAAATGGTGTCTGTGCCGACGGAGGAGCTGCCGCTTACCGGCTTCAGTCAAATGATCAAGTCTGGTGGGATTATCACCTCTGGAATAATATGGGCTCTGCTATTTCCGCCTTGGTGGGCTCGTATCCGGAACCTTTTATCCACAGTTACCGGGGCAAGGGAGGTCCGGTGACGGTGATGTCTTCTCCTCAAGATCAGCATCTGGCGGAAAAAACAGTGAAGGCTTTAAAGGCTCAGGGAGCCGCTAAAGTTGCGATAGGATCGCTGGACGTCGCTGCCATGGAAAACAGGAAAGGACCGGTGCTGGTGCTGGGTGTCTGGGAGGATTTAAAAGAGATTACCTGGCTGGCTAAATTTAATGAAGCCTATCGAAAAACAGGTATGGGAGTGTACTTTACAGATGGCGGGGTGGAGCTGTTCACTTCCCATGGAGAACTGGGAGAAACAGTGAAGGAAAGTGCCGGGATCATTGCCGCCACCGGTGCAGGCTTGGGGGATGCAAATCCTTTGTGGCTCCTGGTAGGCACAGATGCCCAAGGATTAAACGAGGCGGTAAAAATTTTGACGGAGAGCCCGAAAAAAATATCCGGTATGTATCAGGCAGCAGTGGTTTCCGGTAAGGTGCTGCGCCTGCCCCTAGAGCCGAAATAAGGAAGGAATATTTATGATGCCGGCATACAGAGAAAAAAACAACTTAATTCATCAGCTGCATCCGGTGACATCTCTTGTTTTTGTCGGGGCAGTATTTACCTTGGCCTTGGTTT
>JAQVXR010000024.1 GCA_028709045.1 Desulfitobacteriaceae bacterium | reverse complement strand
ATAATGGCGCTAAAAACAAATTGCAATCATTTTCCTTGGGGAGAAAATTTTATCTGAATTATGTAAGATACCGCTCAGAGTATTCGCCTGAGGGTTTGGGTTAGAGAATATTGAAAATTAAATTACACCATGATATAATTGCTTGAGCTTAATATTATTTAGGAGGTTCCGCATGATAGGCAAAGTAAAATGGTTCAACGCAGAAAAGGGTTTTGGTTTCATTGAAAGAGAAGCTGGCGATGACGTTTTCGTGCACTTCTCCGCTATCCAGTCTGAGGGCTTCAAAACTTTAGAAGAGGGACAATCTGTAGAATTTGAGATTGTTGAAGGTCCCCGTGGTCCTCAAGCGGCAAATGTTATCAAATTGTAATCAAACAAACAAAGTCACCAGCTTAAAATAAAAATTTTTTGTTTGGATTTATGGTTTGATGACAAAAGCCCCGGCACTTGCCGGGGCTTAGTTATACTATCAACCTTTATAAACTATACTATCAGATAGTGACTTACATACTGTTATGTGTCCATAATTTGGTTTAAGAATAAACTAAAACGGATTTATTTTGATTGGTCATAATAAAGGCTAAAATATTGGTAGAGGTGCTGCTGTGGGAAAATATATTGCTTTGTTGTTTGCGGGCTTGGTGGGAATTGCTTCCGGTATTCAACCGTCCATTAATGCGGCTTTGGGTAAGTTTATCACTCCCAAAGGAGCGGCTCTGATTAGTTTTGTTGTAGGTTTAATTGCCCTGGTGGTGATTAATTTATTTTCGGGAACGTTTAGCCAGTTGAAGGGTATCGGGGCTGCACCTTGGTATCTTTGGATCGGAGGTTTGTTTGGCGCTTTCCTTGTTTATGCTACCATTGAAGTTCTTCCCATTATTGGGGCAGGGACGATGATGAGCGCCATCCTATCCTTTCAGCTCATTACCGGGGTGATCATTGATCATTATGGATGGCTTGGTACAAAAGTAATTCCCTTTGATTTCTCAAGGGGTATCGGAGTGGTTCTTTTAATAATTGGGGTCAGGATGATTGTCAGATAGCAGTCGGTGCGGGAGGCGGTAATTTGATTGTCTTACAAGTAAAGGATCTAAAAAAGTCCTTTGGTGTGCAAAATGTATTTGATAATATTTCCTTTACTTTGGAGGATGGAGAAAAAGTAGGTTTGATTGGGCCGAACGGCACAGGCAAATCCACTCTACTTAAGTGTCTGACCGGAGAGGAAATCCCCGACACAGGGGAAATTTTTGTTAACGAAAGAACTTCCTTTGGTTTTCTTTCTCAGGACAGTACATGGTCGAAGGATGCTTCCTTATTTGATGAACTGCTTTCCGGGTTTGGTAAAATAATAGAAGACAGAAGAACTTTACGGGAACTGGAATTAAGTATGACTCAAGCGCGAGGAAAAGAACTGGAAGAGCTGATGTCCCGCTATGCGCTGGTAACGGAGAGATATGAACGTTCCGGGGGTTATGGTTGCGAAAACCAGGTGAGAAGAGTTGCTAAAGGGCTGGGTTTTCAAGATGATGAATTTGCCCAGAGTGTTGAAACGATGAGCGGGGGACAGAAAACAAGAGCTGCCCTGGCAAGGGTCTTACTTAGTGAGCCTGATATCCTTTTACTTGATGAACCTACCAATCATTTAGATATCAGCGCTGTAGAATGGTTGGAGGAATTTATTTCCCAGTACTCCAAGACGGTGCTGGTGGTATCCCATGACCGCTATTTTTTAGATCGCACAGTTAATTGTATTCTGGAGATTGACAGGGGGAGAGTTGATTCCTACCGAGAAAATTACCAAGGTTACCTGCGCCGCAAAGCGGATAACATGGAGAGTTACCGAAGAGCTTACGAAAAGCAACAACAAATGATCGCAAAAACAGAGGAGTTTATTCGTCGTTATAAAGCAGGAGTTAAGTCAAAACAAGCCAGGGGGCGGGAAACATTATTAGCGAGAGTGGAGAGGATGGAAAAGCCTATCACTCGGCAGACAATGAATGCCAGGGACTTAGCCCCTGTTCCGGAGTGTGGTTATTCTGTTCTTGAGGTTAGTGACCTCAGTCATAGATATGGGGAAAGAGAAATTTTTTCCGGTTTAAATTTTAACATTACCCGAGGGGAAAGGGTAGCTCTCCTGGGAGACAATGGAACAGGAAAGTCAACGATTCTTAAATCTCTGGTAGGGGAAATTATTCCCTCCCAGGGCAGGGTGAAGACGGGCCCACGAGTAAAAACCGCTTATTTCTCCCAGGAACACGAGACGTTGGATCTAAATAGTACCGTCCTTGGTGAAATTATGTATAGCTTCAATAAAGGTGAGGAGGAAGCAAGAACCTTGTTGGGGTCCATTCTTTTCCAAGGGGATGAAGTGGAAAAGAAAATTTCCAGTTTAAGCGGGGGGGAAAGAGCGAGGCTCGCCCTGCTGAAACTTTTGCTTGTTGGTGCCAACTTTCTTGTTTTGGACGAGCCGACGAATCATCTGGATATTCCATCAAAGGAAATTGTTGAAGGTTATCTGGCTGATTTTTCCGGCACCATTCTGGTTGTTTCTCACGACCGGTATTTTTTAGATAAGGTGGCCGATCGGATATTGGAACTTTCCGAAGGGGTACTGACGAATTATTTGGGAAATTATTCTTACTATCGTTTTAAAAAGAAAGAGGCATTGACTTCTGAGATCAAAGAACAGGCAAAAAAAGAAGGGGATTCTCGCATACAGAATCCTTCTCGGCAACAGGAGCGGGCTTTAAAGAAAATAACCGGTGAAATCCAAGTCGTGGAACAAACACTGGAAAAACTGGAAGCGGAAAAAGAAGAAATGGCCAAGCGCCTGGGAGATCCGGCGAGTTATGAAGACGGAACGGAAGCCAAGGCACTGGTGGTAAGATATGAACAATTGGAGGAGGAAATATCTCAGGTATATGCCCGCTGGGAAAAGCTTATACTGGAACAGGAAGAGTTGCAAAAATCAAGGGAAGAGAAAGTAAATTATCCGTCTGTGTGAGCTTTTTTTGTTTTTACTTGTTTACAATCCTCTAAAAGAGGCCTGAGCTGAGCCTTAATTCCTTCAATGTATTGACGGCGGACTTCTGCCTGCTCCTGTTCTTCTTCTTTAGTCAGTCCTTCTTCTTTTTTCTTTTTGGCTAAGTAGTTAATACGAGCAATAAGTTCTTTGGTAATCACTTTTTCAACGTCCTCCCATGTTTTCATTAGATTTAGTATACACTAGAATGTTTTTTAATACACGTAAAGCTTAAAGAAGGATGGTTAAAGAGACTTAGGTCGATATAAGACGGGGCTGATTAAATTACGTGAATAATAATTGACCTCCGGTAAATCCTATTTGTAATTACAGTAGCGGAGGTTTTGTATGAGTGATATTTTTTATGATTTTCGTCCGGAAATGTCCAATTCCCATTTAGATCAGCTAGAACGCAGTTTGCCCGGTATCAAGGGGAATGATTATGTGACAGTGATCTTGGAAAAAGAAGATGCCCATGAGGCGGATTCTATCATGCGCATTTTGTCTCAAAACGGATTCCGGATTCAATCCAAAGGTGCTTTGGCCACGGAATTTGCCATTACTGCCAAGAGGTTGATGCACTAATTAAAGTACAAATAATTATCCAGGAACTATAAAGCTCCTGGATAATTGATTTTATACTTCTTAAGAAAATGTTAGTGTTTGAGAAGGGTAAATGCCGGCCTTATTTCACCTACAATTTTTTTGCGTAGGTTGGTTACGGCAGGTTTATGCATTTTTGCTAAATGATTTAAGGCTTCTGTATTGAGCAGTCCTAATTGTTTTAACACTTCAATTACGACAGGAGAGAGGGGGCGGTTTGAGCCGTCTTCAATCTTCAAGGCAATACCCAACCCTTCTTTCACTAAACCCATACAATAGACTGCTTCTGCTCCGGCTTTGGCAAGTATTGTCCTCGGTGTGTTTTCCATTAATTCTGTACAGATTCTTCCCGTTCCTGCTACCATGTCCGGATGCTGCAGCATGGCATTTGTCACATAGCGGCAGGAACCCTGACGGTAATCGGAAAGTCCTAAAGGATTTACAAAACGAGCGAAAGTACGCGCCATGGCAGAAAGGGGCATGCCAAAGACAGGAGCGCTGCAACCGTCAACTCCAACATGGATTTTTTCCGACTTGACGCCGCTTAGTTCACTGATAGTCTGTAGGTTTAATTGCTGGACAGGATGAGAAATGTCTAAGTAGTTGTTATGTGGCCAACCTTTAAAGACGCACATGGCCAGCATGGCAGCATGTTTTCCTGAACAATTATTATGAAGCTCTGTAGGTTTTTCCCCTGCCTCAGCCAGTGCTTTAGCGGATGGTTTATGAAATGGGGTATGGACACCACATTGTAAGGCGGTTACCGGCAGGCGGATTTTTTCAAAAATGCCCAATACAGTTTTTATGTGATGGGGTTCTCCGCTGTGTGATCCACACATAATGGCAATTTCCTGTTCTGTAAAACCAAAATGTCGGGCGGCACCGGATTCTACCAGGGGTAGGACCTGAATTGGTTTTGCCGCTGATCTGATGAATGTTACTGTATTAGGATCACCAAAACTATATTTCAAGCTGCCGGAAGCATCAACTATGGCAATATGTCCGCGGTGCCAGCTTTCTACAATTGAACCCCTGGTTACCTGAACCAATATATTATTCATTGATTAACCTCCTGTTTAAGCCTATAATCAGATTACCATATATTAACACCCCGGTCAAAGGTTTATCCAAAGAGATTTACAGGAAGTCTATGTCTGATTGTCGAATATTCTCTATTATTTCATGACGATTTAAGAGCTCAGATATAGGCTTACGTGCTTCAGGAAATTGTACACGGAACTGACCATTGTTATGCCAGCCCATCGAAAAATGATATTAAATTTATCTGAGGGGTGATTGTGATGGTTGTAGGTTTATGCACTTATGAAATGCACCTGGCTGCTGCCCAATCTCTGAAAGATAAAAGGAGGGTTTTAAAAAGCGTTATTGATCGGGTAAAAAACAAGTTTAATGTTTCCATTGCGGAGGTTGACTACCAGGATAGCTGGCAGCGGGCGGTTGTGGGGGTGGCTGTGGTTAGTAACAATTCTATGCACGTTAACCAGATTATCACAAATGTTACTAAATTTATTGAAAACGCAAATGACGAGATAGAGGTTACCGATGTTCTTGTCGAGATTATATAGAGGACAAAATATTGTCAATCCTTTGCTGTTCTTTTAAAACCGAATCAAAAAGATCACCTTGTTTTCCAAGCAGGGCAGGTACATTTCTTAAATGATATTTTTCCGGGTGTATCTGTCCTTTTTCGATTTCCTCCCAGGAAACAGGAAAAGAAATAGGTGCACCCGGCCGAGGACGAACACTATAAACAGAGGCAATCGTCTTTCCACGGGCATTTTGCAAATAATCCACATAAACCTTTGACCCTCTTTTTTTAACGGTGCGTTCCGTAGTAGCAATTTCCGGGATTACTTTTTCAATTACTCGGGCAATGAAACCGGAGGCTTTTTGCACCTGCTGGAAACTATATATTGGTTCGATGGGAACATAAATATGCAACCCGCTGGCGCCGGATGTTTTTGCATACCCTTTTAGCCCGAATTTTAATAGGCTCTCTTTAATTAAGGGGGTAATCTGTAAAACTTGATTCCAGGTTGCCCCTTCATTGGGGTCTAGGTCAAAGACCATCACTGATGGGCTATCAGGTGTCCGGTAAGAAGAAAGCCAGGGGTGCATTTCGATACAGCCCAGATTTGCCATCCAAAGAAGGGTGGGGAGATCATGGGCGAGAATGTAGTTTGTGTATTTTTCTTCGGAGGCTACGGAAATTGTTTTGATCCATTCCGGAGCGTATTCCGGGCAATCTTTTTGATAAAAGCTTTTTCCTCCGATACCGTCGGGAAATCGCTTCATAGTCATTGGCCTGTCCCCTAGATGAGGGAGCAGATATGGCGATACCTGGCGGTAGTAATCAATCAACTCTGCTTTGCTGATGTTGTCATCAGGCCAGAGGATTTTTTCAAGGTTGCTTAAGTTAATTTCTTTTTTTTCAATTGTCACAGGGATTTTATTCATTTCAGACACCTTTTATCAAAGAGTGCATTCTTGGGGATCGACAAATGTAAATCCTTTAATAACGGGTTGACGCAGTTGGAGGTCATTGGTAAACTCCATAAATTCAACTTTTGCTGTCAAGGACGGATGCAACCAACAGTGATTTTTAAAATTTGGCACAGTGGAAGCAAACGGTGTGTCCTCCCTGGTAAGGGCTGGAAAATGCTTCAGCAGCGTTTGGGCTTCTTGCTGGGACAATCCTGATCCTACTCGGCCTAAATAGTGGAGCTTATGATCTTTATAAGCGCCAATAAGCAGGGACTTTAATCTGCCATCTTCTTGAATATATCCACCCACGACACAGTTCATATCCCTGCGTGGTTTGATCTTCTTCCAGGAACTATTCTTTTTTCCAAGTAAATAAGGGCTGTCGATTTCTTTAGCTACAATTCCTTCCAGCCCATGGTTAATTATAGTTTCGTAAAATTTTTCTCCATTTTCAAAAAAACTTTCAGTTACTTGGATTAACTGTGATCGCTCCAATGTCTTTTCCAGGGTATTGTTGCGTATTGTCCAAGCATCCATCGTTAAATCAGTATCGTCACAGTATAAAAGGTCAAATACCATATAGGTAACAGGAATGGTGGCTGCTTGAATTCGTTTTGGGTTGGTGGCCAGGTCCCGTTGAAGAATGCGGGAAAAGCTTGGCCGCCCCTTTTCCAGGGAAATCATCTCCCCATCCAAGATAGCATTTCTTCTTTTCAGCATTTTTTTAAGTATTTGCATTTCAGGGTATTGAGCGGTGCGGTCCTTTAATTTGCGGTTTTGCAGACGCACTGTATCTTTGTTGACAAAAGCAAGTATTCTCACCCCGTCCCATTTTACCTGAAAAGCATGGGTATCGCTGTTGAAAGGATGTGGGAAGGAGTGAGGTTCCATGGGTTTAATCAAGGAGTGAAACATTTATGTCGCCGCTTTCTTTCTTCGTTTAGTTTTCTTTTCCGGTGCTTTTTCTTCTTCAGTTGCTTTTAAGCTGGCCTTTAATGCTTCCATTAAGTCCACTACATTTCCGGTTTCCTTGGTTTGTGGGGTCTTTATCTGTTCACCGGCAACTTTGCTTTCAATTAAATTTAATAAAGCTTCCCGATAATTGCTCTTGTATTTTTCCGGTTGAAATTTTCCGGACAGGTTCTTAATCAATTGATTGGCCATTTTAATTTCATTTTCATGAATGTCGATATTAATATTTAATTCCGGAAGCATCTGGGGTGAGCGAATTTCTTCAGGGTAATACATAGTTTCCATCATCAGGCTGTTTTGGTAGACACGCAGACAGACGAGATTTTCCGCACTTCTGATCGTCACTTTTGCTATGGCGATTTTTTTCGTTTCCGCCATGGCCTGTCTCAACAAAGTATAAGCCTTTTGCCCTCCTTCAGCCGGAGCGAGATAATAGGGTTTGGAAAAATAAATGGGATCAATTTCCGACAGGTCAACAAAATCAATAATGTCAACAGTTTTAGTTGTTGCCGAAGGCAAATTTTCTAAATCTTCTTCGTTTAAAATAATAAAGCGGCCTTTCTCATATTCATAACCCCGGACAATTTCCTCCTGGGTAACTTCTTTGTTACAAACTGGGCAGATCTTTTTATAGTTGATGGGTGAGTTGCATTCCCGGTGTAGGTAGTTAAATTTTACCGATTTGTTTTCTGATGCCGGAAAAAGTTTTACCGGAATATTCACCAGGCCGAAGCTAATAGCCCCTTTCCAGATAGTACGCACGCCCAAATCACTCCTGACCCTTTAACAGAGTTGTGTTTGCTGAAATTTATTTATATCTAGTTTCCCTCCGGTTGAAAAAACCATACTAAAATTGGCTTTGATTTGCCAATATTTGTCCGATATTAATGAATCAAATTCAATACCCTTTCAGAGGGAAAGATCCTTTTTAACAAACAAAAACACACCTGTGTAGATGTGTTTATAGATATTTCTCTTTAAAGCGTTTAAGAAACCCACTTTTTTTGTCTTTTTGGGAGACAAGCTGTTTGATTGTATTGTAGGTTCTCCTGTGATATTCTTTTCGCCGGCTTGTGTGATAAAAATGAAGTGTCTGCCAATACTTGTAGGGAAAATAGAGCAGAATATAAATGAGATTATATTCTTCCTGCTCTAAGGGAGTGATGCTAGTGTAGCCTTTGATGATATTTTCAGCGACCCTTAACTTCCAGTTTGACTGGCGCAGGTTCCGACGCAAAAACTTGGCAATATCAATACAGCGCAAATCAAATGTCATGTAATCCAGATCAATAAGGTGTATTTCTCCGTGCTGCCAGATGAGATTATGATAAATAAAATCATTATGTAATAAAGCGGAAGCATTCTGGGCGTGTTGAATGTAGCGAGGATAATTAAATTCTTTTAAGAGCTCTTGTGCTTTTTCGGCTTTTTGTAAGAAGTAATTATTGTGTTCCAAGAGCAGCTTTGTTAATTTTTCCGGAAACGAACGGTTAGATAGAAGTGTTTGAACGGCTGATATTTCTTTCTGATAACGGGCAAAATCATCTTCCATGCACCCCAGGCGGCTGAAACGTTTAAAGTCCTCTGCAAGGTTGAAACCACGGGACGCTTGATGGAATTGGGCCATGGATACTGCTGCTTGGTATTCTTGGCGTGGTTCTGTCATATCGCTTTCTTTGCCATTTACCCATTTGGTTAAAATGAGATTAGAGTTTTCCTTGGGCAAAAAAAATTTACCATTATTAAAGGGATGATATTCTATCATTTTATGAAAATTGTTTTGGTGGATGTAAGCGGCGCCTTCTGTAATAAAAGTTAGGCGATCAGGATGTATAGAGGTTTTTTTTAGAGAGAGAACTCCCAGGCTTGTGTATAATTTCCACGCTTTCCGTACCGGTTTTGCTTGATATATTTTGATGTTTAGATTTTCAAGATCTCTCGGAGTCAATTTATAACGTTCACATAATATCTTGACAGTTGCGGATGCCTGTATTTTTGGTGGTTTCAAACTTTCTTACCCCCCTGGAAAAAGCCTACTAACACTATATGCCGAAGATGCGGCAATGGTGAGATGTCATTTTTCACTTCCCGAGTAGGGCTTTCTATGTTAAAATAATGTCCGAGGTGGTTTTACGTGGCAATTTATCAGGGATTAGCTCGTATATATGACGAATTGATGGCAAGCGTCGATTACGATCAATGGGCAGAGTACATAATATCTATTTGCAGCAGATCCGAAAAAGAGGTTTCCAGTGTTTTAGATATTGCGTGTGGTACAGGCAGTACAAGTATTCCCATGGCGAAACAAGGATGGCGGGTTACGGGAGTTGATATTTCTTTGCCCATGCTCCAGAAGGCGAGAAAAAAAGCTGCAGAAGCAAAAGAAGACGTCTTATTTCTCCAACAGGATATAAAACAACTGGATTTTGTCAGGGAATTCGACTTAATTACCTGTTATCAAGACGGGTTGAATTATCTTCTTTCAGAAAATGAATTAGATCAGACTTTTCGGGGGATCTATAATTTACTTAGCCCCGGTGGGTTGTTTATATTTGATTTAAATTTGGTGGAGAAGTATGCTTCCAGCGCTTCAGGAGAAATTAGTTTTGTTGATATGGAAGAATACTCTTTGATTTATGAAACAGGTTATGACGAAAAAACTAGGGTTTGGGAAATTAAAGTTACCGGATTTATTCGCGAGGAGCAGCAGTATATCAAGTTTCAGGAGACCCACCAAGAAATGCATCACCGCCCGGAAGATGTGCAAAAGTCTTTGGTGAATGCGGGTTTCAAAGTTAAGGATATTTTTGCGGCGTTTTCTTTTGATGACCCTCGACCTGATGATCGGCGCATCTTTATAATCGCCCAGAAAGATGAAGGAAGGGAATAAATTGCATATTGTGCTGGTGGAACCGGAAATCCCGGCTAATACAGGCAATATTTCCCGTACCTGTGCCATCACCGGTTGTTCCCTACATCTAGTCGGGCCACTGGGATTCTCAGTTGATGATAAACATCTAAAACGAGCAGGATTGGATTACTGGAAATACTTAGATCTGCATTTTTATGACTCTTTCGAAGAGGTTAGAGAAAAATATCCGGATCATAGATTCTTCTTGGCCACAACAAAAGCCGGGAAAAAATACACCGATTTTTCTTTTCAGCCTGATGATTTCTTTGTATTTGGCAAAGAAACAGCAGGCTTACCTAATGAGTTGATTAAAGCTAACTGGGAAAACTGTATGCGTATTCCCATGGGAGTCCAGTTGCGGTCTTTGAATCTATCAAATTCTGTGGCGATAATTATCTATGAGGCTTTACGCCAGCAGGATTTCCCAAAGCTAAAATAAGGTCTTTGTTTTTTTGCAAGAGCCTGGTCGGAAGAGTCTAGGAACAGTAAAATATTGCCCGGGAATAATGGTTGACAAGCGCCTGTCATCTGGAGTACAATTTATTATGCTCGGGATGTGGCTCAGCTTGGTAGAGCGTTGCGTTCGGGACGCAAAGGTCGCAGGTTCAAATCCTGTCATCCCGACCACTTACATAATTGTTTATTTAGGTATTCAGCAGACTGCTGAGTGCTTTTTTATTCTCCGGTTTCAAAAGAAAGAGATTTATAATTTCTCTATTCCCCAACCTCTACCTAATTTGCACAATTTAATTAGATTGAACATAGCATGTACTAGGACAGTCTTTAGTCTGGTAAATTAGGCAAAAAAGGGGTTAACATAATGCCTAATGCTGTGCGAGGTTTAAGAAACTGTAATAATGGGGTCTTTGATGATATTGTAGATTTAATTATTATTCTTATTGTTTTGGAGTTTCTGTGTTGTGCAGTGTTTTTAATTAAAGGCCAAGGAGTGAGTTTTAATCCAAGTCTGTTTGCTTGTCAAAAAAAATATCAGCCGTTACAATTAAGAGGGATGGAGAAGCTTTCTCACCCTCTTTTTCTTTTGGAGGCGGTTAACTTATGATAAATCAATATTATACTTTAGGTACCCGGGGTAAGGCCGGTTGGGAAGAAAAGAAATCATTGTTTATCGGTAATGCTTCCCCTGCGGAGAGTGAAGCAGAGGCCATGGAATTTATTAATAAAAACAAAACCCAATACAATGATGCCCGGCATCATGTTTATGCATATGTTACCGGTGTAAATAATGAAACACAACGATTAAGCGACGATGGAGAACCTGCGGGCACCGGCGGTCGGCCTGTGCTGGAAGTGATAAAAAATTGCCGGCTGAAAAATTCTGTGATTGTTGTCACCAGATACTTTGGAGGTATTCTTTTGGGTACCGGCGGCTTAATCAGGGCTTATGGCAAAGCGGCAGCTTTAGCGGTAAAGAGTGGAGGGATTATCAAGAAAGTGCTTTGTCGTAAAACAACTATTATTATTAAATATGGAGAATTGGGCAAAGTACAAAATTTTCTTGCTCAAGCGGATTGCCGGATAAAAAATATTTCCTATACAGACAAAGTGATGATCATTTGTTATATTGAAATTGACCGGCTAGGGCAGGTGGAGAAGCGGCTGAATGAATTATGCCGGGGATCAGGTGAAATTATTTTTGGAGAAAATTCATACGAAACAGTGGAATTGAACAAGGAATGAAAAGTGTTCTCCCGGGTAAAGCTAACCAGGGAGGTGTTAAATTTTGGGACAGAATATAAAACAGTCGAGAAAAAGTAAAATGAAAAAAACCAGTGACGATATGGAAAAGCTAAAACTGGAAATTGCCGAGGAAATCGGGCTGTTGGATAAAGTTAAATCCCAAGGCTGGGCCGGATTAAGTGCTGCCGAGTCCGGGCGGATCGGCGGACTGCTCATTCAACGAAAAAAAAGACAAGGAAATTAATGGACAGGTAAGCATATTAAAATCAGTCAGGCTTAACCGGTACGGGAGAGGCCTGCAGGAAGACAGATGTTTCCGGGGCAATAACAGTGTTTTCAACTTTCAATTTAAACATTTGACCGGAGATAGTGATGATCCGGTCATTTAATATAGCTGGTATCAGGTGATAATCTGTGGTTAAAATCTCTTGCCCTTTTAAATCTTGCAAAAGATCTTTTACACATGCTTCTATTTCCAAGGTTAATGCTTCTTGTTCATAATGGGTAAAAGTGTTTTCCGGAAAGAGGATAACCGGTTTGAGCGTTTCAATTTTTAGTTTTTGAAGGTCGATTTTTTCTTCTAGTTGAGTTATTAAGCCGGTATTTTCTTCTGTTAGTGTGGCTATTTGATGTTCTAATTCCTGGTTGGCAAGGGTAAGTTCGTCAATCCGATAACCAAGAGCAGCCACCATTAATGAAGACCCGCAGATCGTTCCAAGGAGAAAAAAAGCGAGCAATCTAAAAAAAACAGAAATATTCCGGCGGCTGATTGTGATGAACTTCATTATTTTCCACCTGCTAGTGATAAGATGAGCCATTGGCCGACGGAAGCTCCCATGTAAGAGAACACAATAAAAAGCAGTTGCTTGACTGCGGCACGGATTTCCCAGTCAAAGATCCCGGAACCGAGGATTTCGATTGTAGAAAATGTTCCCCCGATAGCAGCGACAATTGCCCAGATTTTAATGTCATTGGCGATGCGTACCATAGTCCTAAATGGTGGGACGTCGGCAAAAACTGCGGCCAATGAACCAAGGATTGATGCACCAATAACTGTTCCTAAGGATGTAAAAAAGATCAGGATAATTTTTTGAGAAAAGGTTTCCACAATTCTCCCCCCTAGTAAGTTTATGTTGAGGAAGAAAGGAAATAACTAAAAGACACACCGTTGGGTGTGCCTTTTAATTCTAGTGACGATGTTTATTTTTTAAGATTTACTATCTAAAGAAGATAATAAGGATAATACTATTCGGAAGCAAGTACTTCCCAGACGTCAGGGTCTTCCATTCCAAGGCGCCAGACAGCAAATCCCCCAAGATTGTATTCCTGAGCCAGTTCTAGTTTGATGGCAAAACTAATTGCATTTTCGAACCACACTATGTGGGATTCGCTATTGTCCATGTAAGTTAAATATGGAGCCATACTTGTTGTGTCAAATCCAAATTCTCCATTGAAAGTTTCCGCTAAATTTTCAACGTCTTGATAAGAAACAAGGGTGCCTCTTTCACCCTCAGGCCAATTATAACCGTAAACCGGAATGCCCATTTTTATTTTTCTGGAAGGAATGCGGGTTACGGCATAATTAAGAACACGTCTTACCCAAGGAATGGAAGCAATTGGGCCGGGATCAGGGAAATCCATGTAATGTTCATCTTGAGTTAATATAACAATTTGGTCTGAATAATTTGCTAAAGTGCTATAGTCATACACGCCGTTTAATATGTTAGTTGGATTATCGCTTTCCTTTGCAAATACGGAAATAGTAACTGCGTATCCTGCCGGGTGCAGCCTGTTATACAGTTCACGCATGAACAAATTCAGGTTCCGTCTGTTTTCCGGCGAGATAAATTCAAAGTCAATATTTACTCCAGCAAGACGTTGTTCCCCAACTAATCGTTGGATGTTGTTTACTAAATTGGTTCTCAGTTGAGGACTGGAAAGAACATTATCGATTAATTCTCTGTCAAATTTAGAACCGTCAAAATTATGGATCAACCCGTAAATCGGAATGCCATTTTGCCTGGTAAAATTCAATACCTGAGGGTTACTCCCGTTAACCACTTCCCCGGTTTCGGTAATGGGGTACCAGAACGGGGCCAGTACGTCAATTTGCCTGTAATTGTTTTGCAGGCTTTGCCAGGCGGCAGGGTCATTAACATAAAACCAGATACCTTCTAAACCGGTAGGTGACGGAGCTGGAATAAGTAATACTTGGCCAGGGAAAATCATACTAGGATCGGTAATGTTATTAAGCCTCACAAGGACATCTACAGTGGTACCGAAGCGTTGAGCAATCGAAAACAGGGTATCGCCGGGTTGCACAGTATACCTAATCGTAGGCTCGGGAGTAGGAGCCGGAGTGGGTGTCGGAGTAGGTGTCGGAGTAGGACCGGGAGCTGGGACAAGTATAATTTGCCCAGGGAAAATCATACTCGGGTCGGTAATGTTGTTAAGACTGACAAGAACATCAACAGTGGTGCCGAACCGTTGAGCAATCAAGAACAAAGTATCACCGGGTTGGACAGTATATCTGATCGTAGGACCGGGAGTAGGTGTCGGGCTAGGTGTAGGAGTAGGACCGGGTGCTGAAATAATCAGTACTTGGCCAGGGAAAATTCGATTAGGGTCGGTAATATTATTAAGCCTAACGAGAGCATCCACGGTGGTGCCGAATCGTTGAGCAATTGAAAACAGGGTGTCACCGGGCCGGACAGTGTAAGTTACAGTAGGACCGGTAGTAGGGATAATCAGTACCTGGTCAGGGGAGATCTGATCAGGATTAGTAATGTTATTGAGCCTGACGATAGCATCTACAGTGGTGCCAAATCGTCGAGCAATTAAGAACAGGGTATCACCGGGTTGTACGGTATACCTTATCGTTGGACTGAGGCTGCGATTTGGAGCTGGGATAATCAGGACCTGCCCAGGGGAGATCCGATCAGGATCGGTAATGTTGTTGAGCCTGACGATAGCATCTACAGTAGTGCCGAATCGTTGAGCAATCAAGAACAAAGTATCACCGGGTTGGACAGTATACCTAATAGTAGGACCGGGAGTAGGAGTCGGGCTGGGTGTAGGAGTCGGTGTTGGGCTAGGAGTAACAGGCATTAAGAGAAGCTGTCCGGCAAAAATCAAATCGGGATTAGTAATATTGTTTAATTCAGCCAGTTCTTCAACAGTGGTATTAAAACGTGCTGCGATAGATGATAAGGTGTCCCCAGGCTGAACCACATAAGGTCTGGTTGGACCGGGTGTGGGACAAATAACATCAAGAGCTGCCCATGTTGCAGTATCAACAACCCCTGTCATAGGAAGGGCTTGGGCTTGTTGCAGGTTGATCACAGCTGCTTCCGTTTGGGGACCGAAGTTGCCGTCTACTCTCAGTCCTGCTCCGGCCTTGGCATTTAATAATATTTGTAGCTGAGTAACGGCTCCTCCTGTGCTGCTGTCGGTATCACCTCTTTTTAAAAGAGGACAACGGTTTGTGTTATTGGGAACAACAATAGGTTGACCAGGAAAGATAAGCTCGGGATTGGGGATGTTATTGAGTCGAAGCAATTCTTCGACCGTAGTATTATACCGAGCAGCAATTTTTGCCAGGGTATCCCCCGGCTGGACAATATAAAGTCTCATTCTTAAGCCTCCTTGCTAGTGTCTTAGGATATAGAGGGTGAAAAACTTATCCTCACCTCCTTTTAAAAAGGGACTTTAAACATGGCAAAAAGAATGTCATCATCTAAGCGGCGTATGGAAAGAAGTTTTTTTCTTCTATCCCATATGTCGCTGAGCATTATTTCGCATAGGATTTCTTCTGCCTGGGGATGTGGTTTTATCAGGCTGAGAATTTTTTTAATTCTTTGCGCATTAAAATGTGAAAGACCAATCCTTAGATAATTATAAAAGATGTGGTTCATGGAAATTTGGTAGGGATGGCTTTCCCGAAAAACATGGGCAATCTCCACATGGGGATTAATGAGAACTCGATATCCCAATAACCAATATCTGAGGGATAATTCCACATCTTCGTGGCCCCATATTCTTAATCCCTCATCAAATCCCCCCAACTGTAAAAATACAGATCGCTTTACCATTGCACAACCACCGGGTGCAATTAGTGCTGAAGATATACCGTCCGGATGGGGAAGCCACCTGACCCCAAAATCTTCTGTTAATGTCATGCCATATCCGATAGCGTGCTTGTCAGAAGATGAAGTAACAGCCGGGGATACAATTCCGATGTCCGGACCGGTAAACATTTCCACAAGGCGGTCCAACCAGAAAGGCTGGGCAAAAATATGGGCATCGCAGAAGAGAAGATATTTGGATTGGACGGAATATGCCCCCTGGTTTCTGGCACGGCAGGCCCCGACGCCTCCGGAGTTAATTAAATGGACTTTTTGACGCCAGTTTTTTTCCTGTAAAAAATGGCAGCAGTCATCAGTGGATCCGTCGTTAACTACTACAACCTCAAATGTTTGATCGGTAGGTGCCTCCAGGATTGATGACACTGTGTTGAAAATATTAATCCCTTCATTTTTGCAGGGAATGACAATTGAAATTGCCGGCGTTCCCAAAAAACCTTCACCTCCCGAAAAACCTTCGGTTTATGTTATGTTTGTAATAGCCTAATGTTTCCCTAAGACATGTTTGTTGTCTTGTCCTATTTTAATTTCCACCAAGTTCCGATCCAAATAATTATTATTGCAGCCAAGGTAAAAACAAAGGAGAGATAATAGGAATTTATTAAAACTTTGTAGAAACATGTTCAGGGGATAATAAAACGGAGGACTGTCAGAAATGAAAAACTTTGTCCACCTCCATAATCATACAGAATATAGCCTGCTGGATGGGGCGAGCCGAATCAAGTCATTAATTAGAAGGGCAAAAGAAATGGGTATGCCTGCCGTGGCGATTACAGACCATGGCGTAATGTATGGTGTCATAGACTTTTATAAAGAAGCGAAAAGGGCGGGGATCAAGCCTATCATAGGGTGTGAGGTTTATGTTGCACCGCGGTCCAGATTTGATAAGGAGCCTAAGGTGGATTATACCCCTGCTCATTTGGTGCTTTTAGCGGAAACAGACGAGGGTTATCGGAATCTTTTTAAATTGGTTTCTTTGGCTTTCTTGGAAGGATTCTATTATAAACCCCGGGTAGATAAGGCGCTTTTACGCCAATACAGCAAAGGGCTGATTGCCCTTAGTGCATGTTTGGCAGGAGAGATTCCTCGCTCTCTTTCGGAAGGCCGGGCAGAAGAGGCAAAATCTTTTGCCAGAGAATATCTTGAGATTTTTGGAAAGGGTAACTTTTTTCTCGAGATCCAGCAGCATGGTATTGAGGAGCAAACCAGGATCAATTACGAGATTATAAAAATGGCAAGAGAACTGGATATTCCCCTGGTAGCTACAAACGATGTACATTATGTCAACAAGGAAGAAGCGGCAGCTCAGGATGTGCTTCTTTGTATTCAGACGGGAAAGCTGAGGGAAGAAGAAAATCGGATGAGGTTTCCTACTGAGGAGTTCTATTTTAAGTCTTTTGAAGAAATGGAAATGCTCTTTGGTGAGTATCCTGATGCACTGACTAATACCGTTGCGATAGCAGACCGCTGTTCTGTGGATTTTGAATTTGGACAGCTTTATCTTCCAAACTACCGGGTGCCAACCGACTATACCCTCAAAAGCTATCTCCGGGAACTTTGCCTAAAGGGAGCTGAAAAAAGATATTCCCTTCTCACGGAAGAGATAAAAGAACGGCTTAATTACGAGTTGGATGTCATTGAAGAAATGGGGTTTCCGGGTTATTTTTTAATTGTCTGGGACCTGGTTAATTTTGCCAAGCAAAGCCACATTATGGTTGGTCCGGGCAGGGGCTCGGCTGCCGGCAGTCTGGTTGCATACTGCTTGGGAATTACCGATTTGGATCCTTTAAAATATGATCTTCTTTTTGAGAGGTTTCTTAACCCGGAGAGAGTAACGATGCCGGATATTGATATTGATTTTTGTTTCGAACGTCGGGGAGAAGTGATCGAATATCTGGTGAAAAAATACGGGGCTGACCGGGTAGCCCAGATTATTACTTTTGGAACGATGGCGGCAAAAGCTGCCGTCCGGGATGTGGGTCGTGTCCTCAATATGCCTTACGCTGAAGTGGACAGGGTGGCAAAATTAATTCCCGGAGAACTGGGTATGACTATTGACAAAGCATTGGAATTAAATCGGGAATTAAAAAACCTTTATCAGGAAGATCATCGGGTGCAGGAACTTATTGATTTAGCGCGGCAACTGGAGGGCATGCCCCGGCATGCTTCCACTCATGCGGCAGGAGTAGTAATATCTCAAAAAAAGTTGATTGAACACCTTCCTGTACAGAAAACTGCTGACAGCGCCGTGACAACTCAATTTGCCAAAGAAACGGTAGAAGAGATCGGCCTTTTAAAAATGGATATACTGGGCTTAAGAACATTAACAGTTATCCGTGATGCCTTAGAGAATATTCGAAGAAACAAGAATGAAGATATTGATCCCGCCGGCTTTCCCTTAAATGATGCTAAAACATTTGAACTGCTTTCCCGGGGTGAAGGGACAGGTGTTTTTCAGTTAGAAAGTTCCGGGATGAAAAATATTTTAAAGAGCTTGAGACCGGAACGTTTTGAAGATATTATTGCACTTGTTGCCCTCTACAGGCCGGGGCCTCTAGGAAGCGGAATGGTGGAAGATTTTATTAATCGTAAACACGGCAAAATTAAAACGGATTACCCGCATCCTGACCTTCAACCTGTCCTGGAAGAAACCTATGGTGTTATTTTATATCAAGAGCAAGTGATGAAAATTGCCAGCGCTTTAGCCGGATTTTCTATGGGGCAGGCGGATATGCTCCGCCGGGCAATGGGGAAAAAGAAACCGGAAGTAATTGCCGGAATGAGGAAAACATTCTTGGATGGGGCGGCTAAGCATGGAGTAGGAGAAGAAACTGCCGGTAAGGTTTTTGACCTCATGGAGTATTTTGCCGGTTATGGTTTTAACAAAAGCCACTCTGCTGCTTACGCTTTGGTTGCGTATCAGACCGCTTATCTTAAGGCCAATTACCCGGTCGAATATATGGCGGCTCTTTTAACCAGCGTAATGGATAATATGGACCGGGTTCCTGTTTATATTGAGGAATGCCGGCGAATGGAAATTGAAATTCTTCCTCCTGATGTTAATGAAAGCCTGGTTGACTTTACGGTGGTTGGAGAAAAAATTAGATTTGGTTTAGCAGCGGTAAAAAATGTCGGTCGCAGCGCCATTGAGTTGATAATCCAATCACGCGTTGCTGCAGGGAGATTTCTTTCCCTGATCGATTTTTGTGCCCGTGTCCCTCTCAATAGGAGGGTACTGGAGAGCCTGATTCGCTGCGGTGCCTGTGATTCCTTGGGGCACAAGCGTTCACAAATGCTGGCCGTCATGGATTACTGCCTGGAAATGGGGCATAAAAGGATGCAGGAGAAAATGTCCGGGCAGACAACTATTTTTGAGTTTGGCAACACCGAAAGCTGTGATTCCTATCAAGTTGAGATGCCTGATTTAAAGGAGTTTTCCGCTCAGGAACTGCTTGCCATGGAGAAAGAAATGATTGGTTTTTATGTTAGCGGGCATCCTTTGGCAGCTTATAAAGAATATCTAAATCGAGCCAATCTATCTTCCATTGACACCTTATCCTTGATAGACGATGGGCGTTCAGTGCGTGTGGGGGGGATTATTACTTCGGTTCGCCAAGTGATTACCAGAAAGGGCGATCTCATGGCCCAATTTATTTTGGAGGACTTTACCGGAAGCATTAGCTGCATTGTTTTTCCCCGCAGATTTGAAAAGTTGCGGGATTTAATTAGGGTAGACCAGGTAATAATTTTGGAAGGAAAATTAAACTGCCAGGAGGATGCAATAAAAATATTCTGTGAGATGCTGCGACAAGCCGGGAAGGAAACAAAAAATTACGGGAAATTATTTCTGAAATTAAACAAAAAGGATGACTGGGTTTTTTTGGATAAATTACAAAAGATAATGGTGCAATATCCTGGGGAAATCCCTGTCTATCTTTATTTTACTGAAACAAAAAAATATATGACGGTTCAGGATAGGTACTGGGTAGAGCATTGTGATCAATTGTTGGATCAACTTAAACAAGAACTTGGGGAAGAAAATGTTGTTTATAAACAGAGTTCATAGCGCCTGATGGAGTTTACCTCATCTGACGGTTAGAACTCGTTATCCAGGAGCTGTACAGTTCTTATCTACCTCTTAATAGGTAATTGCGAAATGGACTAGAGCAAAAAGTTTAAGATGGCCTGGGAACAACAAAAAACTAGTTTTTTAAAGACTAAAAGGAAAAAAATTTTACTTTTAGATGTAGGTAGAAAAAATTGGCGCAG
>JAQVXR010000023.1:7845-20142 GCA_028709045.1 Desulfitobacteriaceae bacterium | reverse complement strand
AACTCTTTGTTTAACAGGGTTTCGCTTTTTATAATGTTTCTCAGTTACCAGAATTACTTCCGGTTCCTGAACAACATCAGGCTTTTCACTGTTCAGTTCTCAAAGACCAGCTCGGTTATCTTATCAACCCTCTCGGGTCTGTCAACCGCTTTTTCTTAGCCAGTTTTTGTCTCCAGCTCTCTCGAGCGCTTGACTAGTTTACCAGCTCTCTTAAACTTTGTCAACCAAGACATTTGTGGAAATATTTCCGTTTTTCGTCCGGCGACATTTAATAATATACCACCACCACAACTCTATTGTCAAGTGTCTCCCAAGAAAAATTCGCTCTAATAAAGAACCTTTTCCAAAACAAAAACTCCCGCCTTTTCAGCGGAAGTTTCTCTACTGTAACTAAGTTTTATCTAGGTCGAAGTGTAGGAAACAAAATTACATCTCTAATGGAAGATGAATCCGTGAGAAGCATCACCAATCGGTCCACCCCAATACCCAGACCGCCGGTAGGCGGCATGCCGTATTCCAACGCCCGGACAAAGTCTTCATCCATCATATGTGCCTCATCGTCACCAGCATCCCTTTTTCTAACCTGGTCTCGAAAACGCTCAGCCTGATCAATCGGGTCATTTAATTCTGAAAAGGCATTGGCCAGTTCCCGGCATACGACAAAGGCCTCAAAACGGTAAGTAAAGTCCGGGTTATCAGTCTTGCGCTTGGCCAACGGAGAAATTTCAATTGGATAATCCATAATAAATGTAGGCTGAATCAAATGCTCTTCCACTTTTTCTTCAAACACCAGATTGATCACTGATCCTTTTGTCAAGTCTTTATCCACAGGAATTCCAAGTTCTTTTGCTTTAAGCCGTGCTTCCTCATCCGAACCGATGGTATCAAAATCAATTCCGGTATACTTTTCTATTGCCGCCACCATGGTAAGTCTTGTCCATGGGGGGGTGAGGTCAATCTCCTGCCCCTGGTAATTAATCTTTGTCGTGCCTAAGACATCACGGGCGATTGTGGCAATCATGTTTTCCGTAATGTTCATCATATCATGGTAGTCAGCAAACGCTTGATATAATTCCAACATTGTAAATTCGGGATTGTGTTTGATGGAAATACCCTCGTTTCTAAACACCCGCCCAATTTCATATACTTTCTCCATACCGCCGACAATCAGTCTTTTCAAATGAAGCTCAAGGGCAATACGCATATAAAGATCAATATTGAGAGCATTATGATGGGTAATAAACGGCCGGGCTGTAGCCCCACCGGCAATAGCATGCATAGTAGGCGTTTCCACTTCAAGAAAGCCAAGCCCATCCAAATATTGCCTGATTCCCCGAATAATTTTGCTGCGCAACTCAAAAACCCGCTTAACATCGGGATTTACGATTAAATCAACATACCGTTGTCGGTATCTAAGTTCCACATCCTTTAATCCATGCCACTTTTCCGGCAGAGGCCTCAAGCTTTTGGTCAAAAAAGTCAGTTCTTTAACAGCAATAGAAATTTCGCCCCTCTTAGTCTTAAAAACATTGCCTTCTGCTCCAACAATATCTCCAATATCAACCTTCTTAAAAAGATCGAACTGCTCCGCGCCAATGTCATCCAGCCTAACATAGATCTGAATTTGACCTTCCCTGTCTTGTAGATGGGCAAAATATACTTTCCCGTGTCCTCGAATAGACATTATTCTTCCGGCAATCGCAATACTTTTGTCTTGCATATTTTCAAAATCAGTTAAAATTTGCTGTGACGTAGCATTACTGGAAAATTTAGCTCCGAAAGGCTCAACTCCCTGCTTGCTTAATTCATCCATCTTTTCCCGTCGCACCAGCATCTGATCATTTAAATCTAATTCCAAACTTAGTCACCTCTCGTTAACCAGACCATTATTTTTTAATTTCTAAAATTTTATACTTAATCATTCCCATCGGAACAGTTATCTCAACCACTGAATCGATATCACTGCCTAAAATAGCTTTCCCAACAGGGGACTCGTTGGAAATTTTATTTTTTGCCGGATCTGCCTCTACAGACCCTACAATAGTATACTCGAATTGACTGCCTGAATCCACGTCCTCTAGTTTTACCGTGGACCCAACGGAAACAGTTGCAACATCCACATCATTGGCATCAATAACCCTGGCATTTCGTAGTTTCTTTTCCAATGCCAAAATACTACCTTCAATAAAAGCCTGCTCATTCTTCGCATCTTCATATTCGGAATTCTCGCTGATATCGCCAAATTCGATTGCCTGCTTAATTCGGGCGGCCACTTCTTTCCGCCGCACTGTTTTCAGATGTTCCAGGTCATCTTCCAGTTTTTTTAAACCTTCAACAGTAAGAATAACTTCCTTTTCAGGCATTTATTTCGCTCCCTTTTGTTTGTTAGCTTTCGTAAAATTAATACTATGGTTATGAAAAGATCACACAATTTATGCAACGCTTTAACTACTACAACAAGCACTACCCAGGCCGAAAAACCGGACAGTGCTTGCAAATCTTCAGTATGCTCCTTCTTTACGGGGTATTATATGCCCGATGCTAAAAAATGTCAAGGAGATTATTTTGGTTAAACAGCAGGTGATTTTATTAAGCGTAGTGTTCTAATGCGCTGAAATACTTCCTCGTTCACCGGTCTTTCAAAGCTGCGAAACCCAGCAAGCTTAAATCCATGTTTTTTCCCTATCTGTCCAATTTCCTCAACCTGCTCCAGAGATAGTTCCCTACCTAATGTATAATGCTCCCACCTCTTTTCCAGGGCAAGCAGGATTGTTTCCGCCATACAGGCCAAAGCCAATTTGGGAGGATAGCCAAAGTTAAAATTAAAATTAACATCACCGGGTATCTCTATCAGGCCACCTTCAATTACCAGGACATCATCTCTTAATTCAGCTACTTTTCTGGAAACATTGCGAGGGCGTGCCACATCACATACAACTGCCCCAGGTTTTAAATCGTTAACATCAATTAGCGTATCAACTGCACTAGAAACAGCAAGAACTATATCCGACTGAGGCAAAAGCTTTTTTATTTCTGTTGATGTCCTGACTGCCAAGCCGGTTTCATAATAAATGCGTCCCGCCAGTTTTTCAAGTTTGTTTTCATCCCGTGCCACCAGCGTTAGATATTTACACTCCCGGGCAAGCATCCGGGAACAAATATTGCCGATGGATCCAGTGGCTCCAATAACAATGATTTCCGCCTGCCGGCTATCTATACCTACCATGCTTGCAGCCTTCTTCATTCCCTCCAGGGCGGTAAAAACGGTGTAACTGTTTCCCGTAGTTACCGGTATATTTAAATTTCGAGCAATTGTAATTCCTGCATCTCCAACAACAGAAGTCATCGCTCCCAAACCGAGAATTTGCGCCCCAAGTTTTTCAGCCAGTCTTCCCGTTTTGATGATTCTCTTTAAAACGTAGGATTCGGGCATTTTTAGCATCTGGCTTGCAGTCAATGTACAGGCAACAAACCATCCTTCCGTCTTGTTATACATTGTTTCTATCCCGGTTATTTGAGAAACATGGAGAGGAGGAATATGACAAAGTACTTTTTCAACCAATCCTCTGGGAAGGCCTTTAGCAAATTTAAATTTGCGAAAAATATCATCTGTCTCAAGCGGGTGAATCATAAAAGCAAAACGATCCAATGTCTATTCTCTCCTTTTGAATCAATTGTTAAGCATTTTTTTTAATTTAAGATATTCTACCCGAGGAACAAAACCAATCCGGTCAAGGAGTGTGTTAAAATTATCAGCTGTCAACTCTTCCGGTCCTTTACCTGCCAGGGCAACCAAAACCCCTTCCATTACGTTGGTCCCAAAGGATCTGCCCTTCAACTCAGGCGTGGTAGTTACCAGCACACCTACTCCCCGCCTCTTTAAATCTTCAATATCATCAGATGTTACTGTATTTGTGATAATTGTTTTTCCCGGAAGTTCCGCGGGCATATGCTTTTTTATAAAGAGAAAATCTCCGGCAATGATCTCAGCCTCCCGATAATAATTTTCATGCTTAGGAGAATAAACCTCCTGTTTGGACCCGGTAGGGTAAAGTACTTTTATCGGGAGGTTCACTATCAGCGGAGCCACTATCCGGGCTACACGGCTTAGTGCCTTGAATGAATATATGGGGATTGGTATTCCTAAACCAAACATCAAATCCCCAAAAATAACATTTGAGCCCACACCGCAGAGTGCTTCCGCCATACCGAAACGGTCAACGGCTGATACCATGAGGACCTTTTTCCCCGCAAATGAAAAATTCATCTGTTTTTCTAAGTGGTAAATAACCCTTCTCTCTAAAGTGTTTTTTAAACTGCTGCCATCCACTACCGGGGTTATCCGGGCGCAGTTCTTAAGCTTTAGCGATTCTCGAAAGGCGTACCGTTTACCACCGGCATAAATATATAAATCCGTCCCACCTAAGCCGATAGCATCTACTTTGCCGTCAAGGGCAGAGATCATTTCCATCGCTTTTTTAACATCACCATCGGTTCCAATACGTTCAATGGAAAACCTTTCCCCAAGTATTTCTGTAACAACAGCATGGTCCCTTTTTGCTGACCCCAACGAAACACTGACCACTCGTTTCATTTCTTTTCCTCCCTGCAACCTAAACGCCTTATCGTATGTATTATGGCTCGTACTGTGCTGATCTCTACAACCTTATCTTCCTCAATGGGGGATTGGCCGATCTCAACTCCTATCACTTCATTATCAAATATATTTTTAAAAAATTTTATGCGCGAATTGGATGCAAGAACAATCAGATAATCAAAGCCTTTAAACTTAGCCATTAAGTTCATTACCTTATTAAATAATTGCAGTCCTGTTCCCTGGTCAACAAAAGCCCATCTTTCCTGTTCTGTAAAAATGAGAAAAAATTCTACACCTTCCTGTTCCAACATATTTTCTAATTCTGTTTTGTTCAATACAGGAAATCCGACAACAGCAATCCGAGAACCTTTTCTCACTTCCCCCAGACTTTCCAGCCGAGAAATAAAAGCGCGATCCAGAGAAAGCTGTTTTGCCACCTCTCGCTGGGAAATCCCCTTGACCCTTAAATCGAGGATCTTTTCAATTTGTGTTTTTAACTTTTCTTTACTGATTACCTTGTCCCCGATCCGAACAAATTCCATGATTTCCACCCCTTATTATTATGTCCGGCTGGCATTATTATGTGCACATTTTCGTGCACATTATTATAATAGCAAAAAAATATTACTCTATCAAATTTTCTTTAAAAAAATCATCATTTTTACCTAAAAAGAAAAAGCACCATTCAGGTGCCTACTACTTGAACCACATAATATTTTCTACCGATCATTCTCCAAAATCTTTCGGTACCGTAAAAACAATTCATTAATCTCTTGCTTCTGTGTTAACCTGTTTATTTCCGTTCGTACTCTTGCCGCATCTCTCAATCCTTTAATATACCAAGCTAAATGTTTTCTCATCTGTCGAACCCCGGTAATCTCCCCTTTTAATTCTACTACCCGGTCCAGATGTCTTTCTGCCATCGTCAGCCTTTCATCCAGAGTAGGAACTTTCGACAAATCACTATTAGTAAGGGCCTCAACGGTACGTTTAACTAACCAGGGATTTCCCAGCATCCCCCGGCCAACCATCACAGCGTCACAGCCGGTTTCGGCCATTATCTTCTGACCATCTTCCGGGTTCCATATATCCCCATTACCTACAACAGGTATGGACACAGCATTCTTAACATCTGCTATGATGCCCCAATCGGCCTGACCGGTATAGAATTGGTCTCTGGCCCTTCCGTGTACCGTTATCGCCGCCGCACCTGCCTCTTCGACTAATCTGGCAACCTCAACTGCATTTACCGAATTGACATCCCAGCCTTTACGCATTTTCACAGTAACCGGAATAGATACCGCCTGAACCACAGCGTCCACTATTTCTTGAGCCAGTTTAGGTTTAAGCATCAAGGCACTGCCTTCACCATTACGGACAATTTTAGGTGCCGGGCAACCCATATTAATATCTAACACATGAGCACCTTTGCTGCTGATTATTTTAGCTGCTTTTGCCATTACATCAGGTTCCGAGCCAAAAAGCTGAACGCAGATCGGATACTCTTCTCCTTCAATATCTAAAAGCTCAAAGGTTTTTTTATTAGCATAAATAAGCGCTTTATCACTCACCATTTCAGTGCATACCATCGCGGCACCCATGGACTTGAGTATTTCCCGAAAGGCCTTATCAGTAATTCCTGCCATTGGAGCAGTAATTACCGAATTTTCGAGTTTGATTTTATTAATTTCCACAAAAAATTCACCAAACAATCTATCCTATCTATTCTTTAAATAAATGATCCTTAGCCCTTCCAGCGTTAACCAGGGGTCAACCTTTTGAATTGTTTCGCTTTCGGATGCAATCAATTCGGCAAGACCCCCTGTAGCCACAACAAAAGCTTCTTCGCCAAGTTCTTTTTTCATCCTCTTGACAATCCCGTCAACTTGACCGGCAAAACCATAGATAATTCCTGCCTGCAACCCGTTTACAGTATTTTTAGTAATCACATTTTGCGGCTTTATCAGTTCCACCCTGGGAAGCTTTGCAGCCCGGGCAAATAATGCTTCGGTGGAAATACCTATTCCCGGTGAGATAGCCCCCCCTATATATTCCCCTTGGCGGGAGACTACATCAAAGGTGGTTGCTGTCCCAAAGTCCACTACGACCAGCGGCGAACCATATGCTTCATAAGCCGCTACGGCATTTACTATCCGGTCGGCGCCAATCTCTCGGGGATTATCAAACTTAATCGGCATCCCGGTTTTTATTCCCGGTCCGATAACCAGCGGCTGAATGTCAAAATATTCCTGAGACATCTTTGCCAAAGCTGTCATTAGAGGCGGAACAACCGACGCAATCGCAATGGCCTTGATGTCAGCAAATTGATGCCCGTGATAATCAAAAAGATTCTTTATCAAAATACCATATTCATCGTAAGTTTTCTGCCGATCTGTAGAAACCCGCCAGCGCTCAATTAACCGGTCTCCTTCGTAGATCCCAAGGACAATATTAGTATTTCCTGCATCAATGGCAAGCAGCATAAATGCTTCACCAGCTTTCTTAATTATTCCCGTCAAAAGTACATTATATCTCAGTCCACAATTATTCTATCAAATCGATGCCATGGCATGCAACATTTACCATCAAGGCATCACCTGCTGAAATATTGCCATTGTTATCATCCCTATCGCCAAAGAATATCCCAGGCTTTTTGTTTTCCATGCTACTACAATAGTAGGAACGGCACAGAGCAAATTCAAATTGTGCACTGATAAAAAAACAGGGTGTCCGTTACCGGAAAGAAGCGTGGGAACAACAATGGCAGCCATGGTGGCTACCGGTATATAAGAGAGCCAGTCCTCAACCAACTTAGGCAGAGAAAACCTATTTAGAAGTACTGCGGGAATAAAACGAAATAAAAAGTTCACGACTCCCAGCATAAGAATAACGAATATAATCAACCTGGAATCCATTTTTGTAATGCCACCCCCACTGTTGCCGCTGCTATCGTTGCTAAAATTACATTCGCTTGAGATACTCCCACACAAAGCAATAAAACAGACACAATCC
The DNA here is from genome assembly GCA_028709045.1 of Desulfitobacteriaceae bacterium. GTDB lineage: Bacteria > Bacillota > Dehalobacteriia > Dehalobacteriales > Dehalobacteriaceae > JAQVXR01. The sequence goes on along the minus strand of JAQVXR010000023.1, from coordinate 12,533 downwards.
CGGCCAATAATCCGACCAGTAATGCCTTCCTGTTTCCCGCAGTCATAAAAAATAAAGCTATAAACATAGCCGGCAGGGCAAAGTTAAGACCCAGCAACTCCATGTTAGGAATAAAATTCCCCAGTGCTGTCCCTAACATAGTACTGCTGATCCATACTAGATGAGAAGTTATATTCAGGGAAAGCCAAAATCTTTTGTCTACCGGATGCTCTTGAAAGTGGGTAGAAGAAACAACAAATGTCTCATCAGTTACACCCTGGCAAACTAAGGCCGCTGCCCATCGGGGAAGTCTTTTTATGTATTTCGTTAGGGCGGCACTGAACAGCATGTAACGAGAGTTCACCAGCATAATGGTAGCTATAATTCCCCAAAAGCCAACATCTCCGATTATAAGGGCAACGGCTATAAACTGTCCGGAGCCGGAAAAAATCAGCAAGGACATTAAACCAACTTGTCCAATGGTTAAGCCCGCATCTTGAGCAATCACCCCAAATGCCAATCCTAAAGGAAAATACCCCAGCCCGATGGGAAGCGCTTTTTGCATCCCTTGCTTGATTAATGAATTCATTATCTTGTCTCCCATAGGTTATTCGCTGTTTATTATAACATAAAAACAAAAAGCCCTACCTTTATTTTATTTCTCTTATCAATAAAATCGTAAAAATGTAAAATCCCTCCCGCTTATAAATCAATAAACCCAGTTAGGATAGACGTTAGCCACCGCTTTACGTACCGCACAGCCAATATAAGCCCCACATACAATTTTTATCAAATCAAATGGAATAAACGGGACCACCCCAATGGAAAAAGCTTCTTTAAAGGAAATATCCAAAACAAATTTTATTTGAACCCAACCGATAACATAATAAATAATCATACCCACAACCATGGACCCAAAAATTTTTATATAGGAAAGTTCTTTCGTTTTCTCTGCTATTCTTCCGATAATAAATGCGGCGAGAATAAAGCCAAAGATGTACCCCCCTTTTGGCCCAAGCAAAACTCCCAGACCCGCTTCCCCTTGAGCAAAAACAGGTAACCCGACTAGTCCCATCAAGGTATAAAGCACAATGGCTAATGCTCCGCGTTTGCTGCCTAAAATTACCGCTGTTAAAAAAACGGCTAGAGATTGCAAAGTTACCGGCACGGGAGTAAATGGCAAGGGAACTGCTATTTGAGATAGAATTGCCGTTAGAGCGGCAAATAACGCTGCTGTAGTCATTGTCCTAAGTTTCACTTTTGATCATCCTCCTTAAAAATACTATATGTAAACTTCTTCTTTTTTGCAGGTTGACAATAAGCGCAAAAAATCAGCCTACCGCAAGGTGACATCTCCGGCGGTAATCTTTTTAATGCTGCCGCCGATTTCTTTAACAACGAGCAGTCCGTTTTCATCAATATCCTCCGCAATTCCTTCAATAACTTCCCCCAGGGTGTTCACAGAAACCTTATGCCCCAGGTTGACGGAGTGCCTTTTCCATTCGTTTCTAATTGCTCCAAAATCGTTATTGATCAATTTAAAATAATATTTTTCCAGTGAGTTTAAAACTGCGCCTGCGATTTTTGCCCGGTTAAACTTTTTTTCCGCTTCCAATGTTAAGGATGTTGCAATATCTCTGATATCCTCCGGAAAATTTTCTTGACTGATATTTAGACCTATCCCCACAATCACATAATGAACCCGATCCATATCAGCTTTCATTTCTGTAAGAATGCCACAAACCTTTTTTCGACTTAGTAAAATATCATTGGGCCATTTTATTCCGGGGTTAAGTCCGGTTTCTGTCATAACAGCTTCCGCTACTGCTACAGCAGCGGTCAATGTCAGTTTGGGAGCATCCGCAGGAACAATTTCCGGTCTCAAAATAACCGACATCCACAAACCGGTTTGAGCAGGAGAATACCACTCTCTCCCTAAGCGTCCCCTGCCGGCGGTCTGGATTTCCGCCAATACTACAGCACCGTCCTCTGCCCCCTCTTCCGCCTTCTCTCTGGCCTCTCGATTAGTAGATGAAACTGACGGCAAATAAAAGAGTTCCCTTCCCAAAACCTGGGTGGACAAATATTCTCTAACTTCCGCAGGGTAGAGACAGTCCGGCACTTGTATTAAACGATAACCGTTTTTTGTCTGGGAATCAATTATATACCCCTCGGCTTTTAATGTCTTAATATGTTTCCAAACAGCAGTACGGGAAACCCCCAAAAGGCTGCTGATTTCCTCGCCGGAAAGGTAACCACTACTCTGTTTTTTTAATAAGCGCAGTATTTCGTTTTTCATTTATCGTTAACCCCAAACTTTTCTTTGGTTAACATTATATCACCTACCTCTAGATTTTCCAAGCAGCGAAAGAAATCTTTTCCAATAAAATATAAAAATTCCTAAACTCAGACAATGATTTTTCGCTTTCTCTAAGTTTAGGAATATCAATAAAGCACATTTAGTTCAAAACCCATCCGCCTAAATCTAAACTTATTTTTATAAAGTATATCTCACCGGACCGGTGAATGCACAGTCCTTCAGGTACTTGAACAGGTACAGGCAACTTCCGGCATTTTCTCCGGCAGTCTGCGCTTGTACCGGACCAACCGCATCCCGTTAAGAGTCACCAAAACATTCGCCCCCATATCAGCCATGATAGCAACCCACAAAGTCAACCAGCCGGGAAATACCGCCAGTAATGCTAATACCTTGATTCCTAATGCAAAACCGATATTTTGTTTAATTACCTTAATGGACTGCCGACTTAATTCAACAGCAAAAGGAAGTTTTCCCAAATCGTCTGCCATCAAAGCGATATCCGCCGCTTCCAAAGCAGCATCTGTTCCGGCGACTCCCATAGCTATGGAAACATCAGCTGCTGCTAAAGCAGGGGCATCGTTAATTCCATCGCCCACCATCATTACTACCGAACGGCTATTTTTTAGCTTTTGAATTTTTGTCACTTTCTCTTGAGGCAGCATACCTGCCAAAACCGTATCCACACCAATTTTCTGGGCAATCGCCCCCGCCGCTGCAGGACTATCCCCAGTTAGCATAACGGTCCGCTTTATTCCCATTTTTTTTAAAGATCTGATTACGGACAAGGACTCTTTTCTAATCTCATCCGTTAAAACAATCAGCCCGAAAATATCATTATCCTTACCTACCATTACCACAGTATTCCCTTCCTCTTCCTGGCGCATCAGATCATTTTGCACCCGGGTTGGCAGGGATTGGGGAAACATCATTTTGTTTCCCACCTTTATTACATCCCCATTCACTTCCCCATGAGCTCCTTTACCAGGTAAAGCCAAGAAATTTCGCACCGGTTTGGTTTTTAAATTTCTTCTTTTCGCCTCCCGGAGGATGGCATCTCCTAAAGGATGTTCAGAAAAGCGTTCAACACTGCCGGCCAGCGTCAGGACATCATCGGAATTTCCTTGGTAGGTGACAACCCGATACACATATGGGAGACCTTTAGTTAAAGTGCCGGTTTTATCAAAGGCAGCCACATTTACTTCTCCCAACCGTTCAAGATGGATTCCGCCTTTAATCAGCACACCGTTTTTGGCGGCATTTGCGATAGCGGAAACAATCACTACCGGAGTGGTAATTACCAGAGCACAGGGGCAAGCCACTACTAAAAGAGCCAATCCCCGGTATATCCACTCATGCCAAACCTGGCCAAAAAAAAGCGGGGGTATCAGGATAATTAGAGCAGCAAGAGCAATCACCACCGGGGTGTAATAGTAAGAAAACCTATCAATAAATGATTGGACAGTAACCTTCTTATTTTGAGCCTCATCTACCAATTGAATAATCTTTGCCAAGGTGGACTCACTATTTTCTTTAGTCACCCTGACTTTGATCGCCCCGGTCTGATTAATGGTCCCGGCAAAAACTTCACTGCCGATGCCTTTACTTACCGGCACAGATTCACCGGTAATAGGGGCTTGGTTAACATCGGTATGCCCCTCTAGCACGATGCCGTCTATGGGAATCCTTTCTCCCGGTTTCACCAATACCTCATCGTCAACCTGAACTTCGTCTATCGGAATTTCCCTTTCACCGGTTTTTTCAATTAGTGTGGCTACCTTTGGAGTCATGTCCATAAGAGTTCTTAAAGAATGACGAGCTTTATCCGCCGTGTAAGATTCCAAAAGGCCGGAAACAGCAAAAAGAAATGCCACCGTCGCTCCTTCTGTCCATTCTCCGATCAACACAGCCCCAAGCACCGCTACCGACATCAAAACACTCATATCAAAATGTAGTTTAAAAGCATTATTAAACCCTTTGCGAAAAGTTTTAAAACCCCCAATCACAATCGCAGCAAGAAAAAAGAGATTCTCCCAAGGAAAACCAACTAGATGGATCATCCACCCTATTAAAAGAGCTGCACCGGAGGCAACAGCGGCTACCCGGTCAAACCTGCTGCCGGAATCATGCTTTAAGCCTTCACTTGTACCTTCTGGGAAAACTTCAATATTTTCAAAACTGCCCACCTCACGCAACGCTTGAATCCCTACATTGCCGACAACCTTAAGCTTTGCTGAAGAAAAATACACCTGGGCATTTACCACTCCAGGTATCTTTTTTACCATGTTTTCAAATTTTTTGGCACAGTCAGCACAGTCAAGATTATGCAAACGATAAACAGTTTCCTGGGGAGGCGTCAAAACACCTGCATCCTCCGGTGCCGGAACAGCTA
>JAQVXR010000023.1:0-7745 GCA_028709045.1 Desulfitobacteriaceae bacterium | reverse complement strand
TCAGTCTTTTACTATCTGCCATGATGCTTACCCTCCTGTAAATGCTCAAATGCCTGATTAATCAATGACAAAACATGCTCGTCATCCAAAGAATAATAAACCATCTTACCCCGCTTTTCATATTTAGCAAGGCCCATTTGGCGAAGAATCCTTAGATGATGGGATGCATTGGCCACGGAAGAATCAATTATATTTGCTACATCACATACACATAATTCACCTTCAGTTGCTAAAGCATAAGCAATTTTAACCCGAGTATCATCCGCCAATGCTTTAAATATATCGGCCAAACCTATTGTACTTTTTATTCTATTCTTTACTCGATTAACTTTTTCCATATCTGAACAAAAAATTTCGCAAACATCTCGTTCTGTCATCACTTTCCTCCACATTCAAACATTCAAACAACTGTTTTAATATTATTATATGATTGACCTAAATCGTGGTCAATCATTTTTTGTCGACCACATAAAGGAAACTTGGCAAATTCTGCCAATACTGTCGTATCTTCTTCTCCTTTGATTATAGCTTCCAGCATGTTTCTAGCTGATACTCCCAAAATATTCGAGGCCACAGATGCAAGCTTGATATTGCCTCCCTCTTGCACCTTTTGGATTCGATTTACTTCTCTAGCTCACTCTTCGATAATACTTCGCCGGTACCGAACAATCTCCCTTAATTCTCTTTGTCCTCTGTCAGGCACAAAGCTTCCCAAGAAAGTACGACCTACCTTCGCCAGCCATAATAGTAGTATGGGCACAATTTTCGTTCATCAGTGGTGCCGCAATGCGGCATGGTAGTCTGATAGTATAAAAAAAGCGGGCTCTAGCCCGTATTTTTAGGGGTCCTCATCCCACTCTTCTTCAGTGCCCCAGGTATTTATAACTTTCCACATCTCTTTTATTAAAGTTAGAAAAGTCACCCCCAGTATAATCCAAACTGCAGCATGCTGTAATGGGTAAGGTATAAGAAAAAATATCGCCAGCATTCCCAGAAAAACACCGCAGACAAGTTTAAAAAACCGTCGTTGCATCATCCCGGGCACCTCGCATTTTTTGTTGCTTTTTATATTTATGCCTGGAAGCAAGAATAAAAGAACAAAAGCGACTAACTTCTTCTATCACGTCTCTCCTTTCGGCAAAGAAAAAACAGTATAAAATTATTATACTGCATAAAATGATATTTTTAAAAATAATATTTATTTAATTGTATTATCTTTTTCAAAATCAGTTATCTCCGCAATGTTATTTGTCAGAGGATCTATAAAAACCACCTTGGGTTTATTCTCCTGCGCTTCCCTGTCATCCATCATGCCATAGGCTATGATGATTACAATGTCTCCCGGCTGAACCATGCGGGCTGCCGCTCCGTTCAGGCAGATCTGACCGGAACCGGGTTCCCCGGAAATAACATAGGTCTCAAGGCGAGCCCCATTATTATTATTGACGACGGTCACTTTCTCATTAGGCAAGATATCTGCTGCTTCCATCAGTTTCCTGTCAATGGTAATACTCCCGATATAATTCAAATTAGCTTCAGTTACCCTTGCCCGGTGAATTTTGGATTTCATCATAATCCGAAACATTTGTTACACCTCCAGTATGATATTATCGATCAATCTGGTTTTTCCAAACCTGACAGCCAATGCAATAAGAACTTCTCCGGAGAGTTTTTTCACCGGCTGGACAGTTTTCCCATCAACAATTTCTACATAATCAATCTCGGCCAGCGGCGCCTTGGATATTATTTCTATTAGTTTTTCTTTAACTCTTGCTGCATCTCTTTCTCCTTGCGCTACCAAGGATTTGGCAGCCTTCAGGCTATCAAAAAGCACAAGAGCTTGCCGGCGTTCCTCCGCATTTAGATAAACATTACGGGAACTCATAGCGAGCCCGTCATCCTCCCTGACAATAGGCACCCGGACAATTTTCAGAGGCATATTTAAGTCTTCTACCATCCGTTCAATGATAATTACCTGCTGGGCATCCTTCTGCCCAAAAAAGGCAAAATCCGGCTGTGCAATATTAAAAAGTTTTGCTACCACAGTAGCTACCCCACGAAAATGCCCCGGCCGGGAAGCTCCACATAGACGTTCCGTTAAAGATTCTATTTGAATAAATGTTTGATAACCCTTGGGATACATTTCTGAAACCCGTGGTGCAAAAATCACATCTACTCCGGCCCCTTTAGCCAAATCAGCATCTCTCGTTAAATCCCGGGGATACTCTTCATAGTCCTCTCCTTGCCCAAATTGAATCGGATTGACAAAGATGCTGGCAATAACGACATCACATTTTGTTTTGGCTTCTTTTATTAATGTGAGGTGTCCTTTATGCAAATACCCCATCGTGGGTACCAAACCCACCTTCTTACCTTGTCTTTTCACTCTGAGAGCGTATTGCTGAATCTGAGCCGGACTATTAATGATTTCCATTGTCTATCCCCCCAATAAAAAAACCTTCCCCAAAAGGAAGGTATAATAAAGACTAAGCATCATGCTCCTCCCGTCCCGGTCTTTTGATCCAAGCGGTAAATTTAATAAATGTTATAAAAATTGGTTTTTAAAGTATGCTTCCTTACCGGATCGCATCTTCGCGAAACCATTTTACCATTGGCCGGGAGTTTTTACAAGCAAAACACTATCAAAAACTTCCAATCTGTTCAATAGATCTTTTACCAATCCTAAAGAGGGAACAAACACAGTATTATCAATTTCATTTAAGGGAACCAAAACAAACCCTCTTTTATGCATTTCCGGGTGGGGAACAGTTAAACGGGGCAACAAAATCGTCTCCTGATTGTAAAGCAAGATATCAATATCAATTGATCTAGGTCCCCAGTGAATTAATCTTTTCCTTCCCAAAGCTTTTTCTACTTCTTGAGTCTTGTCCAAAAGCTCCAGAGGAGAAAGGGATGTCTCCACTTTTAGAACGGCATTTAAAAAACAGTCTTGTTCCAGATAACCCACCGGATCTGTCTGATACAAAGAAGATTTTGCCTTGATCTGTACTCCGGGAATTTTGCCAATTAGATCCACTGCTTTTTGCAGATTAGTTTCTTTATCCCCCAGATTACTGCCCAAGCTTAAGTAGGCCAAGTTTAAACTCATAGTCTTTCTCCCGTATAATTTCTATTCTGGCCCCTATGGTTCCCCCCGGTACAGGGGCTTCCGGTTTATCGATTATTACCTTAACTTTTGGAACTTCGTAAAAGCGTAAAAGGGCAACTGCTATCTCCTGGCCTAATGCTTCAATCAAGTTGAAACTTTTTCCCTCCACAATTGTTTTTATCTCTTGGTAGGCTTGAGCATAATTAATAGTATTTTCTAAGTTATCGGTAAGGCCTGCCTGAGTCAAATCGGTAAAGATCTCTACACTGACAATAAATGGTTGTCCCACCGCTTTCTCTTCCGGCAGCACACCATGATAACCATAAAATTTCATATCACGCAGAACAATCTTATCCAATTCAATTTACCTCCTGATCATAGCATCGGTCATTTTTACCACTCGCACCATTTCTTTAACATTATGCACCCGAACAATGTCAACACCTTTGGCAATGCCCAAAGCAATTGTCGCCGCTGTCCCTTCTTCCCGTTCCGTCACCGGAAGATTTAATGTTTGACCAATGATAGATTTACGGGATGTCCCTAAAAGGACAGGCTTTCCTAAAGATTTTAACTCATCCAAACGCTTCATTACCTCAAGATTTTGATCTAAATCCTTACCGAAACCAATTCCCGGGTCAACTATGATTTTTTCAGTTGCCACCCCTGCGGATTCCGCAATCTGAATACTTTTTCTTAAGAATAAAATCAGTTCCCCCATTAAATCATGGTAGTCGGTCCCATCTTGGTTATGCATTAATACTACCGGGCAGTCATACTCTGCGGCAACTTTGGCAAGTTCCGGCTCCCGTTGAAAACCCCAAATGTCATTAATGATTGCCGCTCCTGCCTCTAATGCTCGTCTCCCTACTTCCGCCTTGTAGGTATCAACAGATATTGGTACATTAATTCGCGGTGTCAGCTCTTTGAGTACCGGAATAATCCGCCTGATTTCTTCCTCTGCCGATACCTCGGCAAATCCAGGACGGGTAGACTCCCCACCAATATCAATAATGTCTGCGCCTTCCTCCACTAAACGCCAGGCGTGCTCAACCGCCTTTTCTACCCGATCATATTTACCTCCGTCGGAAAAGGAATCGGGAGTAACATTGACAATCCCCATAACATAAGTCCGTTCACCCAAATTCATGGGACCGTTCACACATTCTATCTTCAGTTTTTGATCTTTGGTAAGATTTGATATGAGGATTTCCAATTCGGCAGCAAGCCGGGCAAGTTGAAAAGGCTGACCTTTCAGTTTAGTAATTAATTTTCGGTACTGAAACATCGTCCCCATTAAAATAACGGATGTTTTGTCCACTCTGTGAGTAATCGTTTCCCGATGGACAGCTGCTTCCCCACCTTTGGAAAGCATCTCCTGCTTCAATATGGCTGCAGCAGGAAGTGATAAATTATCCAGTTTTACCGTTATAAAAAGAGCTTTCGGCTGCATGTATTTCTGACCGCCATCATCTGTGCCGATTTCCTTTAAATACTGTTTGGCTCTATGCAAACTGTCTATCTTTATAAGTCTTGGATTAAAATCCATTCCAATTACCTCGCTGCAATAAATTTAAAATACATTTAAGAAGTTAATAAACCAGACCGTCCTTAGCCTCCATCTCAGATAACTTATTACATTTATCTCTTACCTTACAAAGAATACAATTTCGAGAAAGTTTATCCGCCCTGTAGAGAAGCTTACCTAAGCCAAATGTCTGGGGATTGCGGTGCTCCCCTATTGCTTCCAAAATTATTTCAATCTCCTTTTCGTTAAAACCCGTCTCTTTAAGAATCGGCTCCGCCAAAACCGCTCCTTCCCGGGCATGATCCAATGTTTTATTCTGGTACTGGGACCATCTGCCAATATCATGAAGCAAACCGGTTGCATAAATAATTTCTTTTGCCTGATTAAAACTCAGCTCTTCTAATCCGGGAAGATTATTCTTGCTCTCTAAATATAAAATATAGTATATCCTGGCAACATCTAAGGCATGCTCCATTTGATGGCAACAAAACTCCCGATGAGCTTCCAGTTCTTTATTTAATGTTATGTATCTTTCAAAATCGGGATGGGACATTATTGCCCGAACACGTTCCATGTTGCTTCCTCCTTATTGAACGAGTTAATTATATAAAATATCTCCGGTTAAGTAAACGTTAAGCTTATCGGAAACAGGCACAGCGTTTTTGTATTCGGGTAAAATAATAAAAATAGGGAAGCTTTTTAAAAACTTCCCAAGTTACCTTGCCCTATTATATTAAATCATGGGAAAACCTCATACATCAAGTTTCATATCTCCAAATTTGATCCAGCCTTTCTTACGCATAAGCTCGGAAAAAATCAAAGTCAAAACTGCCGGCAAAACAAAGTGCAAAAGAGCCATCTTTAATATTACCGGGGTGGTAAAACCCATCGCTTCCAGGGTCCCGAACTGTCCCACCAGACCAGATGTCCCCATCCCTGCTCCTTCCGGAACATTTGTCATTTTCATCATTGTCGTAGCCAGGGGACCTGTGATAGCACTCGCTAAAGTGGGTGGTATCCAAATTAGTGGGTTTTTCACAATATTGGGTACCTGTAACATTGAAGTGCCCAAGCCTTGAGAAACTAACCCTCCCCATCCGTTTTCCCGAAAGCTTGCTACAGCAAAACCAATCATCTGAGCACTACAGCCAACTGTCGCTGCCCCGGCAGCCAATCCGCCTAATTTTAACATAATCGCCAACGCCGCACTGGAAATGGGAAGTGTCAGTACCATCCCCATAATAACCGATACTAAAATCCCCATGGGTATTGGTTGCCGTTCCGTAGCCCACATAATTAGTTCACCTAATGAAGTCATCAGATGATCAATATAAGGCCCAAAAAAGTAACCGGCCGCAACACCTGCAATAATAGTCACTGCAGGTGTAACAATAATATCAACTTTAGTTTCTTTAGATACAAGCTTACCAAATTCTGCTCCAAGCACAGCAGCGATAAAAGAACCTGCAGGCCCGCCCAGTGTAGCTCCGGCCATACCGGTTACTGTAGAAGCAAAAAGTACTAAGGGAGGAGCCTTTAAACCAAAAGCTACGGCAACCCCGATAGCAGGTCCCATCATTCCCATTGCTTCTACACCAAAGCTAACTAAAAAGTCCAGCCCGGTCCTTTCTCCGACTACCTTTAAAATCAAACCGACAATTAAAGAAGCAAATAACCCCAAGGCCATCGCCCCTAGGGCATCAATAAAATATCTTTGTACGGTAAACTCAATATTTTTTCTTCGTAAAAACTTCTTCATTATCATTCCCCCAGTCCCTGATCTGACTTATTTAATCTTTATTTATCTGAACAATATTAATAAGTATCCCCCGAAACTGTTTGGACAACATAGTATAAAAAATCCTGGTAAAGTCAGGTGTCTTGTCACCTCCAAAGAAAAAAATTACGGGTTGCCCCATACGTTTGGATTATAAACCTGTATTTCCGGCATGTCAATTACCTTGAACAAATAACCACTACTTTTCCAGAAGTATTCCTGCCAAAGCCAAGTCCCGTTCAATATTAGCAAAAATTTCTTCGGAGGGGGCCTCCACACGGTGCAGATGGATACCGGAAGTTAACGCTGATAAAGGCTTCGCACTACTGTTTTGGAGATTATCAACAAACCGGCGCACATCACGCCGGGAAGCCAGCATCAGCATTCCCTTTAGCTCACCATATAAGGGATGCTCCACAGATACATCAAGCACCTTTCCCCCGTTATCAACAATAATATTTAATTCTTTTTCCAGTTCAACCCACCCGTGCTGACAGGGGATAATTTTAATTAACTTTCCCCCTGTTAATGCTTGGGCCAGAATATATCCTTGGGGCGTAGCCACAATATCCTGTCCTGAAGCCCGTATTAAGGCAATATCCTGTACAATAATCTGACGGCTGACGTTAAAACGTCCTGCCAATTCGCTGCCGGTTATCGGGACAAAAGCATCCAAAAGAATTTCTAAAATTCTACTACGTCTGTCGGCTCCGTCCAACTTTTACCACCTAACCTTTTTTGTTTATACTTTTTGCCATAAACTTGTCCACTTGAACTACAAACCGCTGGTGCTCCCCTTCACCAATCTTTTCCACATCATCAAAAGCCTCTACTTTAAAAACCAATCTCCTCCCATCAACCTGGACCAGCGCTGCCTTAGCCTTGACCGCCATGCCAATAGGTGTAGCTGCCAAATGCTTAACATTTAATTCAATACCCACTGTAGTGAACCCTTCCGGCAGTAATGAATCCACCGCACTTAAGGCAGCATTTTCGATCAAACCAATCATAGCTGGCGTAGCATAAACATCGATACTGCCACTGCCATATTTTTTTGCAGTGTTTTCCGTTGTTACTGAATCCTGTGCTTCTCCGGTAAGACCTACTTTTAAATTTAAATCCACTCGTTTATTCCCCCACTTAAAGTCTTATTATAATATAATATGTTAATTACTGGAATTATGCAAGAGGAGAATTTGTCAGAGACGCTATTCCTTCAAAAAAGCCGCTTCTCAGCGGCTAATCATTCATAAACCCAGGTATCAATTGTCTTTTCATATTCAACAATCTCGTGAGGTTGAAAATAAATAGCTGTTTCCCGCTGGGCACTT
>JAQVXR010000022.1:8497-20148 GCA_028709045.1 Desulfitobacteriaceae bacterium | reverse complement strand
GTGCTCTTAACCATTTTTAATTTATCGATTGGGACACTTGCCGCTTTATATTATTCTGCAGGGAGACTGTTTTTTAAGCGCCGGGGAAGGACCAATTTTAAGTCTTCCACCTCTTCCATATTGAAAATCATCTCTACCAACTGTTTAATGTCTTCCGAAAAAATATAGGGCTGCACTAACGATGTGAATTTTTCTATCAACTCATCTTTACTGAGAGGATTTTCCGGATCTCCTTTGGGATAATCAGTTTGTCCCCGGATAATATTACCGTCTGTTAATACTATTTCTACAGAGGCCGGCCATTTTTTTGGATAGGCTTGATTCATTTCCGGCTGAATATTTAATTCTACCTGACTCATAACCCGTTTAATCTCAGAATTAAATAAATTGGCTTCGGAAAACTCCTCCAAGCCGGCCTTCCCATATACCAGAGCAAGGGCTGCACAAAATGGCAGGCTGAACTTGGCTCCATATACAGAAGAGGGGTCAAAATTATCGGTAATATCAAGAGCCGCTGAGTAAGTATTTATCTTGATTTTTTGAACCTGATCAGGAATTAAACGATATTTTTCTTTGAGGCCTCTAATAATGTCAATGACATGGTGGGTATGACGGCAGGAGGAATAAATTTTATAGCAGTTCTCCCAAATCTTAAAACTCTCTCCCAGGCCTTCGGTAATTTTATTTAAATTATACTCCGGTGCTGTCGCAGCACAAAACCCTCTTTGCCCTTCAATGATCCGGGTGGCTGCCGTATAACCCTTCTCTGCTAATAGAGCAGACAGCACGCCATTAAAAGCAGCTTTTCCCGGATGCAGATGTTTACTCATTGCCCCGTCTTCAATAAACTCCCAAAGACCGGCAGCTTGGGTCCCGGCTGAGCCGAGAGTGCTTATACACTGTCCTTCATTCAGGCCCAAAGCTTTGGCAGCGGCGGCCGCTGCTCCGAAAGTGCCGCAGGTCCCCGTGGTATGCCATTTCAGGTAATGGGATGGCGTGACCGCCTCCCCCACCCGAATTCCTATTTCGTAGCCGGCGACAATGGCCGTAATTAAATCTTTGCCGTTTTTCCCTTTCTTCTCAGATACCGCCAGTGCGGCAGGAATTACCACCGCTCCTGCATGTAAAACAGCTGCTTTGTGCACGTCATCCAATTCAACCACATGAGAAGAGGCTCCATTTAAGAGTGCGGCATGGGCTGCTGTTGTTTTAAAACCGTCACCAATCAAAGTGGCCTCCGGATGACCTCCCATCTCCTTTACAATCTTCTTTAAAATTGCCGTTGGCTTTTTATCCGATCCGGCCAATGCCGAACCCAACCAATCCAGATATGCGGATTTTGCCGCGTCAACTATATCTTCCGGCAAATTATCATAGCTCAGATTTGCGATAAAATGCGACAGCGTACTTGTTTGCATTGATCAATCCCTCCTCACAACATACTATCCGTTCCGGTTTCCATCCCCTCTACCCAGTCTGCTTTTTCTCCACATCGTATTTACGCAGGCGCGGTTTGATATAGCCAAGATCAACCTCCTCATAACTAAAGCGCGGGCCGGAAGGGGTATACGCAGCCTTTGTCGTCTTTAACCAATTGATGTCATCCCGCTGGGGAAACTCGGGTTTATAATGGGCTCCCCGACTTTCGTTTCGATTAAGCGCACCTAATGTAATCACTCGGGAAAGCACAAGCATGTGCCAGAGATCACGGGCAAATCCCGCTGCCTGGTTGTTCCACTGCAAAGAATCAATCACATTAATATTTTGATAGCGCTCCATCAGTTCTTGAATCTTTTGGTCTGCTTCTTGCAATCTTTTGTTATAACGAACGACCCCGACATTTTCCAACATCACGTTACCTAATTCATTATGCAAAGAATATGGATTTTCCCGGCCCTGCATTTTGAACAGCTGCTCATACTTTTTCATCTGGAATTCCTGCTCAGTTAAAAACGGCTTCTTTTCTATTTCTCCGGCTAAACGGGAACGGCCTTGAATAAAATTTGCGGCACTTTTACCAGTCACTGCTCCACCATACAGAGATGACATTAAGGAATTACCTCCTAACCGATTGGCTCCGTGATATTGGTAATCCACCTCACCGCAGGCAAACAAGCCGGGTATGTTTGTCATCTGATTAAAATCTACCCAAAGACCGCCCATAAAGTAATGAACAGCAGGGAAAATTTTCATGGGAACTCTCTTAGCATCTTCCCCGACAAATTTCTCGTAAATATCGAGTATACCTCCTAATTTACGTTCCAATTCACCCGGATCCTTATGGGATAAGTCTAAGTAGACCTGGTTATTACCATTTAGGCCAAGGCTCATTTCCACGCAAACTTTAAATATCGCCCTTGAAGCAATATCCCGAGGAACTAAATTCCCATATGCCGGATACCATTCCTCCAGAAAGTACCAGGGCTTTCCCTCTTTATATGTCCACACCCGCCCTCCTTCGCCCCGGGCCGACTCAGACATCAATCGATTTTTGTCTTCTCCGGGGATAGCGGTAGGATGAAACTGCACAAACTCGCCATTGGCATAATATACTCCCTGCTGATAAACCTGGCTGGCCGGATAACCGGTACATATGATCGACATAGTCGTCCGTCCAAAAACCATGCCCGGGCCACCGGTTGCCAGAATGACGGCATCAGCCGGAAAAGTTTCAACTTCCCCGGTAGACAAATTCTGAGCGCAAATACCGGAGCAAATACCTTGACTATCCAAAATCACGGAAAGAAATTGCCAGCCCTCAAACTTTTTGACCAGCCCGGATGCTTCAAATCGCCTCACCTGCTCATCTAAAGCATATAAAAGCTGCTGCCCTGTTGTCGAACCGGCAAAAGCGGACCGGCTGTTTTTTGCTCCCCCAAGACGCCGCAATTCAATATTTCCTTCCGGCGTCCGGTTGAACATCACTCCCATCCGATCCATGATGTAAATAATTTCCGGCGCCGCTTCACACATATTTTTCACTGGTGTCTGGTTGGCCAAAAAGTCCCCACCATAAATGCTATCGTCAAAATGCTCCCAGGTCGAATCCCCTTCCCCTTTCGTGTTTAATGCACCGTTAATTCCCCCTTGAGCACATACCGAATGAGACCTTTTTACGGGAACGAGAGAAAACAGCTGCACTCGGCAGCCGGCTTCAAATGCTTTCAGGGTGGCCATTAATCCGGCCAAGCCGCCCCCAACAACGATCACATTTGCTTTGCTTCCCATCTCCCAACCTCCCTTTTTATAAAAATTGGAATCGTCTTTAAATCATATAATAGCTTTTATTTTATATTTTACCATTTATACCATATATTTGCTATTTAGAATTTGATTTATTTTACATTTTAGAACTTACCATTAAATTACCTATTATTATTAACAAAAAAAGAAGGCGCAAAAAGCCTTCTCCAGACTGCCCTCTTATCATTAATGTCGTTCTTAATTAAATATCTCTTTTCAGTTTAGGCAGAAATGATATCGTCACATCAACGATCTCCGGCCGATTGCCAATGCGAATCGGAGGGCCCCAGGTACCGAACCCGGAAGAGACAATTAAGTGGCGGTTCTTTAACTGGGAGTAACCCCAGTCATTTTCAAAAAGATGGCGGGTGATCAGATGAATGGGAAATAGCTGGCCCCGATGAGTATGACCGGAAAATTGAAGGTCAATCTCGTTTTCTTCTTCCCCCGGTTTTGGAGGCTCATGATCCAGCAAAATTATCGGGAGGCTTGTATCTACGTCTCTAATAATATCCTCCAACTTTCCCCGGTCGGTACCGGTAAAACGCTTCCGGGAAAAATCATCCTTTCCAATCAGATAGAAACTGTCTTGAATCAGCACCCACTCGTCTCGTAATACCCGGACACCGGCTCGCTCCATCTGTTGGATGTACTCATCTATCTGCCCGCTAATATACTCGTGATTTCCTAAAACAGCATAAACACCCATTGAGGGGGTAATCCTCTGAAAAATTTCATCAATCTTTTCCCGAGAAAAAATGTCGACACTTCCGTCTATTACATCGCCGGCAAAGAGCACTATGTCCGGATTTATTTGGTTCACCATGGAAACCATTTCTTCTAACCGTTTACTGTTGACGATTTTATCCAGGTGGATGTCGGAAACCATCGCCACCCTAATTTTCTCCAAGTTACCTGCCTCTTTGGGAATAGATAGATGATAACGCTGGACTTGAGGATTAAGGGCATTCCAGGTGCCGTAGACCTGTAAAAAAAGCACCAGCATAAACACCGCTATTCCAAACAGGGGAAATGAACCCTGTTTATAGATCCATTCTTTCGGTATGATCTGAATAATTCGGCCAAGGAATAAAACTAAATCGACCAGGCCAAAGATTATAAAAAGATAAAACATCATTCCCAGCCAATAGGAACTTATCCGGGTAAGCAAAATATCTACACTAAAGGGAATATATCTTTGGCACAGTCTCTCAATAAAAACCAACCAAGCCAGTAACCAAAAAATCAACCAATATACTTTGGCATCAATGAAAGGAATAAATCTAAACAAATACTGCCATCCCCTGAGGCCAATATAAAAATTTATTAAACTATAAAGTATAAAGAATACAGCAACAAACAACCACATTGTCCACTTCGCCAAATACTTTCCCTCCGCATTTTACAAGCTGCTGAATGTGCTATCAACCGATTAATGAAAGACAGTGACAAAAATCCCGTTCGCCTTTTTCCAAAAGTACTTCCACGTCTTGAGATTTAAAATAATTTTCTCTCAGACGGGAAATTCGCTCTATACCTGAAGGATGATAAACGGACGCTTTATCATCAGAAATCAAGCTGATATGCTTAAATAGTCTGGCCAGCACAATCAGAATGAATCGCTGGTCCGTATTATAGCCATATTTTCGTTTAATAGTCTCAGTAACCAAATAAAATGCTTTCTTATCTGCCTCAAATTCCCTGTTATAATTTCTTTCACCTGCCAAAAGCCAGGGAACCTTTTGCGGATCGACTAAAATCTTATCAAAATCATGGTTAAGATAATGGGCTAACTCATGGCAGAGAACAAAAAGCTGCCAAATAAACAACACTTTCTCATAAGTGATTTGTAAAGATTCATCAATGCTCATGATTGGCCCCTGAGGCAAGCCGAATTGCCGGTAACTCCTCACCAGTCTGCTTTGATAACTGCACAAATCCTGATAAGTTACTTTCCCGTCCTTCTTCTCACTGCAATAATCAACTAATTTCGGAGTGTTAATTACCATATCAATTTTTCCTGTTTTGCTTAAAAACATGAGGAGCCCTTTGTTGACCAACACTGCATACTTGTTATCGGCACTTTTCACGCAGGTTGCATTAAAATCTTTTGTCGAAACCACTCCAAAAGCAACCTCCTGAAACAACCTCTCTTTCATCTCAGTGGAAAGCACCGGCACCACCTCATCAATCAAGGAGTTGACCCGGTACCGGCCAAAGCACAGTTCGTCCAACACCGATTCAGAATCAAAGCTGGCCACATCTCCCCCTCCCGGTTCCATTCTTGGGAGGATATCCTCTCCCGATTGATAATATTCCGTTTTCAAGTATTCCAGTAAATCTGCAGGGGATGAAAAACCTTTCTCACCCATTTAGGAGCCCCCTTTCGCCTTGAAAAATTAATTAACGCCGGAGTGCCTCAACCGGGGGAACAGAAGAAGCCTGTACTGCCGGATAAACTCCAAACAGAAGGCCGGAACCTAGCGCAACCAGGCTGGCAATTTTCACCGCCGTAAAACTGATGGCCGTTTCAAATCCATAGCGACCAAAAATCTCCAGTCCCCAAATTCCTCCGATGATACCAGCCAAAGCCCCAATACCGCTTAAATAAAAAGCCTCTAAGAGAAACTGGGTCACCAAATCACCTTGCTTTGCACCCAAAGCCCGGCGCACGCCAATTTCACTTGTTCGCTCTGAAACAGCAACCAGCATGATATTCATGATTCCCAATCCCCCAACCAAGAGGGAAACTGCAGCGATTCCTCCCAAAAGAAGCGTCATAATCCTGTTGGCCTTATCAGCTTCCTCGACCATTTGGTTTAGACTGGTAATGGTAATTGCATCTTGTCCTTGGGACAATAAGGGTTCCGGAGGAGGCTGCCCCATGTCCATTCCTCGTTCAACAACTATTCCTCGTTCACCAACTGTTCCTTCCTTGCCTTGCTGCTCCGCCGGAACAATCGTGGGAGCACTTTGATCCAGGCCAAGTTTCCGACGAAAAATTCTTCCCAATTGTACGACAGCCAAATCCGCCTCATCTGCTGATTCCGCCTTGCCCCATATCTCCTCAACTGTTCTTTTCTCAGCTAACTTTTGCGCTGTCGTGTAAGGAACTAAGATCTTATCATCAATGCCATCTGCCTTACCTTGGCCTTTTGCATCTAATACTCCGACAATCCTAAAATCCAACCCGTTTAAAGCACATGTCATGCCGACAGGGCTGCGGCCTCCCAAAAGGGAATTGGCAACATTATATCCCAGAACCGCTACCGGAGAACGCTGTTCCACATGAAGCCGGGTGAAAAAATGCCCGGCAGTAATCTGATGATCACGAATCTGAGAAAAATCCTGGTTGACTCCGATTATTTCAGCATTCCCCCTTGACCGACGCCACTTCATCACCACATCCGCATGAACAACCGGTGTTGCCATATTTAAGGCGGATACCCGCTCTTTTAACTCTTCCGCTTCTTTAGGTTGAAACTCAAATGCGGGATCCATGGCCTTAACGACGATAACATTTGTCCCTAAGCTTTGAAATTGTTTCACTACTGCCAATCGGGCTCCTTCTCCAATACCCATCAAGCTGACAACAGATGCCACTCCAATACTAACTCCAAGAATGGTCAGAATAGACCGGAGAGGCTTAGCGAGAATTCCATGCAAGGCCATTTGGGCACTGAACCAAAACCGGATTCTAAACCACCGTATTTGCTGCCACAATTTTTGCACCCCCTCCACTATTTCTGACTTTCTTCTCCCGTACCTCCTGCTCCGTTCTCTCCTTCATTATCTTGACTGTCAGGTATCAATTTATCTGTTTGAATCTTTTGACTGGGTAAAAGGTCAGCAGTACTTCCGGTTATTACCTCTTGCCCTTCCGTCAGCCCGGATTTCACCTCTGCCACACGATCATTCATTAAACCAAGTTCGACGGTGACAACTTTGGCAATGCCGTCCGGCTGAAGAATTTCTACTTTGTTTTGCCCATCTTCCTGGAATACCGCTTCCAAAGGAACAAGAATAACGTTTTGGGCATTACCTGCCTTCACATAAGCTTTAGCCTGCATTCCAGGTTTCAATTCCGGCCCACCCGCTACCTTGATCATTACTTCAAAACGGCTGATCCCGTTATGGTCTTTTCCCATTGTTGCTACTTGTTCAACTGTCCCCTCAAATACTTTTCCCGGCACAGCATCCACCGTTACTTCAACCGGTGCTCCCTGCTTTACCTGAAGGATATCAACATCATCAACCTGGACCCACATGCGCATATCGGAAGCCTGATAAATACTGCCTAACCATTCACCCGGCTGGACTGTCGCTCCCTGCTGCCGGTTTAAGTCGGCCACAATCCCATCTATCGGTGCTTTGATTTCCATTAATCCTTCCTTAGAATATAACTGCTGTAATTCTACTCTCTGGGTCCTAATGGTATCCAGTTTTTCCCGAATAGTATCCTGGACGTCCTGTCCCGCCATCGACACAAGAGGTTGCCCTTCCTTGACCGATTCCATCTTATGGACAAATACTTCCGTGACAACAGACTCTGCCTGGCTTAGCACCCTCTCTTCATTAACATACTTGTCCACTTGAGAATTGTACCTTGCCCAACGAATTGTGGTTGGTTCCAGCGGTTTTTCTTTAGCTTGTTCCTTATTTAAAAATCCGATGGAAACGGGCATTCCCGGACGGATCAATCCCGGGTTCTCCCCTTCCAAGGTAACCCAGTAAACAAATTCATAGCTTTCTTTTTGACTATTAGGTGCCTGATCACTGATAAGATCCAAACTTGATTCCGGAACTGGGTTAGGATTGATATCAACTATCTCCGCCTTAATAAATTCACTAAAATAATCGGAAAAATTTAAAAATGCCACATCATCTTCTGCAAGTTGTTGATATTCACCTGGCGACAATTTGGCAATCACCTGAAAACGGGAGTCGTTAACGATCCGGGCAATAATTTCTCCCTGCTTTACTTCTACCCCTTCTTTTGCCTGGAGGTCCATCATCCGACCGGCAATCGGTGCTGTGACGATAATCCCCCGATCAGGATTAACCTGACCGATTTCTTCAATGGAGACTCCCATGAGACTTGCCAGTGACTTTTCCTCCATCTCTAATTGTTCCCGAGCATTGTCAATCAACACCGATAAGTTAGGCGCATCCAACCGCACCAGCGTCTGCCCCTGTTTCACAAAGTCGCCGGGTTTTACTAAAACTTCATCCACAAGATAACTGGTTATTCCCGACGAATCCATGCTGCCATACCCACCCGGCACCTGAATACTGCCACCATAGGAAGGATTAAGGGGGCCGGAGACATCTACCCCGACAGCAATATCGCCCCGCTCAACATTATATGTAGAATAAACCGGCGCATCTACTTTTTGGTCCGGTGAAGGAATCAACTGGCGAAAAGCATAATAACCCCCGCCAATTACTACGAAGATAATCAAAGCAGCAGTCAATATTCGTACACGCATTTTTTTACCTCCTGTTAATCTTATCCGATTTATATAACCCGAAGGGTTTCTTCCCTGGCTATTGTCCCGTCCAATAAGTGAATAACCCGGTGCCCATAGCCGGAGATATTTTCGTCATGAGTTACCTGAACAATGGCAATTCCCATTTCGCTGTTTAATCTTTGAAAAATCGCCATAATATTTTCCCCTGTGTGGGAATCTAAAGCTCCGGTCGGTTCATCGGCCAGGATCACTTTAGGATTCCCCGCAATAGCCCTGGCTATGGCCACTCTTTGCTGTTCACCCCCGGAAAGTTGGGTCGGACGATGATGCTCACGATGGGAAAGCCCAACAGATTCTAAAGCTGCCTGAGCCAGTTTTCTCCGTTCATTTTTAGGAACCCCTCGGTAAATCAAAGGAAGTTCCACATTTTGCATAGCATTTAAATCTTTTAATAAATGAAAGCTTTGAAAAACAAAACCAATGGAACGATTACGGATATCGGCTAATTGGCTGTCATTCAACCTTTCCACCTGCTCCCCGCAGAATTTATATACACCGGAAGAGGGCTTGTCCAAACAGCCAATAATGTTTAGCAAAGTAGATTTGCCCGATCCGGAAGGACCCATGATAGAAACAAACTCACCTTTTTCCACTATGAGATTTATTCCTTTTAAAACTTGGGTTTGCACGTTTCCATTGACATAATGCCTATAGATACCCTCGAGTTGAAGTAACACAACCAGTACCTCCCTTCTGCCCAGTTAAAGCCTATTAATATAATACCAAAGATATCCAATATAAAATAGACGCAGGAACATCCTTTTTTGTTGCATATATTATAAATTCTGTCTAAGTTTTACAGATTATCCAACTTGACAAAAATCCCTACCTTACATTATTATTGATACAAATATTAAATAGGATCAAATGATGAAAGAGTTTAGTAGCCCTTTATGGTGACATTACAGAGAGCAGGCTGTTCGGTGCAAAGCCTGTCGGACATAGAGGTGTGAATTACGCTCCGGAGTTTTAGTGTTAAAACACTACGGTAATCACCCGTTACAGTGATTTGAGAGACACCGACATTTAGGGTGTAATTAAGGTGGTACCACGGGTCCTCCCGTCCTTACAGGATGGAGGACCCTTTAATTTTTTTTATTAACGAAAGGATTGTGAGTTATGAGCAACGTCTTCGATATGTTAATGGAACGAGGTTTTATTGAACAAGCTACCCACGAAGAAGAAATCAGAGAATTGCTGGGCAGAAAGCCGGTTACCTTCTACATTGGATTTGACCCTACTGCAGACAGCCTCCATGTGGGACATTTTGTCCAGGTCATGGTAATGATGCACATGCAAAAAGCCGGACACCGGCCGATAGCCTTGTTCGGTGGTGGAACAGCAATGGTGGGAGACCCTTCAGGAAAAACAGATATGAGAAAAATGCTCACCCAGGAAGAAATCAGCAATAATGTAGCATCCTTCAAAAAACAGTTTTCCAAATTTATTGAATTTGGCCCGGATAAAGCATTAATGGTAAACAACGCTGATTGGTTGCTGGAATTAAACTACGTAAAATTCTTAAGAGAGATCGGCCGACACTTTTCCGTCAACCGGATGCTAACGGCAGAATGTTTTAAAACCCGCATGGAAAAGGGACTGACCTTTCTGGAGTTCAACTACATGCTGATGCAGTCATATGACTTTTTAGAATTGTACCGACGCCACAACTGCCGCCTACAACTGGGAGGAAACGACCAGTGGTCCAATATTTTAGGCGGAGTAGAACTGGTTCGACGAGCGGATAACGGCGATGCCTTTGGACTGACATTTAAGCTTCTCACCACCAGTGAAGGAAAGAAAATGGGCAAAACTGAGGCTGGTGCAATTTGGTTGGATCCTGAAAAAACTTCACCCTATGACTTTTATCAGTACTGGCGTAATGTAGACGATCCGGACGTAGAAAATTGCCTGGCTCTTTTGACTTTCCTGCCGATGGCTGAAGTAAAAAGATTAGCTTCTCTGGAAGGGGCAGAAATAAATAAGGCAAAAGAAATTTTGGCTTACGAAGTTACCAAGTTGGTACACGGAGAAGAAGAAGCGCAAAAAGCCGTCCAAGCTGCCAAATCTCTTTTTGGGGGAGGCGCTGACTCCGCCGATATCCCTTTTACAGAAATACCCCGAGAACGTTTCGCAGAAGGTATTGATATTTTAACCATCCTGATAGAGGCAGGTCTCATCTCATCAAAAGGTGAAGGACGGCGCCTTATCCAGCAAGGAGGAATCTATTTGGGTGAAGAAAGAGTGGATGACTTTGGGCTACTAATTAAAGAAAAAAACTTTAGCGAAGGCAAGCTCCTTTTAAGAAAAGGGAAAAAGGTTTACCACCAGATCAGAATGGTTTAAATATAAGCTGCGTCAGTTGGCATTGAAACTCCAACTGACGCTAAATTTTTTATAAAGTGGAAAGCAGATGATTAATAAATTGCTGGGCAGTACGGCCGGAACGGGTATTATGCCATCTTTCCCATTTGAGGGCTCGCTCCCTTAACTCTGAGGCAGGGAGGTCTAGCCCTTGTTTTTGCGCTAATCCCTCTACGATAGACAGGTATTCTTCTTGATCAGGCGATGTAAAGGTTACTGTTAAACCAAAGCGATCAGACAGAGAGAGCTTTTCTGCCAGCGAATCACCGGCATGAATTTCCCCACCGGCTTCGCCCCTGTCCTGCCATGTTTCCTGAACCAGGTGCCGGCGGTTGGAGGTAGCATAGATTAAAACGTTATCCGGCATTACTTCCACACCGCCTTCCATTAAAGCTTTTAGAAATTTATAATCAGTTTCCGCCCCCTCAAAAGAAAGATCATCAATAAATATGATAAATTTTTGAGCATAGTCGCTGACCGGACGTACTATCTCCAACAATCTATGAAGTTGGT
>JAQVXR010000022.1:0-8397 GCA_028709045.1 Desulfitobacteriaceae bacterium | reverse complement strand
CCAAAAAAAGCAGGCGTCGTAACCGAGAAACTGTTTTATCCTGAAGCAAGCTGCGGAAAATTAGCAACCGGCCTGATTCATCATAAATCTCACGTAAATTTTGCCATGAACTATTATGCATTATTAATCCTCTCCGTTTGTTTTATTTTTTCGCCAGGCGCCACATGCCGGTTCCATTCTCCGTCTTCTTTTCCACTAAGCCTTTTTTCTTAAGTGAATTAAGCGCGTGGTTTACTGCCGTCACAGGACTTTGATGCACACCGCACCCACTCAGTTGGTATTTTTCTGTATACTCTTTTCGAATTCTTTGATGTTCCAACGTATACTCGACACGCAACTCCTCAACGAGATATTCCGTTGTCTTAAAATAATCCTGCTCCAGTAAGCTTAAGACAGCTTCCTCAATAGCTATGACTAGATCCATCTCCAGTCACTCCTTGGTATAAAATTTAAACCCCGCTCCCTTTGAAAGAGCGGGATAAATGAAAACTCGCTTCCTTTGGTTTAAGAAAGCAACCCTCTACCCATGTCCTTTGCCATCTCCTGGACATGAAACCGGGCTTGAGGCGGAAACACTGCCGGCAAGCCGCTGAAAAGATAAATATCATCCAGCGGAACTAAGCGGGTCAAAATAAAAAACCCCGGACGAAGCGCTACCCTGTTTTTCCTACCCATGTTGGACGTACAGTGATACTCCCTGCCATCTACCAGATTGATTAAGCACGCGACATCCTCATTAACATCTTTGATTTCAAAGATGCCTCCGCCGCAGTCCTTCCATTTTTCCAGAATGACAATTTCCTCCTGGGAAAGGTCCTGATGCCCTTTAATGAATCGATCAATAAAACAATCGCCATTCTTAAACCGGTAACAATGAATAAACCAATCGTAAGCATTGATCTTTTCATCATCACTTTGGCTTCCGTTCTTCTTAAAATAATTCTTTAATATTAACGGGATAAACTGGCGCTCCTTGCTGTGAAAATACTTCACTAGGCGCTGTTTTAGTTTTCCTGCCAGTTCTACCCGGGCAGCCGTTTCTTCAGACAAAACCATTTGGAAACAACTTCCTTTTATTTGTTTATAAACATAATATACCACATTATCTTAAAAAAAACCAACAACTGATCTTGAAGGAATCACCTGCGTTAAGACGAATTCCTTATAATGACTATAGTTCGTGAAACCTGAACTTTAAAGGAGGACATTCTATGGAACTGGCAAAAAAAATTGAGGGGAGAATCAAAGGCCTCCTTTCCTCTGCTTGTACAATTACTCCTTACCGGGAACCGCTGGTAGGTTATGCCTCTGCTCAGGATAATCTTTTTTACCAGATGAAGGAAGTAATCGGTCCCCACCACCTTCTGCCCCAGGAAATGCTGGCAGATGCCAAAACAGTAATAGCATTTTTTCTTCCTTTTGGGGAAGAAATTGTGAAAGCAAACCGGCAAGAAAAAGAAGTTGCAAAAGAATGGGCCAAGGCTTATGAAGAGACAAACCAATTGATCGGAGATATTTCTGCCCGGCTAAAAAATGAGTTGGAAATGCAGGGCATTAAAGCCACTTTTCAAAAGGCTACCCATAATTTTAATGAAATAGACTTGACCGCCTCCTGGTCCCATAAAAGCGCAGCTTTCGTCGCAGGACTAGGTACCTTTGGGGTAAATAAAATGCTCATAACCCCCGCCGGCTGCGCAGGTCGTTTCGGCAGTCTGGTGATTTCTGCAGAAATCCCCCCGTCACCCCGGCCGTCTGAGGAATACTGCTTGTATTACCGGGAGGGTAAATGTCTGGCCTGTGTGAAAAACTGCCCGGTCGGAGCCTTGAGTATTGAGGAAATTGACAAGAAGAAATGTTATAAGCAGTTACTTCAAGTAGCGGCTTTGTTCCCCGGGTTGTGTGATGTATGCGGCAAATGTAATATCGGACCATGCGCTCTTAAACGCTGTTAGTTTATTTATCCGGCGGTATAGCAGGTTAGCACTTGATTTTTCACAAGACTTTAGAGAAGTCTTTGACGCAGGCGCACCGGAATTTCCAGTCCTTTAGGGGAAGCCTTAGTTGCATTTATGCTATCAACCTATATAATCATACAATTAAAGCCCATACCCCAAGGTATGAGCTCATTTGACAGTTATTCTGCTTCGGGAAGTGCTTCCGGAAGCAAGGAGTACTCCATCTCCCGTTCTTCCCAATTCTTAAGACGCACCCAGTGCCCATTATGGCGCTGCATATATCTGGGCAAAATCGGCACCTTCCCGTAACCGTGGGGGGCATTAATAATATACGTAGGAACAGCTATTCCGGAAGTGAATCCCCGGAGTTTCTTTATAATCTCCAATCCTTCGTCCACTGTTGTAATAAAGTGCCTAGTCCCTTTAACCGCTTTAGCATGGAAGATATAATAGGGCTTCACCCGTATTTTTAATAGCTCCTGGTTTAGTTTTTTCATGATAAACGAGTCATTATTTATCTCTTTTAAAAGCACAGCTTGGTTGCCGAGAAGAACCCCTGCTTCTACCAGCATATCGCAGGCTTTTTTTGTTTCCGGAGTAATTTCTTGAGGATGGTTAAACTGTGTATTGATAAAAATAGGAGGATGCTTCTTAAGCACTGCGCAAAGTTCCTTGGTAATACGCTGGGGGAGGGTGACAATTGTTCTAGTGCCAAGACGCTTAATTTCTACATGATCAATCTGGTCCAACTCGCTCAAAAGCCAGTCGATCTTCCTATCACTTAAGAGAAGCGCATCTCCTCCGGTAATTAAAACATCCCGAATTTCCTTATTCTTTCTAATATAGTCTAGTGCCGCCCGCAAATTTTCTACCGTTTGGTGCCTGTCTATTTCCCCTATATTGCGCCGCCGTTGACAGTGCCTGCAGTACATGGCGCATTGGTTAGTAACATTAATAATAAGACGATCCGGATAGCGTCTGGTGATACAGGGCGCCGGAGAAGTAAATTCTTCACCCATTGGGTCATCGTATCCTGATTCATCTAACTCTTCAATGGCAGGAATCGATTGACGAATGACCGGATCATGTTCATCATTGGAATCCATAAGCGAAGCAAAATAAGGAGAAATAGCCCACCGATAGAGCCTTCCAATGCCTTCAATTTGTGCGCAGCGTTTCGCGGAAAAGCCAAATAAATCGGCAAGTGTTTTGACATCGGTAATTCTGTGTGCCATCTGCCAGCGCCAATTTTCCCAATCATCTTCCGTAGCATTAAAATACTCCAGCATTTTTTTCTTATTTGCGCCGATTAGCTCCTGAAGGTCAAACCCGGTTTTTAAATCATTCTTTACCTCCAGGTAGTCGGTAATTGACCTGCGCAGTTCCGATGCCCGCCGAAGTGAAATCGATCTCTTTTCTTCTTCACTTAGTTTCCATTTTTTGAGAACCCTAACTGACATCTTATTCGCCTCCTTTTCTTTATTTAGTAGAAATATAAACCCCGGGCATAAAACCCGGGGCGCAAAAGGCATGACAATATAGGCAATAACTTTTGCCAATTATCCTCCCTTTCCACGCTTGCGAAGTTAGCTGACGGATTCGGGTCGAAAGTAACCCTACCTGGTCGACTAAAAAGTCTGCCAGGATTCACCCCGGACTTGGTTCCCCCGCTTCTTGAAACAAGAATTAAGCGACTTGAGGAAAATTTTCTGTTACTAATCTATTTTATCATAAAAAGCCAATAATTACAACTAGTTTGATAATTCCCATAATAACCTATGGTACCATTCAGAAGGAAAATTTCTCTTATGAGAATTTAATAAGCAATTACCTCTGTCCAGACCCGGTCATATTCTTTTAGAAATTCACCCGGGTCATAAAAAATTTCACAGTCTTTCAGGTCTTCTTCTGAAGGATAAGCAGTCTTATCCTGCAAAAGTTCCGGATCAAGTTGTTTTTTTGCTTCGGTATGAGGAGTGGAATACCCAATATAATCAGTATTTTTAAACGCTATTTCCGGATCACACATAAAGTTAATAAACTGCTCCGCTTCCTTTTTATGAGTTGAAGTCTTGGGGATAACCATGGCGTCAAACCAGAGGTTGCTTCCTTCATTAGGGATAGCGTATTCTAAATCAGGATTCTCCCATTTCATAAATACAGCATCTCCTGACCATACTACCGCCAAGGCGGCTTCGCCTTGAATCATTTTATCTTTAACATCATCCCCCACATAGGCCAGTACCAGTGGCTTTTGTTCAATCAAGGCTTCCTTGGCTGCCTCCAGTTCCTGGGTATCCCGGGAATTGAGGGAATACCCCAGCATCTTTAAGGTAACTCCGATGGAATCCCGCTGGCTGTCCAGCATAAGTATCTGCTTTTCGTATTTCTCATCCCAGAGTATTCTCCAACTGTCGACAGGATCGTTGACCATTGTTTTGTTATAGAGAATACCCACTGTTCCCCACATATAAGGAACCGAATACTCTTCATTTGGGTCATAACTCAATTTACGAAAGGCCGGATCAATATATTTGTAGTTGGGAATGTTGTTTAAATCAATTTTCTCCAGCATATCTTCTTTAATCATTTTTTCAATCATGTAATCGGAGGGAATCGCGACATCGTAATTACTCCCGCCGGATTTAACCTTAATAAACATATCCTCGTTGGTTGTAAAGGTATCATAATTGACTTTAATTCCGGTTTCTTGTTCAAACTCGGCAAGAACCGAGTCATCGATATAGTCGCCCCAGTTATACACATTCAATGTCGCCTGATCTGATTTGCCGCAGCCGGCAGTCATAAACACCCCAATGATCAATAAAACTGCGATAATCACATAACAAAATTTTTTCATGCTTGACTCCCCTTCTTCATTTGGTCTCTCGCCATTCTTCTGTCAACGATAAAAAGTAACAGGAGAACAGACACAAACATCAGTGTGGACAAAGCGTTAATCTTGGGATTAATCCCTCGTCTTGCCATGGTATAAATGTAAATAGACAAGTTTGATACCCCGGAGCCGGTAGTAAAGAAACTGACAACAAAATCATCTAAAGATAAGGTGAATGCTAACAGTGCTCCTGTAAAAACGCCGGGCATAATCTCCGGGAGAATCACCTTTTTAAAGGCATAAAAAGGGGCGGCGCCCAAGTCAAGTGCTGCTTCATACAAGTGCTTATTTAACTGCTTCAGTTTGGGAAGCACTGACAAAATAACATAGGGAATATTAAAAGTAATGTGCGCCAATAACAAAGTGGTCAGTCCCAAGCGAAGATTTAAAAATATAAATAAGACCATTAAAGATACACCCATTACAATATCCGGATTCAACACAGGCAGATAAGTAAAATTCATCACCACCGTTCTTTTAAATTTATCCATATTGTAAATGCCAATAGCTGCTGCCGTTCCAATGATTGTGGCAAAAAAGGAAGCCAAAACAGCAACCAAAATCGTATAGTACAAAGCCCTCATAATCTGGGGATCTTGAAACAGGGCGGCTTACCATTTTAAACTCACCCCGTCCCAGTGACCCCGAGATTTGGAATTATTAAAAGAAAAGATAATCAGAACAAAAATAGGCGCATAAAGAAAAAGAAAAACAAAATACAGATATATCTTTTTCCAAAACATCCTTACCATAATCCACCTCCTACCGAATCCCGGCTGCTTTTAGGCATCAGCACCATACTGATCAATATGAGAACCATCATCACAATTGACAGGGCAGAGCCGAAATGCCAATCACCCACAAATAAAAACTGCTGCTCGATAAGATTTCCGATTAAAGCAAACTGTCCCCCTCCAAGCAGGCGGGAAATAACAAAGGTTGATACAGCAGGCATAAAGACCATAGTAATGCCGGAAATTACTCCGGGCAGGCTTAAAGGAAAGATGACCCGCCGAAAAACGGTAAAAGAATCCGCACCTAAATCCTCTGCTGCCTCAACCAGGTGGTAATCAATTTTGCGCAGGACGGAATAAATAGGAAGCACCATAAAAGGTAAAAAATTATACACCATCCCCAGCACTACGGCAAAGTTTGTATAGAGTAAATTAACCGTTGGAAGATCAATTGAAGAAAGAAAACTATTGATCAATCCTTTTCTTTCCAAGAGAGCCATCCACGCGTAAGTACGCAATAATAAATTCATCCACATAGGCAGAACAAAAAGTAATATGAAAAAATTCCTCTTACTTAATTCTTTATCGGCAAGGATCATCGCCACGGGATAGCCTAAAACCAGACAGCAAACGGTGCTGATCAAGGCCAGCCCTAAAGATCTCAAAAGGACGCGCAGGTATACCGGCTGAAAAAACTTTTGAAAATTATCCAGCGAAAAAATCGTATCCCCGTTAATTTGTACCGTTAAACTATAGTATGCTACCAAAATCAGGGGCACTAAAATAAACATAAGCATCCAAATAATATATGGAAATGATACCCAACTTTTTTTCATTGTGCTACCCTCTTCATCACATGAATATCGTTTGGTCCGATGGAAAGTCCTACCCGGTTGTTAACCGGTTCCATGGTTGTACTGTGAATTTTCCACTGCATCTCCCTGGCTGAAACTATGCTTTCATAATGTACCCCTTTAAAAATAACTGACTTAACATCACCCACGATCATCCCCTCGTTTTCGGGAACCATCCTAATATCTTCCGGGCGCACCACTACATCAACCTTTTCTTGAGGGGCAAATCCTTTATCCAAACAGGTGAATTCCCGCCCGGCAAAATCCACCAGATAATCCCGCACCATAGTGCCGGAAATGATATTGCTTTCACCAATAAACTCTGCGACAAAAGAGTTTTTCGGCTCGTTATAAATATCTTGCGGCGTCCCAATCTGCTGGATTACTCCCTCCCGCATGACAACAATGGTATCAGACATGGTAAGAGCCTCTTCTTGGTCGTGAGTTACATAAATAAATGTAATCCCCAAACGCCTCTGCATATTTTTCAGTTCCAACTGCATACCTTTGCGCAGTTTCAAATCAAGAGCACCCAGAGGCTCATCCAAGAGAAGCACCTCAGGTTCATTCACCAGAGCTCGGGCAATTGCTATCCGCTGCTGCTGGCCACCACTGAGGGATTCGACATCCCGTTTTTCATATCCGGTTAAGTTTACCAGATTCAAGACGCTCTTAACTTTTCTCTCAATCTCATCTTGAGCCATTTTTTTTATTTTTAAGCCAAAGGCAATATTTTCAAAAACATTCATATGGGGAAACAAGGCATACTTTTGAAATACCGTATTCACTCTTCTCTTATAAGGAGGCAAGCTGTTGATATTTTTTCCTTCGAAGAGAATTTCACCGGTAGTAGGCTGTTCAAAACCGGCAATAATGCGTAAGGTAGTTGTCTTTCCGCACCCGCTCGGTCCCAAAAGAGTAAGAAACTCGTTCTTTCTAATATATAAATTGATCTTTTTTAGGGCTTCGCTCCCATCAAATTTCTTTGAAATATTAACCAGTTCAATTATGTGTTGGGACACACCGATACCCTCCTGAAAAAATAATTAGTTAAAAAGTATTTAGAAACTGGGAGGCGCAGAT
Organism: Desulfitobacteriaceae bacterium; assembly: GCA_028709045.1. Taxonomy (GTDB): domain Bacteria; phylum Bacillota; class Dehalobacteriia; order Dehalobacteriales; family Dehalobacteriaceae; genus JAQVXR01. The sequence goes on along the minus strand of JAQVXR010000022.1, from coordinate 875 downwards.
ATCCAAAGGACCCGTGCCCTAGTTTTCCCCGCATTGGAAATAAAATGGGTTGTGGAAGGTTTAAAATAAAAACTCTCGCCTTTCCTAGCCCGAAACTTTTGCTTCTCCAAATGAATAAATACCGTACCAGACAAAACAAAACCAAATTCTTCTCCCGGATGAGGGACGTCGACTTGGGAAGTGCCGCCTACATCCAAGCTGATTATGATTGGTTCCATCTGATTCTTTTGAGAATTGGGTACGATCCATTCAATGTCATATTTCATTTCCCGGTTTTCTTTAATAAAAATATCCTCTCGTCGGAAAACAACTTTCTCCGCAACTGCTTCATTAAAAAAATCCTGCAAGTTGGTACCAAGGCTTTGAAGAATGTCCACCAACGTGGAAATGGAAGGGGATGTCAGATCCCTTTCCACCTGGGAAATAAAGCCTTTAGAAAGCTCACACCGGTTGGCAAGTTCCTCCTGGGTCAAGCCATTCTTTACTCTTAATCTTTTTATTTTTTCTCCGATATTCATATCCGACTCACCAGGTTTCCGTAAACTAAACTTTTTGTTTAGACTTGCTAAACTTTACAACCAGAATAATTTACGCATATTCCAATGATATTGTCAATATTTTTACAAAAAAATTTTTACCATGTCTAAATAATTTTTGGAATTTAAACCTCTTGTTTGGAGCAAAAATACCTGAAACTGTAATATATGAGCATATGCAAAATGCTTAAACAACTAAATTTAATACTATCAAAACTTTTATAGAGTATTTTAATGCAGATGAACTAAGTAAAGGATTTTCAAATTTCTTAGCGAAGATTATAAACCTTATCCTGATAACAGTATTCCCTCACCCTCATAAATCTGGGTAAACTTACA
>JAQVXR010000183.1 GCA_028709045.1 Desulfitobacteriaceae bacterium | reverse complement strand
AGGTCTAAAAGGGCTGCTCCATTATTGGCAAAATGAATTATCGGCACACCCATATCTGCAATGCTGCTGATTAATTTTTGCGAATAGGGCATGACAAATTGACGGTAATCTTCTTTGTTAAGAGTACCTACCCAGGAATCAAATACCTGAACAGCCTGAGCCCCTGCAGCAATTTGCGCCCTCAAGTATTTTACCAGCACCTGGGAAACCTTATCCATCAAGCTATGCCAAACCTCAGGCGCACACCACATCATTTTTTTGCAGTTCACATAATCCTTAGAACTGCCTCCCTCAATTAAATAACTGGCGAGAGTAAAGGGGGCTCCGGAAAACCCAATCAGAGGAACCTTTCCCTCCAGTTCTTTTCGTGTCAAACGAATTGCCTCCAGGACATAAGGCGTTGCTTCTTCCGCATCCAAGATCCGAATGGCATCTACATCCTGCTGAGCGCGAACCGGCCGATGGATCACAGGGCCTTCACCTTTGGTAAATTCAAAACTAATGCCCATCCCTTCAAGGGGCAAAAGAATATCGGCAAACAGAATAGCAGCATCTACACCTAGACGTCGCACCGGCTGCAAAGTTATTTCCGTTGCAAGTTCCGGGGTTTTACACATCTCGATAAAAGAATACTTTCGGCGGATCTTCATGTATTCTTCCAAATAACGCCCGGCCTGGCGCATTAACCATACCGGGGTATATTCCACCTCTTCCCTCCGGCAGGCTCGTAAAAATGTATCATTCATCAAGGTTATCCTCCACAAACATTAGTTAATTTTTTGGGCTGCCAGTTAAGCATGATGCTGCCCGAATCATTTTTCCCACATTTAAAACTACCCAGGCCTTTACTATCATCCTGCTCAGGATAGTCTTCCCGATAATGGGCTCCTCGGCTTTCCTCCCGCTTTAAAGCAGACCTACAGATCATTTCCCCTGTAAGGCACATATTCCTTAATTCACTATAACGTACAATATCCCATAAGGTTTCTGTCCTGACATATGGGAAAGCTGATTTGCACCGTTCAATCTCATCCAATGCATCCTCCAACGTTTTTTCGGACCGGACTACCCCTGCCCCCTTGTCCATTGCCTGGCAAAGCTTTTCTTTGATTTCGCCCGGTGCAATATCTCCTTTTTGAAAGAAACTTGCATCACTATCCAAAGGGAGTTCACGCTGTCGGTGCTTTAACTTTTGGGCTTCCCATGCCGCCTCTCGTCCGGCAATTAGACCAAAAACTGCTGCTTCCGTCAAGGCGTTACCCGCCAGCCTGTTGGCTCCATGCACTCCTCCCGCCGCCTCTCCGGCAGCATACAAGCCCTGGATTTCGGTCCGGCATTTCTCGTCTATTACAATGCCCCCCATAAAGTGGTGCACCACCGGAGCTACTTCAAAATAGCCTGTCTTTAGCTCCCTGCCGCTTTTTCGAAAATGGTTTACCAAAACAGCATATTTATTTTCCAACACCCTATCTGAAACAGAGGAAAAATCGATTTGAATTCCCTCCCGACATTTTCTCCCTCGCTGCATCTCCAGGTAGACCGCCCGGGCAACAATATCCCTGGTTGCCATTTCTCCCTCAGGGGTATAGTCAAACATAAATCTCTGCCCGAATGCGTTTTTTAAAACCGCTCCGTCCGCAAAAAGTGGGGTTGGCACCGTCAGTTTAAAAGGATACACCATAAACGAAGGAAAAAATTGAATATACTCCATATCCCGAAGACCCGCTCCGGCGTTCCAGGCAAGAGCATATCCATCACCGGTGGCATCGGAGGTATTATTAGTGGAGTGATAGATTCTTCCTCCACCTCCACTGGATATTATCACAGTTTTGGCTTTAATTAAAACCACACATTTTTCTTGGAGGGAAAGGCCACGTGCACCAATCACCCGCCCGTCCTGCACTAATAACGAGATAATCATCGTCTCATCAAGAAATTTAACACCCGCCTGACCCACTCTTTCTCTAAGAGGAAAAGTAATACCTCTTCCCTGAGCAAAAAAGGCCCCGTTAAAACCCTTTACATTGAAAACCCTCATCCGGGAATGTCCCGGTGCCCTTTTTATAATTTTCCTTGCCCCAATAGATTGGAAACAGACACCTAGCCTTTCAAGTTCTTCCAGTGCTTCTGATGCTTCACTTACCAATGCTCGCACCAGCTTTTTATCATTAACCATTGCTCCCCCGCACATAGTATCGGTAAAGTGGAGGTCTTTTGAGTCAGTAGGATCGTATCCCGGAAGAACAGCAGCAAAACCATTGGCGGAAACGAGAGTATTTCCACTTCTACCGACTTTCTTCTTGCATGCGATCAATACTTTCGCGCCCCTGCCGGAAGCGGCATAAGCTGCCGTCAAAGATGCCAGTCCACCGCCTATCACCAATACATCGCAGGTTATGGTCTCAGTTGTTAAATTTCTCATAAACTGCTCACCCCCTCTTTGCCGGCTTCATTTCAATCCTTTTATTTCTCCTCCCAAAGAAGTTTTGGTGTAAAGCCCAGGTAATCGGCACTTACCAGAAAAAAATCTATCCCCCATTTATGATCAGGAAGTCTAATTGCATAAGCCGGGTGATGCAGGTGCCCATAAACACATGCTTTTACTTGATAATGCTTCATTAATTCAATAAAACCGCTGGCTTCATGGTTCTCCCCGGTAGGCATAAAATGAAGCATTAATATAATTTGGGTGATACCGTGAGGAACTGTCTTTAAGGAAAGTTCCACCCGCTTAAGTTCCCGCAAATAAATATTTTGGTCATGCTCTGAAAACCCGTCGCTACCGGGACAAACCCATCCCCTGCTTCCGCAAACAGCGGTTTTACCAATAATAAAACAATCATTTTGCAAAGCAACGATATTATTAGGAAGGGCTTGGCGTACCCGGGCAATACTCTTCCACCAGTAATCATGATTGCCTCGTACCAGCACTATCTTTCCGGGCAAACTATTTAAGAAGTCCAAATCCCATTTGGCATCTTCCAGATCCATAGCCCAGGATATGTCTCCGGGCATAAAAACCACATCATCAGCCCCAACAAGCCTACACCAGTTATCATAAATCTTTTGGTAATGGTTCTTCCAGTGGGACCCAAAAATATCCATCGGCTTGTACTGGCTCATATCTTCCCAGCAACCCGGGATAACCCGCTGGTCAAAAGATAAATGTAAATCTCCCATCGCAAAAAACTTCATTATATCCACCGTCAATTCCATAAAAATATGAACAGCATGTCCGATAATCTATCTAATATTATAACAGGTTGCGCCCAGGAAAAAACAGTTAAAAGAATTGCGGTTGAATAAATATTTCAATTATTTGACATAATAGCTATAGAAAACGAAAAAGGAGGGTAAGCATATTGGACAAAACAGCTCTTATCTTGGTTATTATCGGTGCCCTGAACTGGGGTTTGATTGGTCTCTTTGGTTTTGACCTGGTTGCAACCATCTTTGGAGGCCAAAGCGCTCTCTTAAGCAGAATCATTTACACCCTGGTCGGTCTGGCAGGAATTTATGCCATCACCCTTTTGTTCAGGGAAAAAACTGAGGTAAAATAAGAAAAGCGCCAAAAGCGCTTTTCTTATTTTTATTATTAAACTATCCAAATTTATATTACCTTGCTTAAGTTTCTAAAAGCCCTCTCAACTGTCCCAGTATTAAAGGCCGCTATTGCTACCAGAGGCCTGTACATTAACAAGAGTCCTTCCATCGTCTTAAACTTCTCGTTAGGATAGAAAGAAGTGTCAACAGGAATAGCGCCCAAGTTAAGGAAAAATTCTTTCCGGTTATCAAGCCCTTCTTCGGTCTTCCGCACTTCCATGAATATCCCTTCAATGTCCGGATGTTCTTCTTCCAAAAATGCTATTAATTTATGATAGAAGAAACTGCCGATACCCCTGTTGCGAAATTCAGGGATAATCCCAATGTGTTCTAAGTAACCTAACTTCTCATCAGCCAGGTAATAAAAAGTAGCAATACCAATAACCTTATCGTCGGATAAAGCGGTAAACAGATAGAATTGATTGGGATCGAACTTTTCGGGATTAAGCATTTTTTCCGTGATATCCCGCTGTGCTGATGCAGGGTATTCAAACACAGTCCTTAATAATCTGATTCCTTCCTGAGTAACATAGTCACTGGGCTTTTTCCCCTGGACAAATTTCACATTATCAGCTTGACACTCAATAATGTTGCCGTAATTATCTTTAACCACCATTTCCTTGTGCTGGATCAAGCCTACATCACCGGTTTTTACCATGGCAGCATTTGCTTCATCTGTATCAAGGTGAAAATCCAACATCATGTCTTCCCGTACCCGTGCCAAGACATCATGATAGCTTACTACTTTAGTACCTTTCATCAAAATACTGATTTTGTCTTTGTCCTGAATCCCTAAACGTTCAGCATCCGAAGGATGAAAATGCACGTGGATTTTTGCGACGATGCAGCCTTTGTCGATAACCAGTGGGCCTTTTGGTCCGATTAAAATACAGCCAGGTGATCCATCCAAGTCTCCGGAATCCCGAAGAGGTGCGTCTATCCCAATCTGTCTTGCTTCAGTTTGGCTTAACTCTACCTGGGTTTCTTTCCGGGCAGGCCCTAAAATCCGTACGTTCTGAATAACACCTTTCGAACCGACAACATTAACCTTTTCTTTGGCAGCATATTGACCTGGTTGAGTCAAATCTTTGTATGGCGTTAACTTATAGCCTTTTCCAAATAAAGCTTCAATATGTTCCTCACTTAAATGAACGTGGTGATTGGAAACCCCTACCGGAACGAGCCATTTATTCTTCTTTTTAAAATCTACTTTCTTTGGATCTGCTTGATAATCCATATATCCTTTAACCCTCCCGTTGTTTTAGTTATATTATACCAGGCAATTTAAACCATAACAACATCTATTAAAGTTAATAA
>JAQVXR010000182.1 GCA_028709045.1 Desulfitobacteriaceae bacterium | reverse complement strand
TTTAAATTTTGTAGAAAGGCAAGCAAGGAAGAGAGCGTTGAGTAATGTGGTAACTGTTTTAGGAGGAAATCATGGATTTGACTTACCAGATATCACCATATGGAGTGGTTGTTATTATTGATCATGCTCCATCACTCTTTGGTCTTGCTAGCTTTCCTAATATGTTAGTAGAAAGTTTCATTTATCTCAGTAAATATTATAAAAAAGTTTCATTTGGAAAATGGGTTACTCTCTCTGTATAAAACTAACAAGAAAGCCCCAAAATAATATATTTTTTATGCAGAAAGAATAATAAGTAAAAATTTTTTATAGTAAAAAAGCATTTTGCTATAAAAAAATATAAAAAAGAAATGATTCTTTGTTTCCGTTAAAAGTTTATCATTACCCCCTAAGAGGATAGTCCAAATTATTAAATGTAATAAGGGGGTACTTGTTATGCTTTTTAGTAGAAAAAAAGAATATGATGAGTGTATATCTTTGTTGGATGAGCAGGAGGTCATTGAATTCCTTTCTGAATTAATTCAAGTGAATAGTTCTAACCCTCCAGGCAATGAAATAAACGTAGCCTACAAAGTTCATGAGAAACTAAAAAGTTATGGGATAAGTTCAGAAATATGGGAATTAAATCAAAGCAATCGCGCTAATTTAATGGCAAAAATTGGGAATAATTCTAATGGTCCAAATCTTGTTTATAGCGGGCATTATGATGTTGTTCCTGCTGGAGAAGGATGGAAGCATGCTCCTTTTGGTGCAGTAATAGAAGGAGACTTAATGTATGGCCGCGGAACCAGTGACATGAAAGCTGGTGTTACCGCGATGACTTTAGCTATGTGTATTCTTAAAAAAGCTAGAATTGAATTAAAAGGTTCTTTGAGTTTATTGGGGACGTCTGGAGAAGAAGTGGACCTTTATGGCTCAAGAGCGTATGTAGAAAAATATGGAGCAGATGGCATCGATGCCATTGCTATAAGTGAGGCAAGTAATGGCACTGTTTTTGTCGCTGAAAAAGGTACATTGTGGCTCAAGTTCATTTCAAAAGGGAAAAGGGCTCATGGTGGACAACCTAAACAAGGAGTTAATGCACTAACAAATATGATTGAATTTATGAACCAGCTTAAAGACCTTAAATTCAAGGAGATGGAAAATACCTATCTTTCCGCCCCCACTTTTAGCCTTACAACGATGCATGCTGGAGATCTCACTAATATTATTCCTGACAGATGTGAAGCTAAAGTTGATATAAGGACAATTCCAGGGAATGATCATGCTGCACTTCTTGCTCAAATTGATGCCATAATAGAAAAGTTAAAATCGCAAAATAAAGACATGGATATAACGTATGAAATTCTGCATAATCTCTTGCCTATTGAAACAAATCCTAACAACCCTCTAGTAAAAAGTGCTGAGAATTCATATGAGCAGCTTTTTTCAAAAAAACCAGATTTACAAGGTGTTGTGTATTACACAGATGCAGTGCCATTTCGTGAAATTAATCCTGAAATACCTGTCATTATTTATGGCCCAGGGAATTTTACAAGGAATCATAAGATTGACGAATACGTTGAACTTTCTAGTGTTATTGATGCCACTAAGTTCTACATTGCTTTAGCTCTGGATTATCTTTCTTAATGGCGATTTGTTTGTTCTTTCTTGGGAGGTGAATGTTGATAATGCCAGATTATTTAGAAGTAGCCAATGAATGGGGTTTCTGGGTTATTGGTATTGTTATGGTTAGTATCGTTGTTTTCCAATCCATTATTTTTATGAAAAAAGCATGGTTTACTGGTTTGGAAATGGGGCTTAGACCAGAGCAACTGAAGAGTGGACTCCGTTCGGCAGTAATTTCATCATTAGGTCCATCATTTGCTGTTCTTATCGGTATGGTTGCTCTTATTGCTATTATAGGGGCTCCGATGGCATGGATGAGACTTTCTGTTATAGGAGCAGTGATGTATGAAGGTTATGCTGCTGAATGTGGAGCTCAGGTGTTAGGTACATCTGTGGGGTCTGAAGGATACGGAGTGCTAGAGTTTGCAAACTCATTATGGGTTATTGCTTTGGGATCTTGTGGATGGTTGTTAATTACGGGGCTTTTTACCCACAAACTAGATGGATTAAGGTCTCGCATTGTAGGGAAGAGACAGGATCTTTTACCCGTAATATCGATAGGTGCTATTTTGGGTGCTTTTGGGTTTCAGGTGTCAAAAGCTCTTGTTACTGTCGGTCGTCCTAGTATTGCTGCTATTGTGGCTGCTTTGACAATGGTAGTGATGCAGATAGTTGCGGATAAATTGGGTAAGAGATGGCTTAAAGAGTGGTCCTTAGGTGTCGCCATGGCTTTAGGTATGTTCTCCGCAGTCCTTTTTTAGGAGAGGTGAGCAAAAATGTCACAGAAAGAGATTTTCTTAGAAAAATTCCAAAAACCAATTGTTTTCTGGGGGATATTGACATGTCTGTTTGCTTTTTTGTTGAGTTTTTCCCCTCCCCTTTATATTTTTGCAAAATATAATATTATGCCTCCGTTGCAGGCCATAATCTCTGGTTTTGCCTTAATTTTTGCTTACTCTGGTCCATTATGGTTTGTTGAACCTTTGGCATATTTCCCTATTTTGGGGGTTCCTGGAACCTATATGTCTTTCCTTTCTGGTAACATTTCCAATGTCAGACTTCCTTGTTCTGCCCTTGCTCAAGAGGCAGCTGGAGTGGAAGAGGGTTCTTATGAAGGGGCTATTTTATCTACCTTGGGTATTGGGGTTTCCATATTGATAAACATTTTTATTCTAACAATTGGAATTGGCTTAGGTGCAAAGCTTGTTGCTAGTTTTCCACCTCTTGTATTAGAGGCATTTAAGTATATTCTTCCGGCTATTTTTGGAGGGGTTTTTGGAAGCTTTGTCATTCGAGATTTTAAGCTTGGAGTCATTGCACTTGTTTTAGGTATTATTGCACTTAAGCTTGGTTGGTTTCCTATATGGATCACAATTCCCTTATGTGTCTTTGGAACAGTTTTATTTGGAATAATGCTTCAAAATAAGAAAGTAGCATTATAAATGTTTAAAGGCCTCCTTCGAAAAAGTTCCATAAAGGAGGCCTTTGTAATATTAAATTTTCGATTTATATACTTAAGTTATTGTTCATATAGTAAATGATTAAAGAGAAAAGAATATTAACCCTTTGTTCATGATTGTCGATGTCGAGATCGATAAGTTCATGTATTTTGTCAACTCGATATTTCATTGTATTGTAGTGAATGTGAAGTTTCTGTGCTGCCTTATTCAATGACCAGTTATTTTTTACGAGACAATTTAACGTTGGTAAAAGGGGATAAGATTTGTTTTTTAAATCATAATCGATAAGTTTTCCTAAATGAGATTGATAGAATGCCACTGCCGGATTAGTGTCATATATAGGATTAAGTACTCTGTATATTCCAGTATCCTCCCAAAAAAGGATTTTATCCTTCTGGGAAATGCTACGAGCAAATTGGACAGCACTGCGGGCTTCTTCAAAACTTTCATGACATTGAAAAACACTTTCTTTTATAGACCCGAGTCCTATGGTGACCGTAGTACCGCTTTCGGTTGTTATCTTTTTTTGGATTGATGAGAGGAATTTAGAGAATTCCTCTTTATTAAAACTTTTTTTGTCTTCACCAATGCATAATAAGAAAACAACAGAATCACTCATTGTAACGTACGGAATCTTTGGAAATTTGGATTCCATCATAGCAATTGCAATGCTGAAAATACGTTCTCTTAGCGATTCATGTTTGCTTTCTCCTTTAGTATCTAGAAGAGTATTGAAATTATCAATATCAAACGCTATTACCTTAACAAAGCCCAAAAAGTCCCATCCAAAAATTTTAGCTCTATTCCAAACTTCATGGGCATATTTGACATTGTGAAAAAGAAGGTCATGAACAAATACACTTTTATATTGTTTTTCTGTTTCGTGAGATGAAATTCTCTTCTTTATAGCGAGAAGAAGGGCTGTCCTTGCGTCTTCAATTGCAGCTTTATAATTATCAAAATTCATTTTTTCTTTTTCAGCGTTGAGTAAGATGTATCCGTATATTTTATCTTCCGATGCCACAATTTCATTAGGAAACATCCGAAGCAATTCCGATAATGACGAGTTTAGAACGTTTTGTTTGAAACCTTCATCTTTGGAGAAAATATTCGTTATGCCTGCTGAAACCTCGTGAAACGCAATATCCGTTTGTAAAAAATACCCAAGAGCAGACAAAATCTCTTCTACGCCACCTCCGTGGGCGATGAGATCAAAAAATGATCGATGTATGGTTTCTGAGTAGCGCAGATTATCCACTTCTTTGTGAAATAGTTTCGATATTATAGGGTTAAAGACATCGCAAAAAGTGAATTGGACAGGTATATGAAGTAGCGGAAAGTCAAGTTCATCTGCTTTTTGAATAACTTCTGCAGGAATTTCATTGAGAAAACGATGTACTTTTATTCCAAAAGCAGCAGCATTTACGCTATTCATATCTTGTATCAGTTGTTTTAACTTTAGTGGGTTTTCACGGATAACGTAACCACTGGTGATCAGCAGTTCACCACCATGAAGCCAATTTAGGATATCAGGCGCATCCATAACAGTAACTTTTGTGACGACTCTATTGAGACCTTTTTCTCCTGCAATAACCTTAACGCCCTTAAGTTCAGGAAAAAATAATATTTCCCTTACGGTTAAAGACAATCTATGGAGCACCTCTTTCCATAAAAACAAGTAGTTTTAAAAGACGAAATAGCATAGTATCATATTTTCTTCCAGGTAAGTTTTTCCCTTAATCTCCCTACGATTTCTTTCTTACCAAGTTTATTGATAAAAGCCTGTTTTCTACGTCTCTTTCAATTGTTACCTCATCTGTCATAATTCCTACAAGATGAAGTTCAGCATCTGTATCGCTCTCTCCTGATAGACTCC
>JAQVXR010000181.1 GCA_028709045.1 Desulfitobacteriaceae bacterium | reverse complement strand
TTTTTTCCGGTTTCTTTTCACATAAGACCAATTCCCCGGGTTCATGCAGGCAGACACCTGCCCAAATCAGAATGTAACCAAAGGAAATGATACGTCTAAACACCCGTTCACCTATTTCCATTCCATATACCACCTGGGCTACATGGCCTTCAATAGATTCAACAGATAAACCGATTTCCCCCAATTTAAAATCGACGGCATTTCCTTTAATAGCCCGTCCTCCTTTTTGTTTTAAGAGAGCAACTGTTTCTGTAAATACCGCCCAGGGCAGAAACTGGTTTTCCCCTAGGTTATCCACGTATACACCTTCCTTAGCCACTTCGGCTTTGAAAAACCTGTCGGCCTTTGACATGGGAATGAGTGCAGGGCTGCCAACTTCACTGAACTTGGCTCTAATGGCAGTAATCGCATCAATACTATCCATAAAGACCCCTCCTACCGTCTGCCCGATTATATTTACATCTATCTTTGACATTAAATTGTTGATACCTGCAAAATATGTTAAGTTTTTTCATCAAGATCTCTTGGCATTCTTTCCTTTACCACTGTAAGTTATTCTCCCTATGGATGTCGGGAACATTTTTTTATTCTATCGGTCTATTAAGTAATGGGAGAACTTTTCACTGCTAATAATCCATTAATGAGGAGCAAAAGATATGGAAAATTTTAATTTTTGGGGCATTTACCTTATCACGATAAACATCTTTAGTTTTTTAACCGCCGGTTATGACAAAATAAAGGCCAAACACCATGGATGGCGGGTTTCCGAACGGCGCATCTTTTTCCTGGCCTTTATCGGCGGAGCATTAGGTGTTTATGCCGGCATGAAAATATTCCGGCATAAGACGAAGCATCGCCTATTTACCATCGGTATCCCCGTGCTAATTGTTTTTAACTTAGCGGTAATTATTCTTTTTATGCTTTCTTCATCCGCTCACTCTGTTTCCCATAGTATAATGCTCCCTTAATAAAAAGTCTCTTCCCATTTACATTAGGAAAAGACCACTTCTATTTAATAAATTTCACCGCCTACTCTAACGGATACATTCGGAATTTGACCGGAAAGAAAATCGGCTCGTTCCAATATTCGTTCCTGAGACGGCGGAACTAACTCTTTTAATTGATAACTGGTATCAAGATTTTTATAAGTTTCTACGCCAAGACGATGGTAAGGCAAAATCTCTATTTCTATTAGTTTCTTTAAAGATTTACAGAACAGAGCAGTCGCAATAAGATTAGCATCTGAATCGTTTGCCCCCGGAATTAAGGGGATACGCACGATAATTTCCAAAGGATTTGAAGATTTATCGACCTTAAGGATGTTATCGAGAATCAGAGTATTTTCGACGCCGACCCAATTTTTATGAAGAGTTCTATCCATCTGTTTGATGTCTACATAAAGAACATTAATCCAGGGAAGAATTTTTTTGATATTCTCCCAGGGCGCATATAAACTCGTTTCCATAGCCGTATGAATTCCGAGGGCCCTGCACTCACGTATCACTTCTAAGACAAAATCAGACTGATATAACGGTTCTCCGCCGCTGACAGTCAAACCGCCTCCGGAATGAAAATAGAAAACCTCATCCTTAGAAATTTCCCGCACAACTTCCTGTACCGACATCAGGCTACCATATTTTTTCCATGCCCGCTGAGGACATTTTCTCACACATGCAAAACAATTTTTACATTTTGAGGAATTAAAAATTATCCTTTGCCCGTCCTCCGACATTGATAAAGCCCCTTGGGGACATGCACGTACACAAATACCACAACCTAGACAGCGATCCCGGGCATAACCTTTTTGCAGAGCGGGTTCTTGAGATTCAGGGGTGGAACACCAGCGGCACCTTAGGGGACACCCCTTAAGAAAGAGCACCGTGCGCAGTCCCTCCCCATCATGAATAGATGTTCTTTCGATTCTGAGAACAGAACCAACCGCTTTCGTATCCCGCCTATCATTAAATATATGATAATTCATTAAGAAGATCACCCCACAGAAATGCCGTGTTGAACAGTGCGTCCGATAATTTCATCTTGAACATCTTTACCCAGTTCAACAAAATAGGCGGTATAACCGGCCACACGCACTAACAATCCTTTATACTCCTCGGGATTTTTTTGCGCCTCGATTAATTTTTCCTGGTCGATCACATTAAATTGAACATGAAAAACCCCAAGACTGCACATGCTCTTCAAAAGAGCCATCATCTGGGTAATGCCATTTTCGGTAGACAGCATTGCCGGCTCTACTTTCATATTAAGCAGGGTTCCCTGAACAAAACGAGCATGAGGAATATGGGCTACCGATTTCAATACCGCACTGGGACCGTTAAAATCAGTACCGCCGCTGGGGCTGACACCATCCGCCAGCGGTTTCCATGCCTTACGCCCGGACGGGAGAGCACCTACCTTTAGTCCAAAAGGAGTATTGCCGGATACAGGGAGAATCCCGGGAGTCATTTTCCCAAATTTGCTGCTGTATTTTTCAATTTCATCAGCAATAAAGGTAAAAAGATCTCCCGCGATTTCATCCACCAGCGAATCGTCGTTTCCGTACTTCGGTGCATCAAGACAAAGCTTATGCAGTTCCTGATATCCCACAAAGTCCTTGTCCAGCGCCTCCAATAGCTGATCCATGGTTGCTTGTTTTGTCTCATAAACAACATGTCGCACAGAGGCAATACTGTTGATGAGATCCGCCACACCAATTAAAATAATTCCATTGCCTACATTATATTTCGCCCCACCCCAAGCATAGTCCTTTGCCCTTTCAATGCACTCTTTGAATGTCAGGGAAAGTGCGGGAGACGGGCGATTCATACATATTTCATCAATTACATGGCTTCCTTTGACAACAGCACGGATTGCATATGCAATCTGTTTTTTCATTGCTGAGAGAAAATCTTCATAGGATATGAATTCCCTCGGGTCGCCTGTATGTACGGATATATATTTGCCGCTCTTTCTATTTTTTCCATCTAATAAGGCAAACTCAACCATGCTTCCAAGGTTGATGTCCGCTAACGCTGTGTACTGGCGTAACCGTCCTTCTAAGTTTGTTTCCACGCAACCGCAAGGATTCCAGTTATAAGCTTCTTTCAAAGGTATTCCCTTATTCATAAGCATCATAATTCCCACATCATCGTTGTGAAAAGCCGGAAACCCTGTACCCAAACTAATCAACTCAACAACTTTTCTTAAAAATGAATTAGGATTTTTCGCCAGACTGTAACGCACGGAAAGAGAGGGTTGATAAAGCTGCACATCCATTGTGGCCTGTAAAATCATATAAGATAAATCATTAACCGCATCCCGACCGGTTTCATCGACCCCACCTACGCAAACATTTTGGAACATAGGATAACCGGCAGCAAATTCCGCAGTTACAGCATCTTGAAAGAGACATGGTTCGCTAAATTTAACCCAAAGACAGTCAAGAAGCTCCTGTGCCTCAACCGGTGTAATCCGCCCCGCTTTAAGGTCATCCTGATAATACGGCCAGAGATATTGATCCATTCGTCCCGGATTATAACTGGCTGCATTTTGTTCCATAAAAATGCAAATTTGATAAAAGTAAAAAGACTGGAGAGCTTCCCAAAAATTTCTGGCCGGTTTTGCCGGAACATGACGACAAATTTCTGCGATTTTTAAAAGTTCTTTTTTCCGCCGGCTATCTTTTTCTCTCGCAGCCAAACGGTCAGCTTCGACGGCATAACGTTGGGCAAGAATAACCATCCCTTCCGCCACAATCAAAAGAGATTTTAGATAATAATCCTTTTCATAGTCCCCCGGCACAGTAATATCAAGTTGGGCTCTCCCCTTTTCTATCACCTTAACGATGCCCGAAACTCCCTCAGAAATCAGCCATTGATACCCAGCGGTAGTCTCTCCCCACCCTCGTACCGCCTTTCGATCTATGTAGACAACGCCATTATCCCGAAGTACCCGGGTATCATCGGGAATCTGGGCAAGCCACTCTTCATAGTTTGATCGTCCTTTCCAATAAGGACGAATTTCCTCTTCAAAAATTTTCCGATCTTCCGGTTTGAGATAAAAGGGATCATAGCGACGTTCGCTGATAGTATCAAGTTCGTCATTTAAGACAGACCAGCAGGTATCAGCACACAAAATACCTGCTCGCATCTTACTGCCGGAACAGCCGACAATCAATTCATCTTCCCAGATGGCAACAGTCTTCTCCATGCACTGCTTACGAAAGGCTTTGGCTTTGCGCACTACCAGCGGATCCCCTTCCGCCTCCTGAAAACCCCGAGTCAATATTCTTGCATTTTCCAGGTCCATCTCAGGGCGGGTGCCAAGCACTCGATTTTTTAGACGGAGCACACGCTCCATATATTTGGATTCCTGCACTGTTTGGGACATACGCCACCTCCGTTCTGAGGATTAATTAGAAAAGACCTTACCATTGGTAAGGCCTCGCAAACAACATATCAGTTGCCAACAAAGCCGGACTCATACTTGTCCTGACGACTTTGCTGTATTAGCTACTCCCCTTAGAGTTATCATAATTATAAATTAGTTTGATTGTTTATACAAGCTGTTTATTAATTTTATCTCCCTTTAAAAACCAAAACGTAAAACTTCTTTTAGAAGATTATATGAAGGAATACGGGTAATACCATCCTTACTTAAAATACCCCATAGGAATAGTAGCAATGAATTTTATGTGTCACTTCATAAAATAAGTCTTATTTACGCGTTTTCTTAACGATAATTAACAAACTGCAGTTCTACCCCATAATCATTTTCTTTCAAAAAATGAATTACAGTTTGGAGGACATCCCGGCTTTTACCGGAAACCCTAAGCTGGTCACCCATTATTTGAGCCTGGACCTTGATCTTATTACCTTTGATGTCTTTAACTATTTTTTTGGCAATATCAGTCTCAATGCCCTGTTTAATCTTAATCAGCTGCCTGACCATCCCCCCTGCAGCCTCTTCTATTTTACCAAATTCCAAGTTTTTTACCGCAACTTTCCGG
>JAQVXR010000180.1 GCA_028709045.1 Desulfitobacteriaceae bacterium | reverse complement strand
TCCACGTTACCAAACCCACCGCCAATCATCGCTACACCGGGTACCGCCAGCACCCGGTAAATCTCCCGGAAAGCTTTGACCCGGTCATTCCAGAAAAACATGGAGCCCCGGCTGACCGCCAACTGAACGGTGCCATCTTCCAGGGGAATACAATGAACATCCCCCTTTAAGGTTTGTACCCGGGACTCCAGACCGCTCTCGCGGATGTAACCGTCGGCCAGGTCCAGCATATCCGGGGATTTATCCAACAACACTACTGCCAACCGGCTAATCCGGGCTAAGGCCAAACCTAGATAACCGCCCCCACACCCGATATCCAGACAACATCCCCGGCTTATTCCCGTGTTGCTAATAATCTGTCCAGCCAGCACCGGATAAACAGGTGCAAAGACTTCCCGGGCTATCTTATCGAACTCCCTGGCATTGATTTGCAATCTTAAGCCACCTCCCTTAGTTTCTTGCCCGGCCTAATCGCCAACTGAAGCTACTGCATCAAGCGGTATATTGAATCGATTATGCTGTCGTCGATTATTCCGCCATTGCGTAAATGATTTCTTATACCAGTCATTTTCTTATCGATTGCTTCTAAAATGTCTATATATTTTTTCTCTTCTTTCGATAAATTGATCACCTTGTTTATCCCACCGTTTTTGATCACTATTCTTTTGTCACCTACCAGGGCTAACACCGGATCATGAGTTGAAATTAAAACTATCTTTTCTTTTTTTACCAGCAATTCAATTGCTTTTTTTCGATCTATACCCGCATTTTCAATTTCATCGATCAGTACTACCGGCGAAAGACTTAACAGGGCTGTGTCGGCGATCATAAGTGCCCTGGATTGCCCTCCGCTCAATTGGGTAAGTGGCGTGTTCCGATCAAATTTTTCCCCGGCCATATCGTTTGCACAGATAATAATCTCTTCAGTAATTTTTTCGATATTATTGATCATTCTGCTTTCAGCATGGAGCTTGATAAACTCCTCAACCAAAAGATCCATTACAAAATTCATATTTTGCGACAATTGAGCCACTAATTTGTTTTCTATAAAAAATCTTTTATTTATATCCGGTATTTCCCCGTTTAGTAAAATCTGCCTGTATGTAGGAGTATCTCTTTGGGCTAAACACTCTATATCTGCCAGCAATCTGCTTTTTCCTGAACCGGTAGGTCCCACGATCGATATTACTTCCCCGACTTTAAATTCAAGGTTTATATTTTCATCGTTTCCGGATTTATCTTTGCCACCGATAATAGTTATTGATTCAACAGTGTTGTTAGGCGGCTTTTTTAACGTCTCCATCTTCTCAATGAATAAGATAAAGTTTTCTACCAGCTGCTCCCGGTTTAACCCGGTGTCATCTAATACCTCGTCTTGCATACTTACGGCCAATTCTTCTATTGTTAGCCGATGATCGATGTCATTTATCCCCAAAGATACAAAATAGTCTTCAGAATAAGGATATATTTTAAACAATTGCTCCATCCGGAATAACGCTATATCCTTAACCACCTTTTCACCCCTCAAACTAGATCTTAATTCTTTTTATGTTACCGGTTAAATATTCTTCCCCGATTCTGATCTCTCCCGTGCAATATGAGCACACAGCAGCCGGCATAGAAAACTTAAGTTTTTTGTGGGTGAGGGTTTCAAACTCTTCCGCTCTTTTTAAGTAAACACTTAAGTCATAGGAACCTTGACCAGTTATACCATTTATATAAAAAATAGAAGCTTTAGGGTTGGCTTGTTTTACGCTAAATAGAAACACTTCCCGCTCTGCTTGGGAGACAATATCTCCTTTCGTGATCACGACGATGTCAGCCAGTTTTAACATCGGACCTATTTTTTTAGGCGTATTTACCCCTGATAAACTGTCTACAACGCAGATGGATAATACATCTTTTATATGGGGAGAACACCGGTTACACAATCCCGCACTTTCACTGATTAGGATATCTAAGTTTTCGACCAATCCCCACTTTACACAATCCTCTATGTTGCTGATAAAATAGTGATCCGGACAGAGGTTGCCCGAAAGACCAACCTTTACTTCTACACCGATTTTTTTATAAAGCTGATCATCATACGTAGATAAACAATCAAATTTTATTACCCCTATTTTTAAGCCGTCCCTGGTTAAGTTTTCTATGGTTTTAACGATAACCGCAGTCTTTCCTGATGAAGGGGGACCCGAAACTGTCACTATTTTCACTTAATTCACGTCCTCTTACTCCCGCTAAATTATGATTTTTGATCCCACACTTCATGAAAATCTTTATGTAATTGTTTCCCTAAGGAAAGAATGTCATTTGACTTTATATAATCCCATCCCAGCCATTTAAGTTTCGTTCCTGGCGGAATTTTGTTTTGGATCTTGGGATTAAACGACACCCCGTTTATATCGGCACACATTTGGCCGTAATTATCCAGCAAAAAGTTTATAATAAAGTCCAGTTCCTTGTTCTTGTTTTTCTTTACGAGAAAAGCAATCGGGATTATCCAGGCTCCATCTTCAGGAAATACTATTGAAACATCTTTGTTTCGGCAAAGTTTAGCGAAGGTCAGCGGTATGGTGTATACCCCACCTGCTTCCTTGCTGTTGGTTCCGGCCAGTTTAGCCATTTTTTGCCCGTGGTAAATATGTTTTACGTTACCTGCAAATTTCTTTAGGCCTTCCGTTCCAAATTCTTTGTGGAAATAATATAACGGGTATTCAAATATTCCTTTAGCTTCTATGCCACTGCCAAATCCGATTATTTTATCTTTATATATCGGGTTAAGCAGGTCTGCCCACTTTTTGGGTACCGGCAAATCCCCCAAGTTTTTTTGATCAATTAAAAACACCATTACTAAACCGGCATTTAATGTATAGCTATCATCCAGACAGCCTAAATCGACATACTCTTCGTCAATGCTCTTCAACGCACTTTCAAAATAGCCTGTCTTTTTAACGTATTTATCAATAAATCGCTTGTCATATATTTCATCAAAGGACATTGACATTATAATGTCCGGAAGCGTGTCAACACTCGTTTGTTGCCAAAAGGGTTCGAGTTCATGCGCTCCTTCACAACCGTTAACAAAGTAAGTATTTATCTTGATTCCGGTTTTTTCTTTATAATTATTTAAAGCTTCACTGAGTTTTTCTTTAAAAAGGGCATTAACGGCACAGGCGGTTTTCACCATCAGGTTTACCGGTAAATCGGGATTATAAGCATCATATGCTATTTGTTCTATTTGACAGCCATTATTTGTTTTTCGATTGATCATCCGGACAAATAAATCCACGTTTATATCTTTTACTTTTAAAACGGTACTCAACATGGTATCTTTCCCAAGTAATCCGATTAATTCTGCTCTGGAATTGCTATTAAATCCATTTGCCAAGAATACTTCATATGATTCCGGGTATTGATCAAGAATATAACCGATCTTATCAGTTGCCGTTATCTTCAAGGCGATATCACTCCTTGGATTATTCATTTATAGAGCGTTGCTCATAATTTCTGCCAAATTATTATCGGTTAACGTAAAGAAGTAAAACTTTTTATAAAACTCTTTAGCTTCTTCTTTAATGTCAAAATTAAATTCCTCGGGATAAAGCCGGTTTCCCAGCCACTTCACTCCTAGTATCCGGGCTACTGACGGCGGCTGGCCGAACCAATTGAAAGGTGCACACGGTACTTCATAGACATGTTTTTCTTTAACTGCTTTTAAATTAACTATCCGATTATTTGTTAGTATTCTATCCCGTACAGCCTTTTCGTTTTCACCTCCCCTTGCTTCTTGTTTATTGGCAATGATTATGTCGGGATTCCAATTTAACAATTGTTCTATAGATACCTGGGGCGATCCATTTGCAGCTTTAATATCGACTACATTTACCCCGCCGGCTAAATTAATTATCTCGGAATGGATATTATCTGCCGAATAGGTTCTCAAACCGTCTGTACCCGCAGCGTAATATACCTTTTTCTTTTTGTCTTTTGGTATTTTGCTGACTCTTGTTTTAGCTTCCTTGAGAGCATTTTCACAGTACTCACCTAAATCTTTCGCTCTTTGTTTTTCATTTAATAGTTCACCCAAAAATGCATACGCGTTTTGGGAATTTTCTAAACTTCCATCGACCATAATAATTGGTATTCCCAATCTTTCTTGGGCCTTT
The DNA here is from genome assembly GCA_028709045.1 of Desulfitobacteriaceae bacterium. Lineage (GTDB taxonomy): Bacteria > Bacillota > Dehalobacteriia > Dehalobacteriales > Dehalobacteriaceae > JAQVXR01. Next base: position 844 of record JAQVXR010000180.1, on the reverse strand, counting down.
TCCGTTTCCATTTTCCAATGCTCATTAATAATTCCTGTGTATAGTACTACATCCGGATTAACCCTTATTATTTCCTCTTCATTTGCCGTGTCACCCATAATGTAGGTCCCTAATACGGGCAAATCATGATATCCTTTAACGGTATATTTTTTTTCTAACTCCGATAAGTTAAAATTCTTGGCCGCAAGTTTATCTGGGTTTAACGTGTATACTAAAACAGTCCCGATAGGAGTCGTAGAAAATAGCTTTGTAACTTCTTTTTTTATGACTACTTCTCTCCCGGCCATATCGGTTATGGTACGATTCACATCTTTATTTCCGGAAATTGTGTTTTTGTTATTAGCTATTGAGCAACCGGCTAATATAATACCGATTAACATGATTGACAAAATGATGGAAACCGGGATGATTTGTTTATTTGGCATTCCATCTTCTCCTTTTTAATTAAAGTCATCAGGCAAAACAAAAATGGTTTCAAAAAGGGGACGCCTTTTCGAAACCATACAATAACCCGTTCCGGGCATCATCTCCTTTCCAAATCCGGGAGGCTTGCCGGTTTCCCGTTCAAACCCTGACCTGCTTTAAGCAGATGGCCTAACCGTCATAGAAACATTGTTTCCTTAGACGCGAAAGGCTCGGAGAAATATGTACTTGTCCTATTGTAAACCTTACGGGGCTTTTGCTTATTTGTCAAGCCGGTTTTATCACACCAGTTGGTTAAGCGGCCTTGGTAAGTGACACCCGTTTTCCTTGCACCCCAGTAACCCGGAAACGATCATCGCCATTGAAATCGATGGTTTTGATTTTTTTAATTGCTTCAATTAAAATATCTCTGCATAACCGG
>JAQVXR010000179.1 GCA_028709045.1 Desulfitobacteriaceae bacterium | reverse complement strand
ACTCAGCTACATATTTGTTGACCGTGTCTTTACTCATGTGCAATTCTCTGGCAATACTTCTGTTGCTCATACCTTCAAGGTGTTTAAGAATAATTCTTTGCTTTTGTTTCAATGTCACCACTTCCTTCTAGGTCTCCTCTCAGTTTGATACCAAAAGGATACCATATTATTGTTGGAAGTGACCTAATTTTCAATGAGCTAACTGACCTAATTTTAAATTAGCATAAACAAACGCTTACAACCACAAACGCCTATCTCTTTGTCGGTGTCATGACTTACAGCCAGTACACCTATGCGGAGGCTTTCATTAATGAAAAGCAACAGGCATGGATAACCGTACATGTGCACATGTACGAGTTCTTTGGCGGTGTTGCCAAGGTTTTAGTGCCAGATAACTGTCGGACAGCTGTGAATCACAACAAAGGCTGGTACACACAAGAACTGAATACCACTTATCATGATATGGCGGAACATTGATAACGATCCAACTGAGCTTAAAAAGCATATAGAAGATCTCAAATGCTTAAGGGAGAATATGTTAGAGACTAAAAAAGGAATATCAGGGCTTTAGTGCCAGGCACCAAGTTATCAAGTTATTGAATATTTTGATAATTTATATCCTGACATTTCTTTGTTTAACATACCGTAATCATAAAGCACACTGTCTGCCATCCCTTGTCACCTTTTTTCCATGCAAAAAATAATACAAAAACAGGCAGGCCACGATAATCACAGCGACAACAGAATACATCCCCCGGTAACCAACAAAAGGAATGATAAATCCCACCAGCAAGGGACCGGTTCCCATGCCAACGCCTAAAAAGCAAGATCAAGATCAAAATGGAAATATTAAAATTGAGGTAAAATGGGCTGAATTAAACAACCCCGATGAACATCCGAAACAATGGAATTTGCAACGCAATTTGGAAAACGATCTAGCAATTAGAATTGGCCATGGTGAGATAAAAGAGTATTGCAAAAAAATGCGAGATAAGAAAGCTAAGGGAATGTCCTTGCACCAAGTTATATAAGTTACATGATTAAACCAAATATTGACAATAGTGGAATTTATATGTTAGTATGTAAACATAGGGCGGAACGCATGTTCGCTGGGCGAAATTATTGGAAGTATTTGCTATGGGAGTTGAGCAATAGTATAAGATCATTTAGCATATTCATTTGATTCTTTTTTCAGAGCCATTCCACTAGAAATATTATAATAACTGAGAATTGGGGATGATAATTTATGAGCCGAACCCCACCGAGCAAAGGTAAGTTACTGTATCACATAACTCACTTGAATAACATGCCTTCTATTTTACAGCACGGCTTGTTATCACGAAAAGCGTTGCAAGAAGCTGGGATTTTTGACTTTACTGATATTGCCGATCCTAGTATACTTAGTAAAAGGGAACTTTATCAAGAAGCTCTTTCAAAATTTGTATTGTTTCATTTTTATGCTAAGAATCCTTTTGATGGTGCAGTATGTAAAAAATACGGTTCGGAAAATATGGTGATTATTACTCTCAAGCGAGAATTACACAAGAATAATAAGTTTTTGATTATTCCTTCCCATCCTCTTGATTGTGACGAGCCTGAAATATATTCATATGAAGAGGGATTTGCACATATAAGATGGGATATTCTTGATAGTGAGACGGGGAGGGATTATCATGACCCTGAAATAAGAAAAGCCTGTATGGCAGAATGTGTTATGGAATATAAAATACCAGCTGATTTCTTCTCTTTTGTCTTTGTGTATAATGATCAGGTAAAACAAAGAATTGAGACATTGCCAAATGGAAATAAAATAACAGTAAAAGTTGCTCCATATATGTTTCCTTAGGCTGTGGCTAATATTGGAGCAGCTAAAGATGCATTAAAATTACTAGTATGCTATATATTGTTTAGACAGGAGGTGTGGTTGTGCTTACCTATACAACAGGTGATTTACTAAAATCTAGTGCTGAAGCACTGGTTAATACGGTGAATTGTGAAGGCTATATGGGCAAAGGAATAGCTTATCAATTTAAATTGCAGTTTCCCAAGAACAATGAAGATTATGTACGTGCGTGTAAAAGCGGTGCGCTCGCTATAGGTAAGCTTCATTATTATAAAGAAAAGGGAAAGTTAATTATTAATTTCCCCACAAAAAATAAGTGGCGTGAAAAATCGCATATGGAATATATTGAAAAAGGGCTAGACCAATTGGTAGTTTTAATTCAAAACCTTAGTATATCAAGTATAGCTATTCCGCCACTGGGTAGTGGCAATGGAGGCCTTATATGGTCAGAGGTAAAATTGCTAATTGAAAGAAAACTACTGGGTTTATCCCAAAATATAGATGTGTTTATCTACGAACCATCAAAGAGCTATTCTTCTCAACCTACATTTGAGCCAAAGCTTAGTACGTCTGCACTTGTTTTAATGGAGATTAAACATAATTTGGTAAAGTTTAGTAAGTTCAGGCTTCAAAAAACCGCATATTTTGTTGATGTGTTTTCTTCAAAAAAGTATTTCAATTTTAAAAAACATAAATTTGGCCCATATGACCATTCAATAGATATTATAAGCAAGAAAATCTATGAATTCCAGCTTTATCATGGTACTAGAAACACCGATGAAGCAAAGGTGATTTTATATAATAAAATTATAAGTGAAAGAGTCGAAAATAAATTATTAGAACTTAATATTCCTATAGAAAAGGCGTGTTCCTATGTTAATACAATCAAAGATGATCATGAATTAGAGTGTTTGTCAACTGTTTGTTTTCTAATAGAACAAAACGCTTCTATGTCTACTGAGCAAATTTTAACCGGATTCAAACAATGGTCAGAAGATAAAGCTGCGCGCTTTACTGACAGCGATATTTTGCTAGGTATTGAAAATCTCCATATTGCCAAAATTATTGAAAAGGACTTGATTGGTTTTTCAATTGCGAGAAACCTGGAAACCGGGAACCGTAATAATGTGGCAGAGGGGGCGTTTCGCTTGCCACATTGTTGAGATGCTCCGAGCGATTAGAGGTTTGTTTTAATATGAGAGTCAGAGTCGTTGAATAAAAAGGGTAGGGGGTTATGATTACCCGATTAGTAATTCTGCAAAAAATAGCAGAATTTTTTTATGATTAATATTTTATAGTTATTTGGCAGGATTTTCGATTTTCGTAAGCGTAGTGACACAGGGGGACGCTTTAATTAGCCCCTTTTAAAAATATATTACATTTAAAGGTGTTTGGTATACTGTGACGAATATAAGTGATGATTGGGAAAGGATAAGACTAACTTGTTCATTTGATGAAGCCTCTCATACTTATCTGGGTTATGCCATTAAAATGGCCGGAACCATTAATGGCGAAGAAACCACCTTTTCCATTGGGATCGGCAAAGCAGCACAAGCTAAATTCAACTTCAAAGTAAATGACATTATCTCCGGTGCATGCCTACCCGTTCCGGATCCGGACATGGAGCAGGTGGATTATTATAAGGTATCGAAGTTAGCTAAGGTAGCGGAAGGGGAGCCGGGAAGTTTATCGACACCCTGGGAATTGGTAGCACCTGAGCTGGAGGTTTACCGCGAAAGGGAGTAGGGATGGTGCCAGGCACCAAGTTATCATTATGTGAATTAAAGGAGGGGACACAATGAATAAACTAAATTCAAAATCAAATGTTGCATTCAAATGTAATTATTGTGATGGTGGCGCTACAAAGCAGAACATTGGATTCAATGGGATATGCAGTGATGAAAATATCAGATACAACATAAATATTGCAAAACGCCGATGGTGCACACAGGATGATTGTGATTGTAATCTCTATCTAAATGGTGGGTTAAACAGAAAAAAGCTTGATAGGCGCATGACAGGCGGAGGGTATGTTTGTTATGAAAGTCAATTGCTTAGGGATTGGATATCATTTGCCGGCATTATACATTCCGGGAAAAATAGCGGTAAGCCAATGCGCTTACGGAATGTTAAGTCTAACAGTTTAGCGGTTCTCACTACGAGATTCCCCGACTCTGTTGAAAGTGACCGCAGTATATTTGCTGTTTTTTTGGTTGATGAAACATTTGAAGGCGATAAAAGGGATGAAGGATATGTTACAACTGAATCGGAGTTTCGGATTGAGCTATCACGGACAGAGGCCCAGCAAATGAAATTCTGGCGCTATCATGCAAATGAAAATGATGCCAGTAAGCCTGCTTGGGGTTCGCTTCTGCACCGGTATTTTAATGATGAACAGGCAGCAATTATCTTACGGGACATTGCTGCAATCAAACAAGGAACAAAAAGTGCGGATTTAGCCCAGCGCTTTTATCAACATTTTTGTAAGGTAAAAGAGGTTGAGATCAACAGCCTTTCTATGCCGAATGGCGCATTAACAAGGCAATTGTGACTGTCAAGCACTTTTAAACAAATATTGCTAAATAACTTTTAACACCTAGATCCTGTCTTACTCCAGCCTTTTTATCAGTCGAATCAAGTAGCCATTATTCAACGCATCTATGAATATGTCTTCAAAAGTTATACTTTCAACTAAGTACAGCAGAAGGGAAGCAATTACATTAGAATCCTGCGTTTCAACATCAACATCAAAGATCTTTTCAAGTTCAATTTGATTATTATCTAAAATATCAAGCCATTTGTAATCATAGAACTCATCTGCAATAGTCCTGCATAAATCGTCACACTCATAAGATACAATAAGATTTTTGCCTTCTTCATCATCGCCATATACATGGCATTCTTTAGAATACGGAACCCCGTAATACATATACAGGTGACCGTGATCTTCCAGGCTCGGGATGTGTTTTACTATTTCACTATATTTACTTTTCAAGTCAACCTACCTTTCTTCATAATAACCCTTTAATCAGAAGCCCCGTTTGCTTAAATTCCTTAAAGCCATTCCTTTCATAAAAGCTAAACAAATCATTAGACCGTAACCAATCTCAAAAGCGTAACTCCTTTTAGGTCATCAGAAAGATCTTTTATACAATCTATTCTATTATTATTTATGAAGTTGTCAATAT
>JAQVXR010000178.1 GCA_028709045.1 Desulfitobacteriaceae bacterium | reverse complement strand
CTAAAATGATACAGGATATAATACAATGATTGCTACTGATACACCCATTCAATATATTAAAGATATTCCAGAAGATGTTTATAATCAACTTCCAAATTTCGTGTATAATACTTGGAAGAAACAATTTACACAATTAATTAAATATACTGATAAATTATATAATAATAAAATAGAATTACCAATAGACAAAAATGAAATTTTATCGAAAAGATTTCATAGCTTTATATGCTACATAATTAATGATGAAACTGACGTACTCAATTTAAAATATTATATATTTTTTAGAATAGGTCTACCTAGATTTAAAAATAAATTAAATGTTTACTTTAAACCCACTTTCCGCACTATTTTTTCACACATAATATTTTTCGTACTTTTCTCCCATGAGTTTCAGTACTTTAATGGTTTCCTCATCCAGATTTAATACCTTCTTTATCCGTTTTCCATCAACTTCGATCACTAATTCTGTTACTCTTCTGAACAGGAAGAATACCCATTTCATGGTTGGAGTCTGTGTTTTCTTCTTAACCTGGTTTCTGATAGCCTCTTTTGCCTCTTCCAATCTTGTTCTCAGTTTCCACTCAGCTATTGAATACAACAATAAGCATAGAACCATTACCATTGCAAGTGCTTCTATTCTAGACTCTTTTTTCAGGTATACCTCAGATACTCTGAAGCTCTTATCTTTAAGGAACCTGAACCCTCTTTCAACCGTTCCCTGTTCCTTGTAGTATTCCAGGAGTTGATCTGGAGTCAGCTCCAGATCATTAGTTGCAAGGATGAACCTTCCTAACTTTGCTCTTCTTTCCTGTACTTTCTCCTGATCATGTTTAATCTCTGCTTCTATCAGGTAGAAAGTCTGTACCTCTTCATCTTTTCTTGGTCTTCCTTTCTTGTTTTCAAATCTGCGAGACTTGGTTGTAATTTCAAGTTTTGTGAACTCATACTCTTCATTCTCTTTCAACCATTGTTCAGCAGCCATTCTTGCGTCGGCTTCACAGGCAAATTCGCGATTAGAAAGCTTTTTAAGGGATTTTTCTGCTGCTTCAAGCTCCTTAAGAAGCTTTTCATCAAACGTCTTCTCTTCCTTCTTTTTCATTTCCTCTGAGCAGAGTACAACCCATAACTGTTCTACTCCACCATAACAGGACTTTACAGCATAACAAGAATAACGTTCATCAGAGCATGTTTCCAGAATTAAGTTTGCCATCAAGAGTTCCTTTGCTTCATTGATGGTTGCAGGAACTCTAGATATGAAAAAAGCATTAGTTCCTATCTCTTTCACATTATCTTCAGTATAAAATGCGCTGTCTGCAACATGGTAGACTCTCTCATCAAGATTCAGGTTCTGTGTTAGTTCCTTGATAGTTTTGACGAGAACTTTCTTATCGGAACTGTTGCCGTCTAATGCTCTTACGAAAAGAGGAATTCCTTTCTGATCAGTAACCATGGAAATGGTAAAACGAAGTAAGTCGACTCTCTTGTCTTTAGGATGACCATAAGTAATGTTGATAGTTTTGCCGTCATTATCGTGGTCATAGTCACCATAAACACTGAAATTTGTAGTATCTGTATGGCAAAAACGGGGGTTAATAGGAATGTGTTTCATAGCTTGCAGAATTATATGGTTGAAGAGTTCAGTTGCTCCGAATTCATAGATTTTATCCAAAGTTCTGCCAAAAACGTCATCATTAAGGTGTTCTGGGAGAACACCTTCTCCCAGTAACCTTTCAGTGGGTAAGTTTTCAAAAAAGTCAGGAAATAGGTAAAGACGACGCTCAGTAAACCCTAAACCGTTAATGCACATTGCTTTGATCACAGTAGAATGAGGGATGTTATGGCCACTTTTCTTGGGGAGAAGATTGTCAATCAAATCTGAAATTTCAAGTTCGTCAAATACGCCAGCAATAAGGCCATAATGACCAAGATGGGTGGTGGATTCAGAGCTGGGGGAAAGAGTCATCACGGTAAAATAGGAAGAAATTTTATAAAAAGTACTTGCATGATTTAAAAAATATAAAATCCAGAAATTTTACTGCGGAAAGTAGGATGAAAATTGGATGCATAGTGGGAGTAAGACCTGAATTTATTAGAGCCTCTATAGTCTCAAAAGAACTTAGAAAGCAACACGAAGAAATATTAATCCATACGGGACAACACTACGATTACCAGATGAACAGTGTTTTTTTTGATGAGCTGAACATATCCAAACCAAAATATTTTTTAGAAGTTGGTTCGGGTTCCCATGGCTACCAAATAGGAGAAATGATCAAAAGGATTGAAAAAGTCCTCATAAAAGAAAGACCCGAGATTGTATTGCTTCATGGGGACACTAATTCTACCCTGGCCGGCTCACTGGCTGCTTCTAAGTTACATATAAAAATTGCTCATGTGGAGGCAGGATTAAGAAGTTTTGATAGATCAATGCCTGAAGAAATAAACAGAATTTTAGTGGATCACTGCTCTGACCTGCTTTTTTGCCCGACAAATAATGCAGTTTGGAACTTAAAAAACGAAGGAATTTCTAAGGGAGTATATTTGACTGGGGACTTAACTGTTGATTCTCTATTCGCTTACAAGGCTATCGCAGAGAAAAAATCCAATATCTTAAAAAAACTCAATTTGGAAAATAAAGATTTTCTTGTGGCTACACTCCATAGAGCAGAGAATATCGATAATATAGGTGATCTCAAAAACATTGTTGATGCTTTTTCTGAAATAAAAGAAAATATTGTGTTTCCTTTGCATCCCAGAACTGAAAAAACCCTGAAAAAATACAATTTATATGATAAATTTGCTGAGACCGTTCAATTAACCGAACCTTTAGGATTCCTGGATTTCCTCCAGCTAATGTCTGCATCTAGAATGATTCTCACTGACTCAGGAGGAATCCAGAAGGAAGCATATATTTTGAAGATTCCCTGCATCACCCTGAGAAAAAATACCGAATGGATAGAAACTATTGAAGACGGATGGAATATACTTGTCGGGGCAAATAAAAAGAAAATTATCGAAGCAATTAGTGAATTCAAGCCTTCATCGAATACATACTCCAATCGATTTGGTGAGGGGGACGCGGTTCAAAAAATAATGTCGGCGGTCAATGAGAAGATATAATTTAGAAAGATATGGTGATTTTCTTGAAAACAGAAACTCAAGATATATTATATATTTCTGAATCATACGCTTCTTTCGTAAAAGACTCGGTAGAAGAAACCTCCAAATATTTTAAAGAAGTCTCAGTACTGGTAAGATCAAACCCGATCGCAGAGATCGCGAATTACATACCTATCAATTTATTAGACCCATACAAACTTAGTTCAAAAATCGATTTGATAGATAAGCCTTCCAATATCAGTGTTTGTAATACGCCCATTTTATATGGCCCCCTAAATTCCCAATATAAAAAACTTGGAGATAAACATTTAGATTCTGTAGAAAAAGCAATTAAGAAGCTAAATATCAATTTCGATTTAATTCACTCTCATAATACCTGGACTTCGGGGTATGTTGGCGCAAAATTAAAGGAAAAATATCACGTCCCGTTTGTAGTCACTGCACATGGTCAGGACATCTATGATTATCCATTTAGGGATGCCGAATGGAGAGAGAAAATAAGATACGTCCTTAATTCTGCTGATTATATAATAACTGTGAGTAATAGTAATTTGTCGTGTATAGATAAATTAAACGTTACCACTCCTGTAAAGGTTCTACCGAATGGATATAAAACTGGATTATTTTACCCTATAACTTCAGATAAGTGCAGAGAAAAACTCAATCTTCCTCTAGATAAGAAGATAATTTTAAATGTTGGGTGGGTGGAAAAAGTAAAGGGACAGCAATATTTAATTGATGCTGTTCGTGATGTCATAAACGAGAGAAAGGACATAATCTGTATAATAGTCGGAAGCGGGGAATTAAGTAATAAATTAAAGAGTCAGGTTGAGTCTTCAGGATTATCCAATTACTTCATATTTGTTGGCCCAAAACCACATTCTGAAATTCCATTATGGATGAACGCCTGTGATTTTTTTGTCCTTCCAAGCTTGAATGAGGGGAACCCAACTGTTATGTTCGAATGTTTAGGATGCGGTAAGCCGTTTATAGGTACGAATGTTGGGGGAATTCCGGAAATAATAACTTCCGAAGATTATGGGTATCTGGTAGAACCAGCAAATTCAAAAGACTTAGCAGAAAAGATTGTTAATGCTCTTAACAAAAAATGGAATTATGAAAAAATTGCACTTTATGGAGCACAGTTTACGTGGGAGGATATTACAAAAGAAATTGTGGAAATATATGAGGAATTATTTACTAAAAATATTTTCACCAGATATAAATATTTAATATGGGAGTAAATATAAAAGTGATCTGAATGAATAATCCAAAAATAAGTGGCTGTGCTATTGCAGACATACTTATGATCGATATTACGGATTATGGAGGACCTTCTTCAGGAACAAGAAGAAGAATTAAATATTTAGCCGAAAATGGTTATTCTATATATTCAATCATCTGTCAACCCAAACACAACCCCACTATTTTACCTTGCTCAAAAAATATACATTATAAATACCTTAGTGATTTTTACACAAAATTTCCTTTATTTTTAACAGTATTTCCTTACATATGTTATATATTTTACCTCACAATTTATCTAAATAAAAAGCATAATGTGAAAGTTTTCCACGTACATGGTATTTACGACGGTCTTGCATGCTGTGTTGCAAAATTAGTTGTTAATATTTCGGTACACATTACTTTGCATGGTCCTCCTTCTTATGAGATATTACATTGTAATTCTAAGAAGATAGAATTAAGATGGAGATTTTTCGTATATTTTTTAAAACTGATTGAGATGTTTGTATTTAGATATTCAGATAACCTCATGGCGGTTTCAGAATTTGAAAAATACTTTGTTCAGCAGTATTTTCCCAGAAGAAAAGTGACTATAATAAGAAATGGTATCGATATTAATGAATATAAGCCGAATAGGTCAAACCATGAAAAAATTCCTTACAATAGAAAGATAATAACAT
>JAQVXR010000021.1 GCA_028709045.1 Desulfitobacteriaceae bacterium | reverse complement strand
TGCCCGTAAGAAATCTAAGCTCCAGAAGTTATTCAATAAAACCGAGCAAGCATAAACGCGACAATGTGTCGCGTTTTTTATTAGTCTATAATATGATTTTGTAACTGGAAGTTAAAAATGAAAGCCGCCCAATAAATTTGGACGGCCTTTTTGTTAAGAACTTAGAGTACCCTTCGAGCGGTAACATAACGCTTGGCAAAATAATTGTCTGCCATAGGCGTGATCACTACTTTCTTTTGAGTGCTGGAAGCATGGATGAAGCTATTATCTCCGATATAAATGCCAACATGAGATACTCCTTTACCGGAAGTATTGAAGAATACTAAATCTCCGGGAATTAACCGGTTTTTTTCTACAGGCTCGCCCTTTTTTGACTGCAGCGAGGAACTATGAGGCAGTTCTATCCCAATTTGACTGAAAACTGTCATCGTAAATCCTGAGCAGTCAAAATAATTTGGACCTGATGAACCATAAGAATAAGGGGTGCCCAGCAGTGTTTTTGCACATTCAATCAAAGTAGTTACTTGATCCTGGGAATTCGTTTCATGTTGGCGTTGGTCACTCCGTGATACGGCTGTGTTATTTCGCTCAGGCAGGACAAGAACCTGCCCGATGCTCAGTTTGTTAGGATCAGCAAGCTTATTGGCGGCAATAATCAAATTAGCAGTAATCCCGGTAGAACGGGCAATATTTGTGATTGTATCACCCGACTTGACAATATATTTTTCCGGCGGGGCTTTGGTAACGGCGGGGACTTCTCCGGCAACCTCAGTATTTGATACTGCTCCCGGAATGATTAATTTCTGACCGATGCTTAAAGAGTTTGGGTTGAGAAGCTGATTTAACGATACAATGCTTTGGATGGAAACCTGTTTGGCATTGGCAATAGCCGACAGCGTATCACCCGATTTGACAATATAATTATTATTGGCGATTTCCTTTTCCGGGGTGGTAGCTGCGTAGCTGTAAAAAGGAAAGCAAAAGACACATGCTGTGGTAACGATGATGAATAATTTACGCACTTAACATCCTCCAAAAATTTTTTTCATTACCACATTCGCCGGATTTCTGAGAAATCCTGTCATCATATGAAACTTTTCTTAATTTATTTAAAAAACCTCCTAGTATGTGGTTATTACAGGGGTAGTCGTTTTAACCATACCATGCTCAGGAGGTTTCATTTCAAATCTTTATCTCATATTGTAAAATATCGTTCTTACGATTGTTTTCGGCAGCACATTTTTAATATAGCTGTTTCTAAAAGGCCTAACGGTTCCCCTTTTCCCGTTTTAATTGCCACATCAGCGTCCAACAGAATTTCCAATCCTTCAGCAAGTTCTTCCTCAGTAAAATTCCGGCACTGCAAAACTGCTTTCTTGATAACAAACGAGGGCAGGCCCAATTCCTTGGTAATTTCGTATTCCCGGAAACCCCTTTTTTCCATTATCTGAACAGAGATCAAGATGCGAAACTGCCGAGCCAGCAGGGAAAGAATCTTGATCTCCTGTTCACCGGTTTTGGTTATTTCCCGCAGTTGGCGGACAGCTGTTGTTGCTCTTCTTTGGCCTACCGCATCCACTAAGTTAAACACATTGATCATGCTGTTTGGGGAAACTACTTGGGCAACATCATGATACACTACCTGCTTTTTATCCCCCAGATAAATAACTGTTTTTTCAATTTCTCCTGCTAAAAGAGAAAGATTATTCCCCACCGCTACAGTAAGGTAATCCATTGCCTGGCGATCAATTTTTTTCCCTTGTTTTTTGAACTGTTCTTCGATCCAACTATTTAGTTCGCTCCCCCACAAAGAAGGAAACTCGATTACCTGGCCTGTCTTTTTAATTGCCTTAACTGTCTTTTTCCTTGAATCAATTTTCTCACCGCCCACTAAAACCAGGCAGGTGGAAGGAGAAGGGTTTTCCAAATAACTAAGCAAAGGCTCGACTTCCCGTTCAGGTGCTTCATCCCTGCCTGATTTGGCAGAGCTAAACCATGGAGCATGGTTTACCACCACCAGCCTCTTTTCCGCAAACACGGGCAGGATCCCTGCCGACTCTGCTACCTGGGCCGGTGAGGACACCTGGCCGTCAAACCTTTCATAATTAAAATCACCAATGCCTTCCGGTACCAGTGCCCGGTAAAAAATGTCCAGAGTCTGGTTGATCAAATAACTTTCCGCTCCATATAAAAGATAGACAGGGGATATTACCCCCCGGTTGATACTGTTTTTAACCATAGACACGGCAGACATGGCCTTACCCCCCGGTATAAATCCTACTTTAAATTGTCCCGGTTTTATCAAAGATTGTCAAGTCTTTAAGGAACAGGGTTTTTTACCGTTTGAATCCATATCTTGGCTCCGTTAGTTTGTATGGACACTGCCCCATGCAGGTCGGTGCGATAAACCGGAATTCCCCGTTCCTCCCAGTAGGAAACAACAGTATCATGGGGGTGACCAAAAGAGTTTCGTCCCACAGTAATCACCGCCACCAGCGGGTCTACTCTTTCATAAAAAGCCGGTGCAAAGGCATTTTTACTGCCATGATGAGGCAGTTTAAGAACTTCGGATTGAATATCAGCATCGCCTTTTAATAACTCTTTCAACCCGTCGTCTTCTACATCGCCGGTTAATAAAAAGGAAGTCTGCCGATAGCAAAGTTTTAACACTAGAGAATTGCTGTTTTCATTTGACTCACCATATACGCCTTGCGCTGTTGGCGCCAAAACAATTAACTCCACTCCAGGTTCAAGCACTATAATATCGCCCCGGGATACCGCCTCCGAATTTGTTTTTTTCTTTTCCGCCACCTCAATAAGTTCCCGAGTTTCCGGACAGCCCAAAAAAGGAACGGCTGTTAAAAACGCACCTACTTCCATTTCTCGTATTACCGCTTCTAAACCATTAATGTGATCATGATGAGGATGGGTATTGATCACTAAATCCAGTTTATCAATACCCTTACTCTTGAGAAAAGGCACTACGATCCGTTCTCCGATGTCGGCCGAATTTTCCCCCATCTTTCCTCCGCCGTCAATTACGACTTTTCGTCCAGAGGGACTTTCAATAAAGATACAATCCCCCTGTCCCACGTCAAGAAAAGTAACAGCCAAATTGTTGTTTCCCCAAACCGGCAGAGCGAGGAAAAATATCAGGACAGTACCTATCACAATAGACATTTGTTTCCCGTATTTTTTCTGAAAGAGCATCGGTAAAAAAATCAGAACCGTATAATGGATGAAAAGATAAGACGCATGGGGTGTTCTGACTGTGAAAAATGCTCCGGGAATCCGGGATACTAATTGGGCCACCTGCCATATAATTTCCGTGACCAATCCTGCCCCATAAATAGGAAGGGACGCGATTTCAATACTTAAGGGGGAGAGAATCAAAGAAACCAGTCCCAATAAAACTACCAGGCCGACAGGTGCTGCTACCAATATGCCTAATATCAACCCGGCCAAGGTGAGCACATTAAAGTAATAGGCTATTAACGGGGCCATCGCTAATTGAGCGGCGATAGCGGCGGCTAAGGCTTGGGCTAAGGGGCCCTTCCCGGGCAGCCATTCTTTTGTCATGGGTGTCAGATAGATAACTCCCCAAGCAGCAACAAAGGAAAGCTGAAACCCGGCATCAAACAAATCCAGTGGGCGATAAATCAGGATGGGCAGTGCTGCAGCTGCCATTGCGGTAGGAATATCCTTTTCTTCCCCCAATGAATAGGCCAACAGCCCTATTACCGCCATCAAGCCGGACCTGACAACAGATGCCGTAAAACCGGTCACCGCCGCATAAAAAAGGACTGCCAACCCTACGACAAAAAGTCTGGCCCATTTACCTGCCTTAAGTATGTAGGCGAGATAACCGGCCAACAACACAACAAACCCCATGTGCATTCCGGAAACGGCAAAAGCATCCATTAAACCGGTCTGAGATAGTATAGTTCTTTCCTGATAGGTCAATTGGTTTTTCTCCCCAAACAGCATTCCGCTAACAAATCCTTGCTGCCGGGGAGGAAGATGCGCCAAGACCATATCCATTTTACCTTTAAGAATATAAACCTGTTTCAAAAAGAAATTACCCTGATCCCGTTCAATTAGCTTTATGCTGCCCCCGTATGCGGTACTAACTGCCGCAACTATTCCTTTTCTTTTTAAGTAGGCGCCATAATCAAACTGATTTGGGTTTGTCGCTCCATTTTCCGGTAGCACCTTCCCCTTGATGTTAACGACATCTCCATAATGAACGACCTGTCCTTCCTCAGCAAATACATTTATTCGGCCGGAACCAATATACTCTTTGCTGTTAACGATATCGGGACGAAGAGCAAATACCTGCCCGGAGCCGGCGGGAACAGGTTTGCTTATGGCTAAACCCTGTATTTCCACCTTATCTCCCACTAAAAATGGAGTAACAAGGTACTGGGATGAATTTACCTGCACCCAAAAAAATCCAACTGCCAAGGTAAAAATTACCGTTAGCTTAACTGGGCCCCGAAACCATATTATGATTAGAGACATTACGCCGGAAATAATGGCAGAAAGAAACGCAAAATACACTGGAATATTTAAAATATTTCCCAGTGCAATCCCAAAAGCAAATCCAATTGTATGAAAAAATAAAACTCTTTGCATCATTCTATTTAAGGTCTGTCCTTAATTTATCCTAACAACATAAGAATATAAAAACAAGATGAAAATGGACTGACACGATTGTCAAAATAATACCGGCTTCATTAAGGAGATGGTTTTAATTAAAGAATACGCAAAATTTGTCCGGGTGGAATTGAAGAAAAGAAATGTTAAAGGACTCCGCGCTCATCTTACCCTCCCCGCCGGAAAGTCTATGGCCCATGAAGGAGACTTTATCAATTTTTATTGCGGCCTTGGGCCTTTTGAGTGTGGTATTTCCACCAAGCAAAGTGACTTCTTCGCCGGAGGCTGGCACTGGTTTGTCAATGCTGCACCTGAATCCAACGAACCTGTCGACATGAAGGCACCGGTTCAATATCAAGACGGAGATACGATTGACATTTGCCTGATGATTGACTCGCGGGACCAAAACAGAATCAAATTTATGGTAAACGGTGTTATAGTCTACCGGTCAAAAATGAGCTATCCCGGACAAAAAAACGTCCGGCTGGTAATAGCCTGTGCCCAGGCAACGCCCGAATCCGACCGGCCTCTGGCCCCATGGGGCATTTTTCACAGCCCTGTCGTTGCCACCCGAATGCAGTATAAAAATTGCCTTAATATTTGGCGTAATGTTAACCGGATAAATTCAACCTGTAGAAACTTCCGTCTTCCCGGGCCGGAACTGGTTTCAGGTAAAGACTGCCCGCAGCCTGAGGTGTATTCTGTTTCCCCGTTAGCTAAAAACACGATCAGTGCCTGGCTGGAGTGAATCCTAAATCTTTAAATCATAATTTTGTCTTTGAGATTGTTAAAGGTGGCCGGGCCGATCCCCGGAACTTCCTCTATCTCCTCGATGGAGTTAAAAAAACCTGTTTCTTCCCGATACTGAATAATAGCTTTTGCCTTTGCCGGGCCAATGCCAGGTAGAGTTTCCAGTTCCGCCTCACCGGCTGTGTTAATATTAACCGTTTGTCCGCCAGACGCACTCTGTCCATCTGATTGCCCACCAGTTGGAATAACAATCCCAGGAGAAGAACCTGCTTCCATCCGGCAGGGAACGACAACTCGTTCCTGGTCCACAAGCTTCTTTGCCAAATTAAGAGCGTCCAGATCCGCCTCTGGCTTAGGCTGGGCTTTTTCAACTGCATCAATCACTCTGCTTCCTTCTTTAAAAGTAAATACTCCCGGATTAAAAACAAAGCCTGCCACATGCACGGTAACTTCTTTTTCTTCTTCCGTGCTCGAAATCTCCCGATCATCTGCCTGTACCACAGTAACCGGTGCAGCCGATGTCTCTTCTAAGCCCCTGCCGTATTTAACACCTGCGCCAAAAAGCACAGCCAGCATCACAATAAATACGATTATATGCTGTCTTTTTATTTCAGAAAACACAAAAGAAAAGCCTCCTAGCGTAGAATAATAATTAATACGCCGGGGGGCTTTCGTTCTCCTGCCTGAAATGTTATTTAATTACAATATTTACCAATTTATTGGGAACGGCAATTACTTTTACAACAGTTTTTCCCCCGGTCCAAGCAGCCAGCTTTTCACTGGAGAGTACTTTCTCCTTTAGAGCCTCCCTATCAAGGTCAGCAGGAACCTCTATTCTGTCCCTGATTTTTCCGTTGGCCTGTACCACAATGGTAACGCTGTCGAGTACAAGAGCATCCGGATCAAATTTAGGCCACTCTTGTTTGTGGGCACTTTCCTCATGTCCCGTCAAATGCCACAGTTCCTCCGTAATATGAGGGGCAAAGGGAGCCAGTAGCACAAGCAAATTGACTACCGCTTCTTTGATAACAGCTGAATTTTGTTCCGCTGCCGGTACCTTTTCCCGGTATGCATACATGGCATTAACCAATTCCATCACAGCACTGATGGCGGTATTAAAATTAAACCTGTTGCCGATATCTTCCGTTACTTTTTTAATTGTCTGGTGAACAACTCGACGCAGATCCCTGTCAGCCTTATTAAGCTCAGCGTTCCTATTAATTTCCCCGGTTATATTCTCCATACAGCCCGTTACCAATCGCCATACCCGATTCAAAAATCGGTAGCAACCCTCCACTGCCTGGTCATTCCATTCCAGGTCTCTTTCCGGCGGAGCAGCAAAAAGAATAAACATACGGGCAGTATCCGCACCATACTGATTGATAATTTCTTCCGGACTGACCACATTGCCTTTTGACTTGGACATTTTGCTGCCATCCTTTAAGACCATCCCCTGGGTAAGAAGATTTTCAAAAGGCTCTTCGGCTGATACCAAACCTAAGTCATGCAGCACTTTCATAAAAAACCGGGCGTACATAAGGTGGAGAATGGCATGTTCCACACCACCGATGTACTGGTCCACATTCATCCAGTAATCAACTTTATCTTTAGAAAAAGCTTCCCGGCCGTTTTGAGCATCGCAGTACCTCAAGAAATACCAGGAGGAACACACAAAGGTATCCATGGTATCCATTTCCCGGGTAGCAGGTCCTCCGCATTTCGGACAGGCGGTTTTGGCAAAAGTTTCACTGGTCTGAAGAGGAGACTCGCCAGCCGGTTTAAATTCCACATCCGTTGGGAGCATTACCGGCAGCTGATCATCAGGAACTGCCACAGCACCGCATTTTTCACAATAGACAATGGGAATAGGAGCTCCCCAGTAACGCTGGCGGGAGATCAGCCAATCACGCAACCGATAATTGATAACCCGTTTCCCCAGGCCTTTCGCTTCCATAAAGTCAGCCATTTTCACCATAGCTTCTTCATTTGGCAGGCCGTTAAACTCACCGGAATTGATCATGATTCCCGGTTCGTCATAGGCACAGGCCATCGTTTCTTCGGTCAAGTCTGCATCCGGCGGATTGATCACAGGCTTTATGTCCAGGCCGTATTTCCGAGCAAAATCAAAGTCTCTCTGGTCATGGGCAGGTACACCCATCACAGCACCGGTACCATAATCCATCAGTACATAATTGGTGATCCATATAGGTACATTTTCTCCGGTCATGGGATTAACAGCATAAGCACCGGTAAACATCCCTTCCTTTTCCAAGGCATCGGAAGTCCGATCGATGTTTGACAACTGCTGAACCTTTCGGACAAAAGCTTTGACATCCTTTTCGTACTCTGTTCCTGCCGTCAGCTTTGCCACCATAGGATGTTCCGGTGCCAAAACCATGTATGTGACACCGAAAATGGTATCATGCCTGGTAGTAAATACGGGCAGTGGATCTTTCGTCCCAGCGGCAGTAAATTTCAGTTCTACCCCTTCGCTCCGGCCGATCCAGTTGTTTTGCATGATTTTTACTTTGTCCGGCCAGCCGGGCAATTTCTCTAAATCATCTAAAAGGCGTTGGGCATAATCTGTAATCTTAAAGAACCATTGTTCTAAGTCTTTCTTTTCTACCTCAGCCCCGCAACGCTCACAACCCCCGTCTACCACCTGCTCGTTGGCCAGAACGGTAACACAGGAGGGGCACCAATTAACTGCTGCTTTCTTTTTATAGGCCAGACCGTTTTTATATAATTGCAAAAACAGCCACTGGGTCCATTTGTAATAGTCCGGCAAGCAGGTTGTCACTTCCCGATCCCAGTCGTAGCTAAAGCCCATGGACTTAAGCTGCCGCTTCATATTCTTAACATTATCCTTCGTCCAAAGAGAAGGGTGAATACCCCTTTGAATTGCCGCGTTTTCCGCCGGAAGTCCGAAGGAATCCCAGCCCATCGGATGTAGTACATTATAGCCCTGCATTGTTTTAAAGCGGGCAACCACATCTCCGATGGAATAATTGCGCACATGCCCCATGTGCAAATTCCCTGATGGGTAAGGAAACATTTCCAGGCAGTAATACTCAGGCTTGTTTCGATCCTCCGTCACCCGGTACACGCCTGTTTTTTCCCAGTGCTCCTGCCATTTGGTCTCAATTGTTTTGAAGTCATACCTGACATCCATATATAATCCTCCTTCAAAAACCGCTTACCATAAAAAAATAAAAATAACCTCCCGTCCCTTTGGGACGAGAGGCTTCTCCCGCGGTACCACCCACGTTGATTATAAAAAGGTAACTGTTTACCATTTTACCCACTTCATTGCTGATAACGGGTTGCACCCGATGCAGACTACTTTGTTCACCTGCATAACTCATGGACGAGTTCAACCGCTATGGATTGCCGGCTCGCACCAACCGCCGGTTCTCTGAAATCCTGAACGATCTACTGCTTCCAATCATTGTTTCTATAGATATCAATTAGCCAAATTATATACAAAAACTTGATTTATGTCAATTAAGCTACTTCTCTTAAGAATATTTTACCAAGAATTTTTCTTCACAGGCTTTTGCCTTTTCCGCTCCGGCTTACCGTAACCTCGTTCGGCTACTCGTTTCCTGAATTCCGGCTGCCTGTTTTTTTTGTTACTCCACGGCTTCCTGGTCCGCAGAGGCGGCTCTTCAGTAATTTTTACCGGAGTGGTATCAGGTTGTTTCGTGAGCAATTTCAGTGCTGCAGATAATAGAGCTACAGGCTCCGTTTGCCCCAGCAAATCTTCGGCCAATTCCCTGTACTGTCTGTTGCCGCCCTCTTCTACCGCTCTTATCAATTTGTCCACTGTCAACCGCTGCTGGCCTTCAATTGCTTCAATCAGGGTTGGAATGGGCTTGCGTGCTATTTTGCGTTTAATCGCTTTCTCAATTAACTCCAGATGCCCCATTTCTCGGGGTGTTACCAACGTTACCGCAAGACCGGCTTTACCTGCCCGTCCCGTACGGCCGATCCGATGAACATAACCTTCAGGGTCCTGAGGAACATCAAAATTATATACATGGGTCACTCCGGCGATATCCAACCCCCGGGCGGCTACATCTGTCGCAACCAATATTGTGGTCGTACCTTCCCGAAAATGACGAAGGACGCTGTCCCGTTTTGATTGGTTCAAGTCGCCATGAATTCCTTCAGTGGAATACCCTCGGGTATTAAGGCCTTCCTGAAGTTCATCTACCCGTCTTTTCGTCCGGCCAAAAATGATGGCAAGATCGGGAGATTGGATGTCCAAAAGGCGGCAGAGAATATCAAACTTTTGTCTTTCCGAAACTTCAATATAGATTTGCTCCGTATCAGGTACAGTAACCTCTTTGTTTTTGATGCTGATTAACTCCGGACTATGCATAAACCGCTGTGCCAAAATTTGAATAGGTCTTGGCATTGTCGCAGAGAAAAGCAGGGTTTGGCGGCTTTCCGGAACTTCCCGCAGGATGGTTTCGATATCTTCAATAAAACCCATATTAAGCATTTCATCAGCTTCATCCAGGATAGCCATTTTTATCTCATGCAATTTAATTGTCTTTCTTCTTAAGTGGTCCATTAAGCGTCCCGGGGTCCCCACAATTAATTTGGGCCTGTTTTTTAGGCTTCTGATTTGGCGGTTAATATCCTGGCCTCCGTAAATCGGCAAAGAGCGAACACCCTTAAAGCGTCCGATTTTATTTAATTCCTCGGCTACTTGGATGGCAAGTTCCCTGGTGGGAGTAATTACTAAACCTTGAACAAATTCTATCTCCATATCCATTTTCTCTATGAGAGGGATCCCAAAGGCTGCTGTCTTACCGGTCCCGGTCTGGGCTTGTCCAATAAGATCACGTCCCTCAATAGCCAGGGGAATAGTCGCTCCCTGAATAGGCGTTGGTTCTTCAAAACCAATGTCAACGATTGCCCGAATAACCGGGTCACTTAAACCCATCTCTAAAAAACTAACCATACACTTTTTACTCCTTTAATTTTTTATATTATTTGTACCTTATGAAAATTTATCCAACCTAAAATAATTTCTTGATTTCCTGTCTATAATTCCCTCAAGATAAATATCTTGTTAATTGTACGATAGATATTCCTTCTTGGCAACAAAGCCCAAATAAAAGCCACGTCAAATTTCGACGTGGCTAAGATTTTATTTATCTAGGTTCTTTCCCTTCAGTAATTAATGAATAAATCAAATCACATTTTTACTCCTTCAGTATCAGTCGGAGCACCGACAGTTTTATTTGTGTCTGCAACAGCTGTGGCTTCCACAACTACCTGTTGCTGCCCGGGCTGATAATCAATTGCAATAATTTTTGGTGCAAGGGTCGGGCCGAAGTCTTCGTTCAGCCATCTATATGCGGAAAATGCCATGATTATCATCACCGGAATCAACGGCAGGGCAACAACAATGGAGGCTGTCTGTACCGTCTGCAATCCACCCACCATTAAGAGTCCCACACTGGTCAGAGCTAAAATTAACGCCCATAGAAGTCTATGCCAACGGGCAGGATCTTCACCAGCTGCTATGTCTTTAGAACAAACGGACGCCAAAATATAAGCAGATGAGTCAAGTGTAGTTGCCAAAAAAATGAATTCCATAATGGTAAAAACAATGATGAGCAAAGTGCCTAAAGGCAGCGTGTTTAGAATCCCAATAATAGCAGGACCAAAACCACCTGCCAACAGTTCGGAAACCGGAGCCAATTCATTCCATTGGACATAGATACCAAAGGATCCCATAATCCCAAAATAAACCCAGCAGCCCAATGTTCCGAAGATCAATTCGGCAATAACAACCTCTTTAATGGTACGTCCCTTGGAAATCCGAGCAACAAACAATCCCATCATTGGAGCATAAGCGATCCACCAGGCCCAGTAAAAAACTGTCCAGGCTTCGGGGAAACCGCCTTTAGCAACCGGATCCATCCAAAAACTGATCCGGAAAAAGTTATCCAAAAGCACACCGAAACTGTTCGTCCACATAGAAAGGATATATACAGTCGGCCCGGCCAATAGAATAAAGACCGCAAAAATGATTGCCAGATATATGTTAATATCGCTGAGAACCTTAATCCCCTTAGTTAACCCCTTATAGACACTAAACCCGAAAAGCAAAGTCCAAAGGGCAATGATAAATATATTCAGGAGCATGGATTCTTGTACGCCAAAGAGATAACTAAATAGAGAAGAAATAAGCGGAACCCCCAGCCCCAATGAAGTACCGACAGCACCAATAATACCGAAGACTACCAGCACATCAAAGAGCGTACCCAGCCAGCCGTCAGCCAGCTTACCAAGAGCCCCTTTGGATGACGTACTCATTCTAATATACGGATCCCTTCTAATCCACATTGAGTAGGCAATTGGGAATGTTAAAATTGCATAAATCGCCCAAGCACTAAACCCCCAGTGAAACTGCGGATACATGACCGCCCACTCGGCAGCCAAAACAGAACCCGGTTCCAGTCCAAGGGGAGGACCATCAAAGTAATATATAGGTTCCACAAATGACCAATACATGATACCGCCGCCGATTCCGGCACAGAAAAGCATGGCAATATAGCTGAAATAGGAAAACTCAGGTTTCTCGTCCGGACGTCCAAATTTTACACTTCCGTAACGACCAAAGGCCAGCCAGAGCAAAAAAGAAAAACAAAATACGCAAAAAATCAAGAATAGCCAGCCAAATTTTCCGGTAACAATGGCAAATGCAGCATTAACTACTCTGCTGCCCGCTTCCGGGTTAATAATCATAGCAAAAACTAAAGCCATTGTGACAATAAATGACGGCCAAAAAACTTTTGGGTCAAGGGGTACTTTTCTCATTTCATGCCCTCCTTTTTTATTTAACTTGCCCGCTGCCGATTTAAAAGAACTTAACTTTCACCTCCTTTCCTGATAAAACAAAACCAGCGCCCTCAGGAAACATAGGTTAATACTTATGTCAAATTATGCGAGTTTTTGTCCAAAGCTAATTAAAATTTCACTTTCAGAGGAAAACTACGATTGTACAGCTACGCTTTGTCAAGATAATCTAATTGTTATACCACTAAAAAGACTACTGTATGGAAAATGGTGAGAAATTAGAACTTTAAAGAGCTAGTCCCTTTGTTATATGGTGTGAATAAGCGATGTGATTTGTTGTGATGATCATGTTTGATGTGAATAAAGAAGTAGATATTATAATAAAATAAAGGTTTATTGCCAGACACCGAAAAAATCCGGCTCACTCGGTGTCTGGCAGAATACATTTGAATAATAATCAAGTTATCTAAGTTCCTTTTTTGCCCTTTCTAAGACACGATCAATTTCCTTATCTGCTTCAGGGCTTAACGGTTCTACTTGGTAAGTGGCCAAGATTTGCTTTGCTCTTGACCTGGCTTTTTCTTCAATTTTTTCTCCTTTGGCAGCCCATTGTTCAAAAGTGCCTCTTTCGCTAATGGATGGCACCCATAATTCACCGGCGCGGAGATACTTCCTCGTGTGCTTATGCTGGAGGAAATTGCTTTTCGTTTCAATAATTTCTTTAATAACATCTACAGCCAGAGTATCCTCAGAGACTTCATACTCTCTTAAAGTACGCTGAACTACGGAAGATATTTCATTGTCCAGAACCAACATCACATAGCAGGAAATCAACGCATTGTCCAATGAACCTGCCGAACCTACGATATCACTGCCGGCTAAAGCTTCCAATAAGGAATTATAAAGGTGTTCATAACCGCTTTGCATGTCTGCCACCTTTGATGCCCCGGAAAAACCACCGGGAGCACAGGGGACATTATAATACCTGGATAAATGGTTTAGGGCTGCTCCAGCCAAACCTAATTCCGGCATCGCCCAAAGCCCCAAACCGGATCTCATATCCATAAAAGTTGCCCGAGACGACATAGTAACAGGACTACCTGGTTTATAAAGCTGAGCGGCAATAACCCCCGCAAGCATTTCAGCATTGTGCATAGCCACAGTGCCCACCAGCGTCATCGGACCTGTCGCCCCCATCTGGGGACATGGTTCTATCCCAAGGGGCAAACCTGCATCAGCCACATCTAAAAGGGCTTCCGCGGGATGAAGACCATAATCCAGCGGGCTTAACGGCGATATGGGCAAAGTAGCCAACGGTTTTTCCCGGAGCTGGGCTTCACTTCCGGCAACAGCAATTAAAACATCTAAAATATATTTCAATTCCCGGGATGACTCAATGCAAATGCTGAAAGGTTTGGTGGAATTACGTAAGAGGGTAGCAGTTTCCACCGTCAAAATAATTTCTTGAGGAACGTCCCGGGGAAAGAGCGGGGAAATAATATTGATATAATCAAGGGCATCGGCCAATCTTGTATTATCAGCCAAGTCCTTTAAAACAGCATCTCTTCTCTCGCCTGAATCCAAGTCTACCACGGAAGGGGCACCAACCAATGTTTGAGCATAAGCCTTTTTTTTACCGATTTCCAGAGCTGGCCTATTGCTTCGCCCATAAAGATTGAAACAAGCCGGCGCCGTTTTCATGCCCTGATCAATTACATCCTGGGTAAACAAAATTCGTTCCCCTTGAGTATGACAGCCATGATCCAAAAGGAGAGTTTTCAACCTGTCTGATTTAGTACCGATTCCAATTTTCTTTAAAATATCCAAACTGGCCTCATGTACCTTTAACAGCTCTTCTTCCGAAAAAAAGTTCAGCCACTGCATTTGCCTCACCCTTTCTTGTCTAGGCTGTTATGCCCAGTAATTTTTTTGCAACTTCCACCGCAACGTTAGCATCTTCCGCATACCCATCGGCACCGATTTTATCAGCCCAAGCCTGGTTGATGGGAGCACCGCCAATTATCACTTTAATATTACTTCTCAAGCCTTCTTCAATTAAAAGCTCAATAATTTCTTTCTGTCGGTTGACGGTAGTGGTTAAAAGAGCAGAAATACCAATGATATCCGGCTTTATTTCTTTAACTTTATTAACAAAGGTACTCGCCGGTACATCCACTCCCAGATCAATGACTTCAAAGCCGGCTGTCTTCAACATCATAATCACGATATTTTTGCCTATCTCATGCAAGTCGCCTTCCACAGTTCCCATCAAAACCCGACCGACAAACTCCCGGTTTTTCCCAGCGAGAAGCGGCTCAAGTTTTTTAATTCCCACATCCATAGCCTTAGCTCCCAAAAGGAGATCCGGTAAAAAATAGAAGCCCGAAGCAAAGCGTTCTCCAACGATTTGAATGCCTTTGGTCAGCCCTTCATTAATAATATCAAGCGGTTCCATTCCGGCATCAATAGCATTCTCGACCCATTCCGCAACAAGATCCTCGTCCCCTTCTACGACACCCTCAGTCAGCTTACCGAGAATCTCTTCTTTGTTCAAACTAAGCCCTCCTTTGTAATTTCTTAAGCTTTGGTACGACACCATGGAATTATCCGTCTCTTCTAATCTTTCTATTATGAAAATATTTGCAATTTTCGTGCCAATAGGCCAAATCACGACAAATCCATAATCGGCTGGCTTATTGAACAGGCCAAAAAGCAAAATTTAGCAGAAATCTGCTAAATTTTATTTAATATTATGCGATTTTCGGCTGTCATTTTATCCCGTATTTTTTCATTCGATACTGAAGAGACTGCCTTTTAATTCCCATTTCCTTAGCGGTTCTGGTAATATTGCCCATGTGACGGCGCAGTGCTTCTTCAATCATCAAACGTTCCTGCTCTTTGATTTCCTCGAAAACACTTTGCCTACTTTCAGAAAACACCTTGCCTTCACTTTTTTTCTCACCAACTGTTGCAGTAGTAAAGCAATTAAAATTATTGGAAACATATTTGTTATCTAAGACAGTTTCATACTTAGGAACTAAGTTCATCGCACACTCAACCCAGTTTTTCAACTGCCGCACATTTCCCGGCCAGTGGTATTTCATCATCATTTTGTACATAGACGGAGAAACTTTCTGAATATGTTTTCCAAGTATCTGATTAAAACTATTGATAAAATAATCGACTAAAAGTTTTATATCATCCCGCCGCTCCCGGAGAGGGGGAATTTTAATGGTTACCACCGCTAAACGGTATACCAGATCATTACGTAATTTTTCTTCCCGTATTGCTTGATCCGGATCAATATTGCTGCTGCTGATTAACCTAACGTCTACCGGAATTTCTTCTTTCCCCCCCAAGCGTCGGACTTTTTTCTCTTCCAGTACCCTTAATAATTTACCCTGCAAGGTAATAGGCATCGAATTGATCTCATCCAAAAATAAAGTTCCTCCATGGGCTTCTTCGAACAGGCCTTTTCGATCTGTAGCACCAGTAAAAATACCCTTGACAGTGCCAAAAAGAATGCTTTCCAAAAGGTTTTCCGGAATGGTTGCACAATTGATAGCAATAAAAGGCATCTGACCCCGACAGCTGGCGTTATGGATGCTTTGGGCAAACATTTCTTTGCCGGTACCGGTCTCACCACAGAGAAAGACGGAAGAAAGAGTCTGGGCCGCATTTTGTGCCCAACTCACACTCTGCTGCATAGGGATACTATTACCGATAATACTGTCGAAAGAATAATACCCACTTTCAAGAGTATTTGTACCTGATAACGTTTCAGCACCCTTCTTCTTTTCAGATAACTTTTTCTGTAGTTCAACAATTTTTGCCACCATTTGATCGCTTTTTTTAAGGTTTCGATAAATGGCTACAGCACCAATTACCTTATCTCCGATTTTCACAGGATAATTTCTGCCCGTTACCTGGACATACCGGCCTCCATTAGTAATGTAATAATGAATATAATCACCCACCGGTTTCCCGGTTTGCAAAACTTTTAACAGCATACTCATATTCTGATCGAATTGATAAACATCCCAAGTATACCGGCCTAATACTTTGTCTAATTCTAAACTGTCAAACTCCAGCTGGACATCATTGTAGTAAACACCTCGACTCTGAGCATCTACAATAATTACTCCTTCATCAATATTGTCGAGCACTGTTCTCGCCGATTCAATTAATAATCTTTCTTCTTCGCCCCCACTATTAACTTCAGAAATTATTACCAAGCGGTAGCCTTTACTGCCATACTGCAGGCTTCTAAATTTAATATTTAATGCCTTCTCCAGTCTAGCCAACCGGTACTGCTGGCTGGGAAGATCCATTTTTACACCGGGCAAAATCTCATGAAGAAGCATGCCTCTCATGTCAGACACAAAATTGCCCAGCAGGTTTGAGAATTGTTCATTACATAACCGGATGGCACCATAATCCGTTATTACAGCAATTCCTTCATCCACTCCCTGTACAATTTGTTCCAATAGTTCTGCTTGGAATAAATTATCCTGCTCCGTCAAATCGCCCACCAATCCTTTCAAAAATATTTAAAGACTATACTATTAATTTTTCTTCAACATCACATAAAATAAGAATCAAGTAGCTGATTTTGACTTTATATATACTTTTTCTTCCTATTCTAATTATTTGCGACATTTACTATATTCATGACGAATCAATATTTTCCTTTTCTACAATATATATATACGGACACCAATTGCTTATTTGATTTCCCAATCAGGTGTCTAAAAAACCGGACATACAAAAACCCCATAGGACATTACGTAATGGGGTTTTGGACTATCGCTGACTGTTTCCCACGTATCTTGGGAATAACCAGAACCCTAATAGGGACACTGGGCATCCTCATTTCTCAATACAAACCCTCTTCCCAGACTTGTTATGTAAAAATTTTAATCCCCCCGTAGGGGGGATGTCAACGTAGGCATCCCGTGTGATAAGTAAACAAAAGAGGCAAACAGGAATCAACTTAGACAAAAAATTTCCCGTTGTTATCCTACATATTTTGGTCGGAACATTTTACGCTTCCTTCCGTCTAATATATAGATTATTATATGGTTGATGTATACTCAAACTTAATGAGGTGATGAATAATGAGTTTTAGCTCTCTCGACACCTGGAAACGCTACTTGAAATCGGGCCCTCAGGCAATCTCCGATACTTTTCAAAGGTTTCCTGTCACGCTTATCTTGTTCTTTGGCCTTGCAGCCATAATTATTTACCGAATAGAAGTTCCCTATCAGCAATTGAAGGATATCTCAGACATTCTTGATCGGCTAACCGGAGTGATGGTTATGGGAATTCCTCTTTCCTTAAGCATTGCTCTCATACTGGAAAAACTTGGGAAGGATAAAAATATCACTTTAAAAATTGGCACTTCTATTGCAGCAGCAGCCGTATTATACCTATACTACCAGTTTTTGTTTACAAGCACAGGTATGGTCCCGATAACCCGCCTCCTTTTGATTACCGGAGCAATGATTCTGGCCTTTTTATTTATTCCTTACCTTCCCAAAAGAAATCATTTTGAAGTTTACGTAATCAACGTAATCAGTCGAGCCGCCACAACAGTTTTTTATACTGTTGTCTTAGGGTTGGGATTGATGGCCATCCTGTTTGCAATTAAATCTCTGTTAATTAGCGGAATGGACTCAGAAATTTATGCGGAAACATGGGTATTAGCCTGGCTGGTCTTTGCTCCGCTGCATTTTCTCTATTCCCTTCCTTATATTGAAGATAACTTTATCACAGCAGATTTTAACAAGGTTTTCAAAATAATGCTCTTATACATAGTTCTACCTGTCATTACAGTTTACACAATAGTCTTATATCTTTATTTCGGTAAAATTATCATTACTCAAGTGTGGCCAAAAGGAATCGTCTCTTACCTGGTGGTTTCTTACACAGCTGCAGCAATTGCCGCCATCTTCTTCGTCTCACCTTTTAGAGAACAGAATAAATGGGTACGTATCTTTACAGCTTCCTTAACCAAATTAATTTTCCCTCTCCTGGGGATGATGTTTATTTCAATCGGTATCCGTATCGGTGAATTCGGTTTCACAGAAAACAGATATTTTATTCTAGCCATCGGCCTCTGGTCGACAGCAATGATGATCTATCTCAATTTCAACAAAAGAAACAACCTGGTACTTCCCATCACTTTGGCAATATTTGCTCTATTATCAGTTTTTGGACCCTGGAGCGCTTTTGAAGTCTCTAAAATGAGCCAAAGCAATAGATTTTTTCAGATTGCATCCAAATATGATATGATCCAAGATGGGATAGTGGAAAAAGGTAACTACACTGTAGATACTTACGACCAGCAGGAAATCAGCGGGGTTTTACGGTATTTTGACAGGTCTCACGAATTGAGTGATTTAAAGTATCTTCCGGATAATTTCACCATGAATCAAATGAAGAATGTTTTTGGTTTCCCAGAGGTTTACGCCGGAGGTTTACAAAATAATTATTTCGGCTATCACTTAGAAAGAGGACTCCCCGTAGAAATTACCGGGTATGATGTATATTTCCGGCTGGAAGCTTTCCGATACAATCCCGACAGCCAAAATATCTTTGAAAGAGAAATCAACACACAAAAAGGTAATGTGCAACTTGTTCTAGACAACAATAACCAGCTGATCATCGAAAATAACAACATGGAAATCTACCGGTATGATTTAAGAAAATATGTGCAATCATTGTACGATAACTACGGCAGTAATATGTCGACAAATATTAAACCGGGCACCACTGACAGTCCCGACCAGGAAAATATGATTTTTACTGATGATACTGCCAATATAAAAATCAAGATGGTCTTTTACAACATAAACGGCTCGGTAGATGAAGGCAATGATGGCCTCAAAATTGACCATATTGATGGGGAAATTTTCTTAGGGATAAAATAGTATTATAATGATCATGAAAAAACCGGATTCAAATTTTGAACCCGGTTTTTTTGTACACATTTTACTTTTGGAACTGATGCTTTAGGAAATAAAATATAAATGGTGCCTATGATATCTGACTTAGTTTAATTGTCATTGTTGTTCTTTCCGCTCATCGTCAGCAATTGTCCGCCCATAGCCTTTGCTTCGTTAATGTCGTGGGTGACCATAATAACTGTTCGCCCCTTTGTATTATCTTTGACATAATCCATGGTCACCTTCTTTGTCTCATCATCAAGAGCCTTGAAGGGCTCATCGAGAAACAAGATATCACTTTGCGGGATTATTGCCCGGACAATGGCGACCCTGCGCTTCATACCACCGCTAAGCTCTCGTACGGGCTGATTTAAACTGTCTTTAAGCCCGATGTTTTCAAGATGTAAAATGTTCCGACTTCTATTAACCATTTTATCGCACACAAACTGTACATTTGAAACGGCGTTGAAGCCTTCACAAAGACGATCTTCTTGAAAGACAGCACTTTTTAACCTGGGTACGCCAAAAACCGTGCCGCTGTCAGGACTAATCAAGCCCATAAGAATATTTATGAGAGTGGTCTTTCCACAGCCGGACGGTCCCATTATACAAGTCATCCCATGCTCGGGAAATATTGCGTTAAACCTGTCCAGCACACAATTTGCACCAAAACTTTTTGAAAGATCGGAAACAATAATATCCATATTATGATCTCTCCAATCTTAGAAAAACCCATTTAAGGAGATACAAAAATAGTTTTTCAAATGCAATGCTGACTACAATTATCACCGCCGTCCAAGCAAACAAATCGCCGGAGCTTAAATAAACCTTTGCCTCATAAAGCTTCTCACCTATGGAACCATCGGGGATCCCGATAACTTCCGCTGCGATACCCGCTTTCCACGATAGTCCGATCGATACGCTGCAGGCAGAGATCAGGTATGGTTTAAGCTCGGGCAGGTAAATATATTTCATTTTTTTGAACCAGCCCACACGGAAAAGTTCTGCCATCTCGAGTAGCTTTGTATCTGTGCTTTTAATCCCCTGAAGCATGTTTGTATAGACGATGGGAAGCACTATCAAGAAAGAAATAAAAACCGAAAGGCCTTGAGAACTCAGCCAGATAAGGCACAGAATAATAAATGACGCCACCGGTACAGACTTGATTGCTGTGATAAATGGCAAAAACATAATTTCTGCAAGATAAAACCTTCCGGCAATGACCGCCAAAACGCTCCCTGCTGCCAGCGCAAGTAGATATCCAAAAACGATCCGCACAAAAGAAAATGCAATGGTACTGAGAAAATCAGCCTGGTGAGAGAGACTGATAAGTCTCTGTACCACAGCTATCGGAGTGACAAGAAGCAAGCTTTTATCAAGAAGCGTGGCAAACATCTGCCAAACTATCAGCGCAAAAACTATAGACGCCGCCTTTTCGACCCTGCGCTTATCGAGCATAGTAGAAATCATCGTCAGGGAGAGTCCCGCCTACTGCTTTGGGGTTTTGTTCAAAGAGTACGCTGAGATATCCGCCCATCGCTTTCTTCATTTCTGCACCTTCCAGATAGGTAATATGGCAATAGGGGATGGCCTTTTCGGCAACGGCAGCTTTAACGATACCATATTTTTCAACAAGCTGTGCCGCTTCAGGGATATTTGCGTTGACATATTCAGTTGATAGCTTGTATTCATCAAGAAATGCGGCAAGCTGTTGGGGATGCTCTTGTGCAAACTTACTTCTCACGACAAGAACACCGGTTATCAGAGTGCTGCCGTTGTCTAGTTTATCCCATTCCTTAGTCAGATCAACGGCTATCCGTAACCCCTTAAGCTGGTTCTCTGCCACAGTAACATAAGGCTGAG
>JAQVXR010000177.1 GCA_028709045.1 Desulfitobacteriaceae bacterium | reverse complement strand
GTTTGAATACAGATTTATGGAGGATCTTGCGGAAGGGAAAAAAGACTTGACAGACAGGAACAAATTCATCGCAAAACTGAACTTTGAAAAAGTAAAAAGATACGGATTCAGAATTTAATGCTTGAAACAAGGAGAACTAAATGAGGATATTGATAATGAACAATTTAAAAGAGAATTGTGGTGCCGAATAAGTGAAACCGCTACTGATTTATACTATTTAGATCATCTCTCGGATGCTAAAAAGAACATTGAGCCTATCTATAGAGGCACGCTAACTCACCGGTTCGGTTACTAGCGACGCAGCAGTTCGATTGCAACGACATTATCAAAAAATCAGTAATATTTAATATATTTGTTGTCATTACATTAGATAATTAGTGAACATGTCATATAAGATAGATATAATTCAGGATAAACGAGTAACAGCGAAATTTAAACCTCGTGCAAGGCTTTTACTCCAATTAGGAGATCAGTTAATTAAGAATGAAAGTATTGCATTACTAGAACTCGTTAAAAATTCATACGATGCTGATGCTAGTAAAGTTGATATTTATATGGAAAATATCGATTCTGAAAGTAAGGGTATCATAATCGTAGAAGATAATGGATGTGGCATGAGTGCTGATATTGTAGAGAATGTTTGGTTAGAACCAGGTAGCGATTTCAAGGCGAAACAATTTGAAAAAAGAGTAGTTAGTCCTATTTATAAAAGACTTCCCATAGGAGAAAAAGGAATTGGTCGCTTTGGAGTTCACAAATTAGGCCGTGTTATTGAAATGACAACAAAAGCTGCTGATACAAATGAAATATTTGTCAGAATAAATTGGTCTTCATTTAATGATTACAAATACTTAGACGATGTTCCTATTGAAATTGTTGAAAGAGGAACGCCTCAAATATTTAAGAATAATTCTACAGGAACAAATATTGTAATATCACAGCTATGGAATAAGTGGGAAAGAGGAATTGCAAGGGAAGTCAAACGAGCAATTACTTCACTAGCATCTCCTTTTGAAGAAGAGTCTTCATTTCTACCATCATTTAATATTTTTGATAAACCCGGATGGTTTGATGATCTTCTGGATTGGGAAGATATCAAAGGGTACTCTTTGTTTAATTTCGAGATATCTATGGAGGGAAATTCTATTGTAGGTTTTGATTATAATTTTACCCCCTGGCCAACCATGACTAAATTGCGTAATAGGAATGTATCAATCAATGATCCAATAATAGAAACGTTCAAGATCTTAAAAGATCGAGATGAGAGTGAATTTTCACTCTCTGAATATAGAATAGGGAAGGTAGTGTATAAAGGTTATATATTTGATTTGGATTCCTTTATATTAAAGTTAGGTGTATCTGATAAAAAAGGACTAAAATCATATTTAAGAGAAAATGGTGGAGTAAGAGTCTTTAGAGACAAATTAAGAGTTTATGATTATGGAGAATCGGAAAATGATTGGTTAGAACTTGATCATAGAAGATTTCAATACCCTACAAAATCAATAAGTAATAATCTGATATTAGGAGCTGTTTATTTAGACAGATGGGATAGCTCTGATTTGATTGAAAAAACAAATAGGGAAGGTTTTGTAGATAACCAAGCGTACAAAGCCTTCAAGAATGCCATATGGCATTCTATGGATTTAATAGAAACTCTACGAATGATAGATAAAAGGAAGTTAAAAGAATTTTACGGACCAACGCCTAAATCTGAACCTGTAATGAGTATCTTGGGTGAGACAAAAAGATATGTTGAAGAAAAGATTAAGGATAGTGAAGTAAAGGATCAGATTATAAAATACTTGGATAAGATTGAGTTTGATTACAAAAGAGTATCAGAGAATTTACTGAAAGCAGCTGGTGCAGGACTTAGTATGTCGGTTGTAGTTCACGAAGTTGAGAAAATAATATACGAGGTTGAAAAAGTCTTAAAAGCAGAAAAAGCTTCAGAAAGAGTGTTACATTTAGTGAGACATCTCTCATCCCTTGTTGATGGATACTCAGAGATTATAAGGCGTTCAAGCCAAACCAAAGAGAATTTAAAAGAAATTTTAGATCAATCTATTTTTAATACAGAATTTCGCTTGGACTCACATAACATTAAAATCATTCCAAAATATAAAGATCGCAGAATACACGAAAAAGTTAAAATTGCCAAAAATCTTTTGATTGGAACTCTCATGAATATTATTGACAATTCTATCTACTGGTTGGATCAAAAGGGATTTAAAGCAATAGAAAAAAAAGAATTATTCAATAAAAAAATATTAATAGATATATCTGAAGACAACGAATTTGTATACATTATAATCGCAGATAATGGTACAGGTTTTTTAATACCTACTGAAGATATAACAGAACCTTTCGTCTCAGCAAAGCCTGGAGGAATGGGACTGGGATTACATATTGCTAGTGAGGTTATGACAGCCCAAGAAGGAAGGTTAATATTTCCAGAAAAAGGGGATTTTGAAATTCCTGAAGAATTTGAGAATGGAGCTACCGTTGTTTTCTCTTTAAAAAAATAAACTATGAAAAATTTGTTACCGATTAATGGTAGGATTGCAATTGTTGACAATGAAATAAATGAAGCATTGCCTTTAATGAGGACTTTTTCAAAAAATCAAATACCATATACTTTTTTCAAAGGAGATGATCTGAAATATCTCCCAAATGATCCATTAAACGATATAAGAATTCTTTTTCTTGATTTAAATTTATTGAATAATAGAACAGCAAGTGAAAAAGAAGTAAGAGGTATGCTTTATTCTGTATTAAGTAAAATCATATCTCCAATAAATTATCCTTATTGTTTAATTTATTGGAGTAAGCAGGAAAAAGAATATACTAAAGCATTGGAAGGACTTTTTGAAAATGAATTAAAAGAGCTAACACCAATTAGGGTTATTCCATTCATTAAATCCGATTTTTTCCCTAATTTTGGAGATGAAGAACAACAAACAGAAAAGGATATTATTCAAGAGTTGGATTTGATTTTACAATCAATGCCATCATATAGTTATTTACTAAGTTGGGAAAATCAGATTCACAAAGCATCTGATCATACACTAAAAGATATTTTTGGAGTATATCATGGGCAAGATTCTTGGGACAAAAATGTCGATTATACTATCAATAAACTTAGTCATGCTTACTTAGGCCAACATTTCATTGGCGCAAGTTCGGATGAGAAAATAAAAGGATGTTTCAACACTTTTAATTCTATTTTCTTTGATACATTAGAATCGAGTTTATATTCACTAGAAATACAAAATACTCAAGATCTAACGCCGGATTTAGCTAAGGTGGATGAAACAGTAATTAAGGGTTATATAAATTATCGAATAAATATGTCTGAAAATATTTCGGACATATGTGAACCAGGTGTAGTTTTTCAAAATAACGATAATGAGAAAGATCCAATTTTTAGATCATTATTACATTTAATTTTGTCTTTGTTCAAAATTAAAGAAAGGATCAAACGAGACAATCCGGATATAGTGGAGGCAGTTTTGAAATCAGATGTAAAAAAAGAGTTTAATAACATTAAAGACGAGATTAAACAATCTTGGATTAAAATAGGAATGGTTGTGAGCCCATTATGTGATTATGCTCAGAATAAAAACATATATGATAGGGTAGTAAAAGGTGTTTTAATTGAAGCTAAATATATTGATTATTTGGACGATAAGTCTGATGCTATTTTTATTTCTCCAATATTCTATTTTCATGATAAAGATTATTTTATTGTATTAGACTATAGATACTTTGTTACTAAAAAATTGAAAAATGAGGATAATATTAGAGGTCTATTTAGAGTAAGGCAGCAACTGTTATCGGAAGTTCAATCAAAATTAGCAAGACATATCAATCGACAAGGAATTTTGTATCTATCTTAATTTACTACATCACCTGCCATTACATCGGTAGCACTGAAAAGTCCTTTACTCAGGCATAGGTCAAGTGCTTTATCGCAGTCCTGCCGTGTATATTTTGCAAGGCAGTCAAGCATAACAGTCAGTTGGTCCCGTGTATAACGGGGATAACGCTCCCGTAGCTTTGCAACGAAGACTTCAGAACCGGATTTATCCGTGAACCGGCTCTTTACCTGTTCGCTCAGCTTTTCAATGCTTGCTGATCTGTCACGCTGGTGATTATTATTTACAATGTTTTCACCACGGCCTGCAGCAATAAGATGCTTTGCCAAAAGTTCTCCATCCATGGTTTTAATAACCAGGGAACCATCTTCTTCTTGAGCAAGCACTCTGGTCTCCTCACCACGGTATGTACCAAAGGGAAGAGAGTAAAGGCTTCCTTTATAACGGAGCTTGTTTGTGCTTAACACCTTATGACCTCTTTCAAGTGTTGAAGAGGTTACGGGTATATAGGGTTGCAGATCTTTACATTCTGAGCACCACACCTGGTAGGGAACTTTACAGGTGGTATTATGTACCATTGCATTACCGGTTCTGTTCAACCAGCTTTCTGCATCTTTATTAAAATTGTCAATGTTACTGTAAGATCTGTTCAGTGTAAGCATTCGGTGATGCCCGTATTAGATTTTATGATTTCTTGGTTTATGAAAGTGGACTTTCAAAAACCTCCAAAACATTCGGAGTCGATTTAGAGTTTTTAAGACCGGAGTAGTTATCAGGAAGCAGTTCGGCGAGATCCCTGTTGTAGTCTTCGTCATAGTCGTGGATATGACTCAGCACATATACCATCCAGTCGCGGAAGTTCACATCGGCAGCCTTGCAGCACCCCAGCAACGAGTACATGACAGCCGCATCCTCGGCAGCGTCGTGGTTGCCGCAAAACAGGTAATTCTTTCTTCCCAGGGCCAGACCTCTCAGGCTGTTCTCTGCAAGATTATTGTCTATGCGGTATCTGCCATCCAGGTGGTACCGGCTTAACCGGTGATAGATCTCATGAGTATACTTTATTGCTTTCCCTATCGGGCTTTTGGGTAAAACCTTGTCATATTCACTCACCAGCCACTTTTCGAAGGCAACCATGATGGGGTAAGCATGACTCGCCCTGAGACTTGCCCTCTCCTGATAGGAGAGATTCTTATCAT
>JAQVXR010000176.1 GCA_028709045.1 Desulfitobacteriaceae bacterium | reverse complement strand
TAGCTGTGGAGTAAGAGAATTTTTAGAGGCAATATACTTGCAAAACAAGATGAATTATGCTATTATAATCTTCGCAGCGGGGCGCCATAGCCAAGTGGTAAGGCAGAGGACTGCAAATCCTTTATCCTCCAGTTCAAATCTGGATGGCGCCTCCAAAACATGCCGGAGTGGCGGAACTGGCAGACGCACAGGACTTAAAATCCTGCGATCCTCACAGATCGTACCGGTTCGATTCCGGTCTCCGGCACCAAATGTTTTAGCAGGGGTTAAGCGATTACTAAATCAATTGCTTGGCCCCTTTTATTTTAGAAAACCTTTGGTACTAAAATTTAGTTTCTAATAAAAATAGGATAACTTTTTTAAAGGGTGAAGGGATATGGATTTAGTCCAGGCCAAACGGATTGTGGTGAAAGTGGGGTCCAGTACTCTGACATGCAGGACCGGTAAATTGGATTTAAATTTAATTAATAAGCTTACCTGCAAATTAACCAATGCGGAGAATCAAGGAAAAGAGATGATCTTGGTAACGTCCGGTGCGGTTGGTGTAGGCATGGCAAAGTTAGGAATGCAGGATAAACCGAAAAACATCCCGGAAAAGCAAGCAGCAGCGGCCATAGGCCAAGGGATTTTACTTCATATGTATGAAAAGATGTTTAAAGAGTATGGACAGACTGTTGCCCAAATTTTACTAACCAGAGAGGATATCTCTGACAGGAAAAGGTATTTGAATGCCAGGAATACACTTAATACCTTATTAGGTTTTGGAGTAATTCCGATTATTAATGAAAACGATACTGTTGCATGGGAAGAAATTAACTTTGGCGATAACGATACTCTTGCTGCTTTAGTAGCCGGTTTAGTGGATGCGGATTTGTTGATTATTCTTTCAGATATTGACGGACTGTATACCGGTAATCCCAAGGAGCAACCGGATGCCAAATTAATTACCTTGATTGAAAATATTACACCGGAGATCGAAGCACTGGCCGGAGGTGCAGGAACCCATCTGGGAAGCGGTGGCATGCAGACAAAAATTCAGGCAGCGAGGATTGCAGGTAATTCCGGTATTCCGATGGTGATCGCTCAGGGAAAACATCCGGAAGTGCTGGATGATATATTAGAAGGCCGGGAGGCAGGAACACTTTTCTTACCTAATGAATATAAGCTAAAGCATCGGAAAAGATGGATAGCTTTTGGTGCTGAGCTACGGGGTGTTTTGTATGTGGATAAGGGAGCAGAAGAAGCAATCCGTTATGGTGGTAAGAGTTTGCTGCCGATAGGTGTGACAGGGTTTGAAGGTAATTTTGAACCTGGGGATATGGTGAGCATTCAGACAGCAGAACATAATGAATTTGCCCGAGGTATCATTAATTATAATACTGAGAGCGTAAAAATGATTATGGGACATAAATCCCATGATATTGAAGACATTTTAGGACATAAGGATTATGATTATATTGTGCACCGAAATAATATGGTACTGAAAGTATGAGGTGGTAAAATGAATTGGGAAAAAATATGGGAAGAGATCGGGCAGAATGCTAAAAAGGCAGCTCGGGTACTGGCAAAGGCTTCCGAAACAGAAAAGAATCATGCTCTCCAAATGATGGCGGATGCTTTAGTAGACAATACATCCCGCATTCTGGAAGCAAATCAAAAGGATCTGGATTTGGGAGTAGAAAAGGGATTACCTCGCGCTTTACTGGATCGTTTAATGTTAAATGAAGGGCGCATTAAAGATATGGCCCACGGGCTGACGGCTCTTAAATCTTTAACTGACCCGGTAGGCGAAGTAACAGGCATGTGGAAAAGACCAAATGGATTAATGATAGGGAAAAAGCGGGTACCCCTTGGCGTTATTGGGATTATTTATGAAGCCCGGCCAAATGTGACAGCAGATGCAGCTGGTCTATGTCTGAAAACGGGAAATGCTGTTGTCCTGCGCGGTGGTTCCGAAGCTTTTAATTCCAATCAAGTGATCACCGATATCATCAGCAAGGCCGTGGGAGATGCAGGGTTGCCGGCGGAGAGTGTCCAATCAATCAATGCACGAGACCGGGCAGCAGTAGATATGATGTTAAAGATGAATAGATATCTTGATGTTTTGATTCCTCGAGGTGGGGCAGGATTAATTCAAAATGTAATCAATAATGCGACAGTACCGGTAATTCAAACGGGTTTGGGTAATTGTCACACCTATATAGACAGTGATGCCGATTTGGAGATGGCTGTTAATATTGCGGTCAATGCCAAGACTCACCGGCCCGGGGTATGTAATGCTATGGAAACATTGTTGATCCACCAAGAAATTGCACCGCAGGTTCTTCCTCTTTTGCATAAAAAATTAGAGGAACTGGGAGTGGAATTGCGGGGATGTCAAAAAACTTGCTGCATTATTAACGGAGTAAAACAGGCTGTGGAAACAGACTGGCCAACTGAGTACCTGGATCTTATTTTGGCTGTCAAAGTGGTAGAAAGCTTAGACGCAGCCATAGAGCATATTAATTGTTATGGCACGATGCATTCTGAAGCGATTGTTACTAATAATTATGAGAATGCGCAAAAGTTTCTTGAGGAAATCGATGCGGCAGCTGTCTATGTAAATGCTTCAACTCGTTTTACAGACGGTTTTCAATTCGGTTATGGCGCGGAAATAGGCATCAGCACTCAGAAACTTCACGCCCGGGGTCCTATGGGATTAGAGGCGTTAACCACGATAAAGTATATTATTTATGGAAACGGGCAAATCAGAAAATAGGGTAGAACAAGGACTCAGCGGTTTGGAAAAAACTTGCTGAGTCCTTTTTTATGCTTGGCGCTTTGGGTCGGAGTGTTTTGGACAAACACGATTCACAATAAGTTTTTTAATAATGGACGACATGATAAACTGTTTCGTTCGAAGAGGATTTTCTTTTTTTTTGCAGAAGATACAGAAGTCCCTTATCTCGCTTTTGATTTTTTTGTATAAATGTCGAAAAAAATACATATGAATTATGGGAACGAACGCTTTTAGGAGGCTATTTTAGATGAATCAAAAAATTAATATCGGTATTCTCTTCGGCGGAAAATCTGCGGAACATGAGGTATCGATTCAATCAGCGAAAAATGTATATGATGCGATAAATAAAAATTTATATAATGTCACCACCATCGGCATCAGCAAAAAGGGTGAATGGCTTTTAGACGAAAGCTTTGCTAAAGGGATCATCCCGGCTCAAGTAGAAAGCCCGGATAACCCGGAGGATTGTCTGGCGTTAGTGCCCGGGGGCGGTGAAAAACTGTTTGTCTCAGTAAACGGGGCAAAGAGCGTGGAAAAACTGGATGTGATTTTTCCTGTGCTCCATGGCACTTTCGGTGAAGATGGCACTGTTCAAGGCCTTTTGAAATTAGCCGGTATTCCTTTTGTAGGTGCAGGAGTGTTAGGTTCGGCTGTTGGTATGGACAAAGATATAATGAAAAGGTTGCTTCGAGATGCTCAATTGCCAAGTGCCAGGTATTTTCTGCTTTTTAAATATCCGGGGAACGATGAGAATCCCAGCTTTAAAGAAATCTCTAGAGAGTTAGGGCTACCTCTTTTTGTAAAACCGGCAAATATGGGTTCTTCCGTAGGAATCAGCATGGCTCATAATGAAGATGAATTTAACCGGGCGATTAGTGAGGCATTCAAATATGATCATAAATTGATCGTTGAGGAAACAATCGTTGGCCGGGAGATCGAATGTTCTGTTTTGGGCAATGATGATGCTAAAGCATCCCTGCCCGGAGAAGTAATCAACCTGAAGGGCTTTTATTCCTATGATGCCAAATATATTGATGAGAATGCTTCCCTCCTGGAGATACCGGCGAAACTTACTCCCGAGGAAATTGCTAAAATTCAGCAAACAGCTGTCAAGGCTTTTAAGACGCTTTGCTGCGAGGGGTTTGCCCGGGTAGACGTTTTTTTGACTGATGATGGAGAAGTAATAGTCAATGAAATCAACACCATTCCGGGTTTCACTAAAATCAGCATGTATCCCAAAATGTGGGAAGCAAGCGGCATTCCCTATCAAGAACTTATTGACCGGTTGATTCAATTGGCGCTGGAAAAATTCCGGCGGGATCAGGAGTTAAAGACATCAAGATAGTTTTGGAGGTTTCAATGGAGGGTTTTTATTTAAATGAAGTTATTGGTGCTGTCCAGGGTTATTGTCAGGATGGAGGCAATATTTTTCTTCATGATATAAGCACCGACAGCAGAAAAGTGAAAAAAGGTGATCTTTTTATTGCTCTCATCGGCGAGAACTTTGACGGCCATGATTTTATTCGTGCTGCCGTGGAAAAAGGTGCGGCGGCAGTGGTTGCTTCAAAGGCGGTAAGCACTGAACCTGGTGTGCCGGTAATCATGGTTGTCGATACGGGAAAGGCCCTTTTGGATCTGGCAGGCTTCTACCGGCAGAGGTTTCAAAAACCGGTGATTGCCGTGACCGGAAGTGTGGGAAAAACCAGTACGAAAAATATGATTGCCTCAGCCCTTTCCACCAAATTACAAGTACATAAAACTGAAGACAATTTCAATAATGATATTGGCTTGCCTTTAACGATTTTTCAATTTGCGGAAAAACATGATGTAATGGTGCTGGAAATGGGGATGCGAGGATTTGGGGACATCAGTATACTTACCAGATCTGCCCGCCCGACGATCGCCGTAATTACCAATATTGGCATTTCTCATCTGGAAAGACTGGGGAGCCAGGAAAATATTTTGAAGGCAAAAATGGAAATTGTTGAAGGCCTGGACGAAAACGGCGTTTTAATACTCAATGGCAATGATCCTTTATTAAGCAAGGTCAAGCCAAATTACAGCGGCAGGATTGTCTACACCGGCGTAAATATTGAAGCCGATTATAGTGCGTATGATCTTGTGAACAGGGGAGAAGAAGGCGTTAGTTTTAAAATAAGATTAAAAGGTAAGGAATATGCTTTTCATATCCCCGCTGTGGGGGAACATAATGTTTCCAATGCTCTTTTTGGAATTGCCTGCGGCATGGAGTTAGGCCTAAGTCCCGAGGAACTGATATCTGGAGTGGGTAACTACAGCCCAGAAAAGCTGAGATGTGATATTTTAGAGATGG
>JAQVXR010000175.1 GCA_028709045.1 Desulfitobacteriaceae bacterium | reverse complement strand
TCCAAGTATGTTGGGCATAGTCTTTTCCTTTACATCCTTCTTATTTTGCTAATATTGTTATTAATTTCTTTACACTTTAGTTGACTATCAAGAGTCATCTGATTCTTAGGTGTGAGACATTTCTTTGGGTTTAGGTAGTTTTACGTCTTACCCGGGACTATAGAAGGCAACCTTCTTTACAATGAGCCGTTTCCCTGAGCAACCAGTGCTTTGTATACATGTTTTTTCCTTTTTAAATTATATCATAAGACAAACATATATAATAAATAAGATTATTTTATAATGCAAGAACGCTCAATAAGTTTATTAATATGCACATTAAAATACTGCCCGCTGTTTCATTATATGGGGCAGTGATTTAACCAACCAGGTCGATATATTCTATATCATGTTAATTGGGAGTGTCGGAGGCGGGACTTGAACCCGCACGGTTACCCACACACCCCTCATGGTGGCGTTACTTCGTGGTAAAGAGTCTATTTATGCTACATCATCAACTTAGTTTGTTCCTAGCATACTTCATATATTTTTCCCAAGATAAAATTGCTCCTAAAACCATGATAATACGCTAGCAGGATGCAGACCATGACGGAGGTATGTGAAAAGAGAAAACCACAAAAAGGAGCCAGTCAGGCCGAACTAAAGTGTGCGGTTTTGGTAACACCTTGCAGAAACGACCTTGCCTGATTTTGGAAGAAACATGCGAGTTCATCCGAGGTGGCAGCAGAAGGTAACGAAGATAGGAAAGTGAGTGGTTTTGTGACAGCGTCCTCCAAGACGCCGAGCCAAAGCTTTTTATGGAGAAGAAAGAGTCGCTTCCAGGAATAGAGTGTGGAAGCGGCAATCATGTATTTATCACAGAGTTGCTGGACTGTCATATGGGACAGATAATAATCACGCAAGACCTTGAGGATAAAAATTAAACTATAAGAACTATAAGGAATGATAATTTCAGGTAGAATAGCATGGGTATGTCCACAGGATGAACAGATTATCCTGGACACGGTAATTTTGTAGGTAACAGCTAAACCCTTTTCAAAGGAAATAAGATCACGTTCATAGGAGGCGAATTCCGACCAATGGGGATGTTTAGCCCCACAGAAGGGACAGGGGAAAACCAGCGTTGACAGCTTATCTTTTGAAAAATCCCGCATCGCTTCTGTGAACAGCTCCATAGCAGAAAGTTTAATAAAATTCAGCTTGCAAAAAATCGTAAACGCTCTTATCATAGTTTTTGAGGTGCAATGCGCTAAGGCGCAGGGCAGCAGAAAGAGAAAGAGTGTTAGGCGGGCAAGCATAACGGGCTCTTTCTCTTTTTATATGTTTTTTTAATGATAAGGTGAAAAAAATGGCAGGTCAATAGAAACCGGCAGTTATGTACCGGTTTTTACGACAGAATGTGATCAGGCGGAAGGATGCACGTGGAAATATAGTTTGCCGTTTTTATGTTGTGCCGGGTAAAA
The DNA here is from genome assembly GCA_028709045.1 of Desulfitobacteriaceae bacterium. Taxonomy (GTDB): domain Bacteria; phylum Bacillota; class Dehalobacteriia; order Dehalobacteriales; family Dehalobacteriaceae; genus JAQVXR01. The sequence goes on along the minus strand of JAQVXR010000175.1, from coordinate 3,665 downwards.
ATAAAACGGCGTACTACACAGAAATGCCGTTTCAGGTATTGAGCTGTGGTTCCACATATGGTACCATAATTAATGGCGGTGGTTTTGTTGACCAAATTCAACAAGCTATATGCTAAAATAGCACGTAATCCAAAAGACGTTGACTTTAATGAACTGGACAAGGTGCTCAAACAGTATGGCTTTAAATGCGGGCAGCCGGGTAAGGGTTCCAGCCATTATGTCTATTATCATCAGAAACTTCCTGATACACTTTCAATCCCAAGAGCCAGGCCAGTCAAGGCGATTTATGTGAGGTTTGCCCTGAATATGATTGAAGGTTTAAAAGAAGGGGAAGAAAAATAGTGAAAGATTTAAATTATTATCTTAACTTAAATTATGAAATCAAAATAAGAAAGCTCACCAGCGAAGAAGGGGGCGGCTGGTTTGCTGAAATACCGCTGCTTCCAGGCTGTATATCCGATGGTGATACACCTGAGGAAGCTATCTTTAATATCAACGACGCTAAAAAATGCTGGGTTGAAACTTGTTTGGAATTGGGGCGCCCGGTACCGGAGCCTTTAACCGGCGATTTTTCCGGCCAGCTCAGGATCCGCATGCCTAAATCCCTGCACCGGATATTGTCAGAAAAGGCCAGAGAAGAAAATATCAGCCTGAATCAATATATCAATTACCAGCTTGCCCGGGGAGTTGGTCATCCAACAGCAGCTCCCAAGAAAAAGTGAGTACCAGTAAACCCATAACAGATTTTATATTGTGTCAGAGAAAGAGCGCTCATAATGGGCGCCGTTTTTATTTGGGGCGCTGCCGGAATGCACACCGGACACCGAGTACATTTATACTAATTTTGCGTGAATTCCATTTGGTGGGTTACTACCAAAATCATGGTGAAAAAGCATAAAACCTGGAGGAAATTTGGGGTATTTGTGGAAGATTATCCTTAACGGTGGACCTGTTGGTGCTCCTGCCCATGTCATCCGCCGCCGACACACCCAACATAATTATTCTGAGGGAGTCCTAAAGATGTTGCTTTTAAGGGGGTAACGCTTTGAATGTACAAGCAGAGCGGTATTTAAAACAGATGTTTGGGGAAAAAGCGACTTTTAGAAAAGGCCAAATGGAGGCCATCGAGCTTGCTCTACAGAATAGGAAAGTATTATTAGTGCAGCAAACTGGGTGGGGGAAAAGGTCCAACAATACTAATAAGTCCACTTCTGTCTTTGGTCCGGAACCAGATTAGCAGTGCTTCAAGACTTGAGCTTGTAGCTGAAAGCATCAATAGTCAAAATATTGGCGAATGGGACAATGTGAAAAGCAAGTTAAAAGAAGACAGATGTGATATTTTGCTTATTTCACCAGAACAGCTTGCAAACAAGGAACGGCTTGCAGAACTGCTATCTTATATTAGAAAAGGGATCGGGTTATTTGTTGTGGACGAGGCCCATTGCATATCGGACTGGGGACATGACTTTAGACCTGATTACCGCAGGATTACTAATATTATTAAAAGGCTGCCGCCAAATGTTCCCGTATTGGCAACAACTGCAACGGCAAATCAAAGGGTTGTTGAAGATATTTCTCATCAATTAGGAGATATTGAAATTTTGAGGGGTCCTTTAGTTAGAGAGTCACTTCAACTTCAGATTATTAAATTAAAGGACCAGGCTGAAAGAATGGCCTGGCTTGCAGAAAATGTTCCTAAAATGCCTGGGGTAGGTATAGTATACTGTTTAACTATTTCCGACTGCTTTAAAGTCAGTAAATGGCTGCAAATGAATGGAGTGAATGCTAGAGCCTATAACGCTAAACTAACTGGGGATGAAAGAAAGTCGCTGGAAAGTTTATTTATGAAAAACAGAGTTAAGTGTCTAGTTGCAACGGTTGCCCTGGGGATGGGCTATGACAAGGCTGACATTGGCTTTGTTGTCCATTATCAAAGGCCAGGTAATATTGTATCCTATTACCAACAAATTGGCAGGGCGGGCAGGCAACTAGATAAGGCGTTTGCCATACTGTTAAATGGTAAAGAAGATGACGAAATACAAGAATATTTTATAAAAACAGCATTTCCAACTGAAATTGAAATGAAAGAAGTTGTTGAGACATTAGAAAAGGCTGAAAGCGGTCTTAAACAGAACCAACTATTAAGACTGGTTAATATACGCTACAATCGTTTAGAAAAGTGTGTCAAATACTTAGAGGTTGAAAATATAATCACAAAAGATAATAATAGATACTTCAGGACTGTTAACCCCTGGGTCCCTGATATGGCAAAGAGTGAATTAATAACAGGGCTCAGATACAAAGAGCTCTTTGAAATGCAAGAATTTGTAGAACTCAAGAGTTGTTATATGAAATTTATTGCAGAGAAACTTGATGATGATTCTGCAAAAGCTTGCGGGAAATGCAGTATATGTACCGGCAATAATTTCTTTCCGGTGAATGTTAATCGTGCTCTCGTATTACAGGCAGTCAAATTTTTAAAAGGAGAATTTATTGAGATTGAACGTAGAAAACAGTGGCCTGCTGGTATTATGGCCGGGACCCAAAAGAGAATGACTGTTGATGAACTGGTTGAGAATGGAAGGGCATTATGCGCTTTTGGAGATGCTGCCTGGGGTAGATTTATACATGAAGATAAATATGTTAATAATAATTTCAGAGAAGAATTAGTTGATGCAAGCGTTGAATTAATCATGAATTGGCTTTCGGACATAATTTCAGATATGCATGTTGCTTATATTCCGTCATTAACTAAACCTCTACTAGTAAAATCATTTGCGCAAAGGGTTGCAGCGAAGCTTAATATACCCTGTCTTGATATTATAATTAAGAAAACAACACGGCCACAAAAAGAATTAGAAAATAGTGCTTTTCAATGCCATAATGCTTTTGAGGGGTTTAGAGTTGTTGAGGATTGTCCCGATACCAATATATTATTGATTGATGATATGGTTGATTCAAAATGGACTATGACTGTTTGTGGGTATATGTTAAAGAAAAGAGGGGCTGGATTAATCTACCCATTTGCTATAGCTTCAACCGCAGGGATGAGGGGGACTGAATAATTGGATATTTCAAATGATAGTTATGCGATACTGTTGCTTTGTTCAGATTTAGCAGTAAAAAGTGCTGGTGAAAATATAAAGCCATTTACTGTTTCTCAATGGTCAAAACTAGCTGCGCGGCTTATGGAGAAAGAGCTTACACCTCGGGATTTATTTGAAGTTTCATCTGATTCTGTTAAAAATAAGCTCAATCTTACAAATGAAGAAGTGATAAGAATCGAAAGGTTATTATCATTTTCAGGCCAATTAGGTTTTGAATTATCTTCTTTGCATGATAAAGGGATTTTTACGCTGACGAGGGCAGATCAGGAATACCCTTTAGCTTTTAAGAATAAATTGAAAAAGTATGCGCCACCGGTTTTATATTATACCGGTAAACTATCCCTTCTAAATAATAAGGGGATAGCTATAGTTGGATCCCGCAATATTGATGAAAACGCGAGAATGTTTACGGAGCAACTATCGAGACGTTGCACCTATGATGGGTTAAATATTATCTCGGGAGGGGCAAGAGGCGTTGATTCTATTGCGGAAAGTGTTTCGAATCAGTCCGAAGGAACTACTATCATTGTTGTGGCCGACAGTATGGAAAGAAAAATT
>JAQVXR010000174.1 GCA_028709045.1 Desulfitobacteriaceae bacterium | reverse complement strand
CTCCTTTCCTCCCTTGGATAACTTCTCCCGGGAGGGCGATAATCCTTTTGATGTATTGGATTCTTTCATCCATCGGGTAGCGAAAAACTACAATATCACCTCGTTCCGGATCTCGGAAACGATAAATCCATTTATTGACCAAAATGCGATCCCCGGGCCGAAGTACCGGTTCCATAGAGGAAGAGGGGACAAAATAAGGTTCCCACAAAAACAAGCGAATCAGAATGGCCAGGATCACAGCCAGAGAGAGGGTTTCCACCACTTCCCCCCAGCTGCCTTTCCAGGCCTGAATAAAAGAAGAGGATAACTTCCTCAAGAGATATTGCCTCCAATTTTAATAACGTTTTGTTTATCCTTGTCATTAGTTTAAATTTATCCGATAATGATAACAAGTCTAATATTTTGACATCGGTTGACTTTATTACCAATGTTCATATCTAATGAGAAAAAGGGACCGATTTCACTCAGTCCCCTAATTCCTAACGAAGATCCTTAATTCTGGCTGCTTTACCGGTACGTTCACGTAAGTAATATAATTTTGCCCGACGTACCTTACCGCGACGCATTACTTCAATTTTTTCAATTTTGGGAGAATGGAGTGGGAAAGTTCTTTCCACACCAACGCCATACGAGACCCGTCGCACGGTAAAGTTTTCGCGGATTCCGCCGCCTTTCCGTCTGATTACAATACCTTCAAAAAGCTGAATTCTTTCCCGGGTTCCTTCCACAACCTTAACGTGTACCCGTACGGTATCACCGGCTCTAAAGGGAGGGATATTAGTTTTAATTTGCTCTTGTTCAATCATTCTAAGTAAATCCATCGATTTTCTTCCTCCTTCCTTCCAAGACGTTCATAACCGCATCCATCATTTCACGCAGCAGAGGACCGTCCGTATCTCATGACAATTTTGCCAAAACAAATTATAACATATTCATCCCCTTTTTTGCAACCAGTTGGAAAAATTGACAAGGGGGACAAAGCCCCTTTAGTTACTGTTCACACCCCCACCAGAGTCTAAAATAGCCGGTGGTCAACTATTTGCAACCACCGGCTACTATTAACCTTCAAATGACAACAGTTTAGTTCAGTATAGCTGCTATGCTTCTGAATAGATTGTCTTTTTTTGCGCTCAGCAAATCCACCATAGACATACTATTACATAGATAAACCAAGCTGTCAAAGCTCCTAAACGCCATAACTTGCCTTTGTTTTCTTTTAAAGACACGCCCTTTACGCTCACACAGGTTATTGTTTGTGGGGACTCGAATATCGTGCAAAAATAGCAGATGGCTATCCCTGTATCCATCCAACCTTTTATAGAGGTTATACCCATCCTTATAATAATCGTTTGGCGGCTCGTAATCATATTCTTTTTTCGCCAGCTCCAAAATTTCTATGTACCTGTTCTCGAACTCTTGCACCTTGTCGGGGTCAGGTTCGGGGTTTTCATCTGGCAGCCCTTTCCTGTAGTGGATCATCTCTTGTAACAGGCCTCGCATCCTTTGATTCCATTGACGATTCGGCTCGTTCTCCATACTGTCTTTCAAGTAACGAAGCACATGGATTAGGCATTCCTGGTGATTGTCACCGTAGGAGTAAAAAACGATGTCGTGATCGTGCACCAGTATCCCATGATAACATTCGACCGGAGTTCCGGATATGCCTTTGTGACCTTTATGTTCCCTCGCAAAATACAGAGTTGTCCCTGGCACGCAACATATGGCAACCTGGGCACTTTTACCATTGACCCTGGCGTTTGTGAAATCGGCGTTAATTACGGGTGAAAGCAGCATATCAGAAAACGCCTTTTTCTGATCCTCCTTTGTCCTGGCGGAGAATTCTTTGCAAAGCCCGTTAATCATCCCTTTTGATATCTGCAATTCGCCGTCTGTTATGTCGGATAGAAATTCTTGCACTTTGTCTATTGAGACTCCATAGCGGTTGTTAAGCAGAAAGGCAGCTGCCTTAACGCTGCCACCGTAGTTAACATCGTTGACAACACCTTCGGGGAAATCCGCATGGACACGCTGGCCAGTGCGTACATTTCTAAACTCCGGGGTGTCATATTCAACGACATTGACGGTTACGCTTATGTTGATTACCTGTTTTCTAACAATCTTTCCGGTTGGTTTGTAATCGTCACTGTCGATATATTTGTTCGGTGCGGGGATATGGATATACTCCGTGGGCGTGTGTTTTTTCCTTGGGTGGCCGTCATGGCCCTCCTGCCCCCCCGGTTTCCTGCCGGTTTTTTCACGGTTGTTGGTTATTTTCTTATGGTTGGGTTTCTGTGATGAGGGGATGGAGGAGTTCTCATAGTCACGGTTTATCTGCGCCTTAAGCTGCAGGATTACCCCTTTCAAATCCTCAATCTCGGTCTTCGCCTGGTATAGCTCTATGTTCTTATCCCTGAGCTTGTCCTTGGCGGCGTCGAGCTGTTGCTGCACCAGGAGAAGCTGGGTTTCCAGGTTTTTTATCATGCGATCTTTTTTCTCTAGTTCCTTCTTGTGTTCATTGCAGATGTCTTCAAACACTTGCCACCAGTTTTCACGCATCGTGACAGTTTCAGAGTGCGCCCTAGCTAGCTCCGCCTTGAGTTTATTGATTTCCCGCCCCCTCGCGGCAAGCCGGCTTGTAAACTCCGAGCGCATTAACAGGTATTTTTGCCCTGACTCAAAAGACTGTACTTGGCGAGTTAGGGACTTTACCTTGTATTGGAGATTTGTGATGTATTCAAAGTTCGATCCTATGACCATTTAGCTTTGCTCCTTTACATTGCCGGTAAGCATCGCCCGCCAGCCTTTTGTAAGTGGATACAGGTAAATGTCTTTTACCGGAACAATGGCGTAATTGTGTCCTCCGTTTCGCCCGCGACCCGTCGTCCTTCCGACATTGATCCAGTTGGCAGCCTGGTAGCATGTGCCCTTAAAACGACCGGTTTCAACGAATGTTTCAAGCAAATATATGGAATGCCCGTATTTTTGCTCCCAGTCGGTAGAAATCCTTTTGGATATGACGGCCAGTATGTGGCTTGCTAGATGAGGGACTTTAACCCAAGGTAGGATGAGAAATCTTGAATTGTTGGTTGTCATGATCAGATTGCTTCTGCGGTCCTCCTTGCCCCAGCCAATAAACTCATCACGGTCACGGCAGGCCCAGGCAGCGGAGCCGAACAAAAGACATGCCAAAGGCTTCCCGCCGCTAGTGTATACTAAGTATGCCATGCTTTCGCTTATACAGCGGTCAAAGCCGAGATAATGGTACTGGTCGATGAGTGATTTGAATTGACCCATTGCCTCTTTTGACGTCACGACCTCCACACACAGCGGCTGTAATTCTCTCAATTTCACGGCGATTGGTGTTTCGTCGTGGATAAAGTGCTTAACGCCCTTGCTGTCACCCCGGCGACGCGGCGTACGCATAGGCGGAGGTAGAGTTATCCTGCCCGATTTATCCAATGCGGCCAACAGATCACGGCATGACATATCTTTAGTCCGGCCGGTTGAATCTCGCCAGTCCCAAGCCTCACATAACATAACGGACAGCTTTGATCTCCCCATGCCTGGATTATCAGAAATGGTTTGCCGGATAAAACCAATTAATTCATTTGTTATTTCAGGTCTTTTATTTATACTCATACATTAACTATTCGACACAAATCGCCTGAGACCTGTTAATTTAAAAAAATATTTTCATAGAAAATATCTGCTGCTCCGGCATTACTAAAAGGATTTTACAAAAAAATCGGCGGCGAAATATCATATCAGATATTCGCCGCCAGACTTGATGGCTGCTATTTGCCATATCACGCCCCAAAGGCTAATCCCTTGAAGAACGAGACATTCTATCCGAATTGAGGGCGGTAGATGGTATTACCACCTTCCAACTATGGGTTAGGCGGGGGTGTGAACAGTAACCCCCTTTATGTTCCATTCCTTCTAACAACTTATATCTTTCCAACTTATTTATTCTTGTTTCTTTTGCACTTTACTTCTATTGGGGTTTATTGGATTTCCAAGTCTCAACCAGCTTGGTGGCTTCCAATTTGGGGTTATCGGCTTCAGACACTGCGGATACTACAAAGAAGCCATCGACGCCGGTTTTAGCAAGCCGAGGTATATCGGCAAGCTTAACACCACCGCCGACGACGACCGGAATTGGACTGAGCTTGGCAAGCTCTGTAATATCGGCGAAACTTCTGGTAACTACTTTTCCATCCAAATCCAGTCCGCAGTCCGGTTTGGTTGTTGTTTCATGCAGGGGTCCGGCACCGAAATAGTCAATCAGACTGACATCTGCCGTATTGATGTACTCAAATAATTCATGGGTTCTGGCTGATAAACCAATGACGGAATTGTCACCCAGGTATTCCCGGCAAACTTCCACCGGTATATCTGATTGTCCCACGTGGATTCCATCCACTTTGATACCTTGCTTTCTTGCCGCCAGAACAACGTCAAGACGGTCATCCACCAGTAAGGCAACTTCATCCGACTTACCGGCCTCAGAGATTACATCGGAAGCCTGACGGATGATCTCAATCAGTTCCCGGGCTGAAGCCATCTTTGAGCGAATTTGCACACATGTAAACCCGGCTGCCACCGCATCTTTAATGATTGCTGCAACAGGCCGCTCTTTGGTATTCTCAGGTCCTACTACAAAGTATGCCGAAATATCTAATCCTTTTTTAACGTACATTTTCTCCTCCCAAAATACCGTTCACTTTATCAACTTTTGTGTTAATCGTATCTGTAAACCCGGGGCGAATATCGGCTTTCAGAATGACTTCCGTGCGGATACCTTTGCCTGCAAGCACAAAGGTTGCATCTTTTACAACCTTCATTACTTCGTCCCACTCGCCTTCAATCTCAGTAAACATCGAAGTCGTGCGGTTTGGTAAACCTGATTCGCGGATTATTTTTACAACTTCGGCAACTTCAACGGCAAGCTCGTCTCCTACACCGAAAGGTGCGATGGCAACTGCAATCAATGTATTCATATCTAAACCTCCTCAATTTCAAATGGGTTATCGGCAATATCTGCCGCGCTGGCTTTATACAATTCATCAAGAAACTCAACTTGAAAACTTCCAGGACCATCAACTTTCCTTTCAGCACGTCTCCCTGCCAAATTGTACACCGCAGTGGCAGTTAAA
>JAQVXR010000173.1 GCA_028709045.1 Desulfitobacteriaceae bacterium | reverse complement strand
GGAACTTTTGGCGAAGAATGTAATTGACCGGTTACATACCGACAATCCGGCATGGGGCTCCCGTCAGCTATCCAAGCAACTGAAAAAACAAGGCTATCCTATCGGCCGTCTTAAAACACGCCGCTATGGTAATGCTAACCCATTCTATTGCCGTCATCACGACCGGAGCTTTATTTGTTGTGTTTCTATTGCTTTCTCCGGATTTCTCACAGAACCTGTTTTTTGCAAATTGGTCAAAGGAATTTAGGCAGATAAACATGTCCTCTCTTGCCTATAGTACCATGGAAACAAAACTGGGGGAGCAAAGTCAGATGCCGAGTTTGGATGACACCAACCTATCACCGCGCGAAAAGCAGGTTGTCTCGCTGCTCCTGCAGGGGATGACACTCAGGCAGGTTGCTCCGGAACTTGGGCTTGCCGCTTCTACGGTCTCTACATATAGCAAGGCTATTTACAAAAAGCTCGGGATTAATAAGCGTGCAGAATTGTTTATGCTCTTCGGGTGTCCCCAAACACCCGAAGCAATGGAATCCATTCGAAAGAAACAAACCAATTGAAACGCATTATTTAGTATCCCCTCCCCAAATAGGGAGGGGATATTTTTGCACTTGTCATTTGTATCAGCCTTCTGCCGGCCCGCGGTGACAACAAGCAGCCGGGTACAAACAATTCCGAAAAAGGCGGTGGGGATGGGGAATATACCGTCAAAGTTGCGGCACATTCTTTTGCTTCTTTCAGCATTTCTGACTCAATTTCTGATATAATCTTTTCCACAAGAGGTTGCCTCCTTCGTGATTTTTGGGTCTCTCAACTCTATTAAATCACTTTTTGGCAATCTCTTGTATCTTTTTCTTGAAATTCTCCTACATTGATTTTAAACCGAGACTTCGAAACTATTCCAATTTATACTAATCCCTAATTAAAATCATCCTGTCTTTGCGGTTTGTTTTTCGTCTGTCTGCGTTCTCCTCCTTGCCGGGCGCCAGCCCGCCTGCGTCGTCGGCTTTGCCCGACACAAAAAATCCTCGGAAACCTTATCAATATTTAAGTCGGATATTAGTATGAGACAGTAAAAAAGGGAATATTCTTAGAAAGGGAAGGGGGGTTAAAACAAGAAATCGCCGATATGCCGATAGCTGATAGGCTCGTTCCCCTACTTTTGCAGGTATATGGCTTGTTTTTCCAAGGCAAATAAGATAAATAATATCCAATAATTCTAATGTTGCTCATGTAGCACCCCCCATTTCAAACAATGGACAAATAATGTTACAATAGTTAAGAAGTGTCAATTAAAAGTGTAACATAAAATGTAAGAATTAGTTTTGTGTAATAAAATTAAAAAAGTTAATAATATAGCTAATTAGCATAAAAACGAGATAAAAAAATATAAAAACTAGTCGAAAAGTATTATAAAATAATTTATAATAATCAAGCTAATCAATAATTATTTACATAAAGTTGTTACGAAATAAAAAAATGGGCATTAGTGTATTGACAATTCCTAAAAACTATTCTACAATCTAGTTGTAAATTAATAAAAACAGCTAACCAGATTTGTTATTTGAAAATTATTACCAAAAGTAAAGAAAATTCTTACAATGTAAGATGAACAATGCCTAGAAACGGAAGATTTTAATAAAACATAAGAAGAACATTTGATTATTGAGCTCCAAAAACAGTACATATTTAATACCGGCAGTCTGATTAGTCCATGGGACACCCTATTCCTGAGTTCAAAACTAAATTTAACCCTATGTAACTTTGGATTCACTGTCTTTGTCGAAAAAATACCAGGACACATGCCAATGACAAGAATTGATGGGCAGCTTTCATCAACTGCTTTTGTAAATAACGATGAGGATGTAATTATAGCTGGGGTGAAAAGGGACTTGGATATTAGAAAAGAGCATAGAGATTAGCATTTCAACTGCATGCTTAATAAATAACGGCAGTCTGTTGACAAGCATGAGAGCCATTATGTATGCAATTCAGACATGTGGTAGCTATTAATTGCATATTTAAGTTCATTGTCAAGCCGGATGAGGATTAAATATACATAATGAAATGGGGGAAATATATGAGTAAGGGTCACTTTCGAAGGCGATTACTTTTGTTGCGGTTGTAGCACCATGCGTTAGCGTTTTTATGGAATTAGCGCATTTTCAACATCGGCTAAAGCTGCCTCAATTACAAGCCCTAATCCGGAAATTCAAATATGTAATCCCGAAGATAGAATAATTAGTGGGGGTGACTGTGAAAGCTAATTTCACATTTGAAGTGTCCGGCTTTTGGAAGTTTTCGAATTTTGAAAACACTCCTTATGGATCCTTGTATATGGGTGATGAAGCCCATTCCGGAACAAAGGAAATAAAAATCCCCGGTGCCTCTTCATTTCCTAACCGTCCTTCAGGCTTGGTGGAAATTTAATAAATACCGAATATATTTATCATGGCGGAGAATGGCATTAGATTGCCATGACATTTATCGCCGGAATCGCACGCGCTTTTTATTTCATTATGGCTGTTTTATCAAATCAGAAATTATGTACTCAACAATTAATCTTTGTAAAGGATGAGTGTTATGAAAAAAATCACGTTAATAGCAGTAATAGTTACAATTTTAAGTATCATTCTAGTATTCCCCTCAAGTGCAGCAACTGTAATAAATACAGCCACGGTCGTAGTGGAAAATTCCGACAGCATGCGAATGGACTGCGCTAAATCTGCAAATATACTAAGAGAACATAACTGGAATTTTGAAGAAGGTGAAGCCATCTGGCATCGGTATGGTGCTTATAACTACACATTAATGATAACCGACGAAGAAGCCCATGACGGCAAGTATAGTTTAAAGCTGGATGGACTTGGAACTTGGTCTTGCCTTAAACTCCCTTTCAATGTTAAGAAGAACACAAATTATACAATTTCATTTTGGGTTAAGGCAAGAGCAGGCTATGACGGTAAGAAAAATTCTTGTTATAAAGTAGCCCAAGTTTCATCAGGAGACTATACGAAAGTTGAAGAAAGCGAGTGGTTTACAGGAGATAAGTCCTTTAAGTATACAGACGAATGGTACCAGAATGCAATAACGGTTAATTCGGGTGAAAATGAAATGTTGATGTTTTATTTAGGCGATGGAGGCGGAGAGATATATTTTGATGAGTTTTGCATCTTTGAAACAAATAAAGCTGATAAAGCCACCACTCTTGAACCGGCAAATATGAAAGATTTATTGCCACCTCCCACAGAGGCACCCACAACAACTACAAAAGCACCAACCACCGAAATAACCACTTCGGAAAGCGTAAATGCTACTAATAATGATGTCACGACATCATCAACACTTGGCGATGATGTTAACGGCGGAGTAACTGACAATATGATGTATATAATCATCGCAATAGCTGCTGTAATTGTAGTGACAGGTGGAGGTCTGGCACTCTGGGCGTTCAAGTTCCGCAAGGCTAAATAATTTGCATCATACTATTTTTAATAAAAAAGCACAGGAGTAATTTTATAAAGCGGATTTATTTAAAGGACTTTTATAAGTCCGCTCTATAACTCCTTTAATCAGAATTTAATACGATGTAATAGATTTAAGGTCACCTCTAAAAACCCCTTCCGGCGTCTTCCGGCACTATTACCGCCAGATTGCGTCAAACCTCCTCGTAATGCGGAAAGTATTGCTTCGTCGGCTTTCCTTGCCCGACAAAAATTCTGCTCGGAATCCGTTCAAAACAGGTTTTTAGAGGTGACCTTAAATAAAATAATATGAAGGGTGATAATAGGTATGAAGATCAGAATAGCAGTTGCAACATTTGCAATTGTATTAGCATCTGTTTCAATTTTGTCAGGATGTGGTACAGGAAATACTACCAGCACACCAAGTGGCGCAAGCAAAATTTCCAGTTCACCTGATGCTGAAAAATCAAAATTGGAATTTTTCGAGGTTGACAGCGTAAAGTACCCCAAAATTGATGTAAAAAACAAGACAGTGAGATTTCTCTCTCATTGGGCTCCTGAAGGAGCGGAACTAAAGGATAATAGAGTTAGATTGAAAAAAGCGTACGGTGTCGAGCTGGATTGCATAAGAACTACATATGACCAGTTACCGACAAGGTTGGCAAGTCTGCAAGCCTCTGGGGATGCTCCGGATGTGTTCTTGTATCATAACCAAAGTTATCCCTCCATGTTTAGCAAGAAAATGTTTCAAGAAATTGATAGTCATATTGACTTTAATGATGCTTACTATGCTCCTATGAAGAGCACTTCTGATGTTTTATCATGGCAGGGCAAGCACTATATGCTCACATCAACATCGGTTGACCGCTTTATTTGGTATAATAAAACAATACTCGAGCGTAATGGTCTGGATGATCCCGTTGATTTATATGAACAGGGTGAGTGGACCTATGAAAAGCTGTTTGAATATGCCGCTGAGCTGACCCAAGACACAGATGCAGACGGTAATATTGATCAGTGGGGAATTGGCGGCAACAGCATATACGCTTCCATGATGGCATCTAAAAATACCCAGTATGTTACGGTTGAAAACGGCAAGTTTGTAAACAATATCAAAAGCGAGACAATGGATGAAATTATGAGTTATGCTTTTCAGATTACCAATGAAGACAGATCTTTTGCTTGGGACTATGATAATCTTTTCAGATCCGGAAATCTTGCCTTGATGTATCAAGGTCACTGGATTACTACCGGCGATCAGGTATTGACGCAGATGCTTAAAGATGGAGAAATTGGTTATGTCCCTCAACCTAAATTTGAGGGAGGAGAACAACGGTTTCTCGGTGAATACGGTGGCTATCTAATCCCTAAAGGAGCAAAAAATATAGATGGTGCACTTGCTTTTATCAATTATTTTTATGCATACGGAAGTTCAGACATATATAAAAGTGATTGGGAAGGGATTGTTAGAGGCAGAGGCTGGACGGATCTTATGATTAACTACTACAAATCGGTCAACTTCGAGGAGGTACTTATTGGGCCGCCGCCGACTTTCTGCGGAGACACACTTCGTTTTCACAGCGAACCCCTTCGTCGTATGGTTGATGAAAATGCACCTTGGGCTCAGATAAGAGAGGAATTCTACCCACTGTTCCAGGCTGAGATAGAGAAAGAAAATGTGAACATGGGCTAAAATATTTATAAAGCCGCCATAGTTCAATATGGCGGCTTTATACTA
>JAQVXR010000172.1 GCA_028709045.1 Desulfitobacteriaceae bacterium | reverse complement strand
ACATGGTCATCCTCCTATGTGCAAGGTTTTTAGCCAGTTTTTCAATATTTCCTTGCATTAGAATTCGACATATACGCCCTATAACCCTTGTAATTTCAGGGTTTTTCAGCTATTCAGCAAGCCCTAAGTAATCATCTATCATTAGATCCGCCCACCTGATTATTTCAGGAGGCGGATTTTTCTTTTTTTCATTTTTTTCTTGTCCCAAGTATATGCTGCATACCCGGGCACTATCATCATTCCCCATAAAAGCCGGGCAAAATTATTTGTCATGCGTATTAGCTGGTCCCATTTACTTAGCCCCTGATGAAAAGAAAACCGGGCATAACGAAGTGCCGTTAGAAAAAACTTTGTGGGCGCATAGAAAAAATACTTGATTTCGTTATTGAGAATTATTTGATTCAAAATTAAAAGACCGACAGCATTCCTGGATGGGTCGGGCAGTCTTGTTAACTGGTCGGATTGACTGCTTGTATCCGTCCAATATATGCGCAAGGGCTCATTGATAAACCGGGTTTTATACTGAGTCGCGATCCCATGCCAAACAATATCCTCGGGAATATATTTCTGTCCCTCAATTTCCGGGAAGCGAAACTTACGTAAAATTTCCGTGCGGTGAAAGCCCCACTTTTCACCCTTGATTTTATACTTATACCGGATTTCCAAAGAATCGGAATCAAATACGTCATGGGGAAAGCGGTCACCCACCAAATTATTAAATTGGTCCACACATAAACAGGTAACAGCAGAGAATTGACTTCGTTTATTCTTCGGAATGGAAACCCAATGGTATCGGAATCGTTCCAGAGCCTCTTTAACACAAGAATCATCAGAATCCAAATTTAAAAACAACTCTCCACGCGCTTCCTGAACTCCTCGGTTAAAGGCAATGTGTTTACCCTGATTTGGCTGTCGAATATAGCGGATAGGGAATTTTGCTTTTTTTCGCCATTCCTTAACCAAATCTCTCGTGTTATCGGTAGACCCGTCATCAACAATCAACCACTCAAAATCGGAAAAAGTTTGTTTCCGTAAACTTTCATAGACGCGATCTAACGTATGCGCCCGGTTGTACGTTGGGGTGAATACGGTAAACAGATATGAAGAATTATCTATTCTCAAAGGATTTGATTCGTACATACAAAACTCTCCTGTCCCTTAAATCTTTTGTTTACAATCTTTTTTTAAAATACTAACCCTGCACTATATCTATATTAATTAGAAACAGTACAGGTGCCCTCTTCTGGAAGAACTGTCGAACGGTTAACCAATGGTAATTTCTTTTCATATATTAAAGCGAGGAGTGAAAGAGGACATGATTAAAGTTTTACATGTGGTTTACGGCGGTACAGGAGGGGCAGCCCGGATTGTCCTTGATATAGCCATGCATCATGATAAACGTTTTGAGCCAACAGTAGTTTTACTTGGCTATCAGGTTAACACCAATTATTTAAGTGAATTACGGGAGTCGGGAATAAAAGGAGAAGCCATAATAAAATCCCGGAAATGGGACTTTAATTTTTTACTCCGTCTACGAAAAACAATTAGATTCTACAATCCGGACATTTTATTGTTACACACCCCGGTAGCCTATTTTTGGGGAAGAGCAGCAGCAATTGGACTGGGTATTAAGGCCGTGCTGACGGTAGAACACCTGGCTATGAAAAATTACAACGGCCAGATTGGCCGTTGGATAAACATCGTTCAATCTCATATTATATCCGATAAAACAATTTGTGTCTCTGATGATGTGAAAGCTGTTGTGAAAGAAGAACTCTTTTTACCTGATGATAAAATCCAAATTATTAATAACGGAATTCCTGTCCAAAAATTCAGCGAAGCAACCTTGAGAAATTTTCCTCAAAATAAACCGGCTAAAATTATCATGGTATCCCGCCTGGATCAACAAAAAGACCCGGAAACACTTATTAGGGCAATTGCTTTACTTTCCCAACAAGGTATAGACGTTAAACTGGACTTTGTCGGAGACGGAACTCTTAGAGAGACTTTAGAAAGGTTGACCAAAGATTTGGGACTAACACACTTGGTTTCTTTTCTCGGTATGCGAAGCGACGTGCCAAAACTCCTCTTCGATAGTGACATTTTTGTTCTGTCCACCCACAGGGAAGGGCTGCCCATATCTTTACTGGAAGCTATGGCAATCGGCTTACCCTGTATTGCCACTGCCGTTCCGGGTACACTCAATGTCATTGAAGAGGGAATCTCGGGACTTCTGGTAAAAGAAAACGACCCTGTTGGCTTAAGTCAAGCTATTTCCTTTTTAATTAAAAATCCTAACACCGCATCCGATTTTGGCAGAGAAGCCCAAAAAAGGGTGCTGGATAAATTTAATATTCGCCGCACCGCTCGAGAATACGAAAAAGTTTTTGACCGGGCTTTAGCTTTATCTAACTTAGATAACAGGTGATTTGATATGCCTACAAAAAAAACCTTTTTTTATATTGTATTAGATTTATCTTTACTGGTTTTGGCAGCCTGCTTTTCCTGGAGTTTACACTGGGAAATAACCTCCATCCATTTTAGCCGAGACCTATTACTATATATTTTTATTGCCACAGGAGGTTTGCTTTTAAGCTTCTATTGTTTTGGGGTTTATCGTTTTATCTGGCATTATGCCGGTCTAAATGAATTTCTGACAATTATTATAGCAGCAACGAGCGGAACAATTATTGTCTTTGTTTTTACCAGCTTTTTGATTCCGCAAATGCCTAAATTTTTAAACCTTGCCTTGTGGTTTTCCTCTCTTATCCTGTTGGGCGGAATTCGTTTTATCTCACGAATCACATGGAACTTACCCTTCTATCCCCGAAACAGAATTGGGAAAAAAACAATAATTGTCGGAGCCGGCGAAGCAGGCGCTCTGATTATTCGCACCCTAAAATTCTCTAAAACTAAAATTGGCCTCAATGTGATCGGCTTTATTGACGATAATCCTGCGAAAAAAAACTGTTATTTATATGGAACTCCGGTGTTGGGAACTTCCCAGGAACTACCGGTTATCCTGACAAGATACCAAATTGAAGAAGCAATTATTGCCATTCCCACAGCCTCTCCCGAACAAATAAAAAAAATCGCCCAAATCTGCCAGGAAAATAATGTGTCAACCAAAATTCTCCCCAGCGTATTAGATATTATCCAGGGAAAACAGCTTTTAGGTCAAATGCGTGATTTAAAAATGGAAGATTTATTGCATCGGAGCGAAGTGAATATCGATTTAGAACAGGTAGGCAATTATTTAAAAGACCAGGCGGTATTGGTGACCGGTGCGGGAGGGTCAATCGGATCAGAACTGTGCCGCCAAATCTGTAAATTTTCCCCTGAAAAATTGATTCTTGTCGGTCACGGGGAAAACAGCGTTAATGACATCAACCTTGAATTGACGCACACGCATCCCCATATAAACTGTCTGCCGGTGATCGTTGACATTAGAGATTATCACGCTTTACTTACAATTTTTAATACCCACAATCCTTCTGTTATATTTCATGCCGGCGCTCATAAACATGTCAACTTGATGCAGCAATGCCCGGAAGAAGCCTTTAAAAATAATGTTTTTGGCACCTTAAATTTGGTGAGAGCTGCTGAATCATCCGGTGTAAATAGATTTGTTTTGATCTCCACAGACAAGGCAGTTTTGCCCAGCAGCATCATGGGCTTAACTAAGCTCTTAGCAGAAATGGTTGTGCGTCATTATGCTCAAACAAGCAACACTATTTTTACTTGTGTTAGATTTGGAAATGTCTTGGGAAGCCGGGGCAGTGTAGTTGAGTTATTTCGGAAACAAATAGCCTCCGGTGGCCCTGTTAGCGTTACTCACCCAGAAATGAGTCGGTATTTTATGACGATAAAAGAAGCGGTTCAATTAGTGATGCAGGCAAGTGCACTGGCAAAAGGCGGTGAGGTCTTTATCTTGGATATGGGTAAGCCTGTGAGGATTATCGACCTTGCCCAGGATATGATTCGCTTTTTGGGCCTGCGTCCCGGGATTGATATAGATATTAAGTTTACCGGCATCCGACCTGGAGAAAAGCTTTCGGAAGAATTGCACACTGAAAAGGAAAAACCTTATCCTACTACGCATGAAAAGATTTTTGTGTTGGAACCTGAAAACATTGACTATGACCTAATAAATCTTGTTCTGCAGATTCACGGATTCCCTTCGCCTGATCAAGTCGTACGGCTAAAAAAATTGGCCTTAAACAAATTTCCCCCGCCCTAATGAACATAAAACCCACTAGCCTAAATTTTTCGTTTCTTAATCGAACAAGAGACAAAAAGCACCAAGAAAGTATTCAAGAAAGTGGAGGCTTCTATGTTTTATACCCTAAGCATTGCAGAAAAAGCCCAATGGTTAGAGTGTTTGAAGGGCTTTCCTCAAAAAGATGTTTACTATCTCCCTGAGTACAGTCGTTTATGTATGCAAAACGGAGAAGGTTATCCTTTAGCCGCTTATTAAGAAGACGAAAACGGCAAGGTTTTTTACCCATTTTTACAAAGATCGGTACATCAAATTTCCTGGCTGATAAATAAAAGCGACTGGCAAAATTATAAGGATATTATTACTCCTTACGGTTATGGCGGCCCCTTAATTTTTTGTCAAAAAGGGTCTCGGCGCCAACTATTATCCTTATTTAGAAATGAGTTTGATAAATACTGCCGGGAAAATAAAATTGTCAGTGAGTTCATTAGATTTCATCCCATACTGGAAAACCATATAGACTATCCGGAAAATCTAGAGATAAAATTTAACCGGCATACTGTTGTGATCAACCTGCAAGAAGGACCTGAGCACCTTTGGAACAATATGCTTAAATCCTGTAGAAGTAAAATACGAAAAGCAAAAAAAAATTTGGTTGATGTACGTTTTTCCGATAATGATAAAAACTTAGAAGAATTTGTCCGACTGTACAGTTTAACAATGGATCGGCTGCAAGCAAAACGCTATTACTATTTTAACACCGATTATTTCTTTAACTTGAAATATTTGTTTCCGGATAATTTTCTTATTGCCGGCGCTTATAAAGATAATGAGTTACTGGCATCCGGAATAATCCTCTGTTACGGCTCCATTATGAATTATCATTTAAGCTGCAGTAATTGGGAAAAACATTATTTAGCGCCAAATAATCTGTTAGACTTTGAAATAGCAAATTACGGGGCAAAAAATGGTTTTAAATTTCTCCAATTAGGCGGTGGGCGCATTCCCAACGATTCACTCTTTCAGTAC
>JAQVXR010000171.1 GCA_028709045.1 Desulfitobacteriaceae bacterium | reverse complement strand
ATGTGGCGACAACTGATGTGGAAAAGGGATTGAGCCAGGTTAAGTGTTTTCTCAGCAAAAGCTGTGAACTGCCGGTGCGGGAAATTGGGGACTATATTTATGTGCATACTATTTATGATGCCATCAGACATTTGTTTAAATTGGTGTCCGGTCTGGATTCCATGGTGTTGGGAGAAACCCAGATACTCGGCCAGGTCCGGGATGCCTATCAGATGGCTTTTGACTGCGGAGCGACCAATGCCGTTTTAAATATGTTTTTTCAGCAGGCTCTGACAGTTGGTAAGAAAGTACGCACCCAAACGGGGATCGATCGGCATGCGGTGTCCATCAGCTACGCGGCGGTGGAAATGGCCAAGCAGCGCTTAGGGGACCTAAACGGACGGAATGTGCTGGTAGTTGGTGCCGGTGAGATGAGTGAATTAACGGTGCGTCATATGGTGGCAAATGGCGCGACTCATGTTGCCGTGGTGAACCGTTCCTCCGAGCGGGCACAGGAACTGGCATGTAAATTTGACGGGCGGGTAGCCCATTTCGAAGAGCTTTTCGCGTGTCTGGAGGAAGCGGATATTGTCATCAGTGCCACAGCAGCCCAAAATTTTGTCATACCCGCGAGTATGGTCCATGATATAATCACTCCAAGGGAGCGGCCTCTCTTTATGATCGATATAGCTGTTCCCCGGGATATCGACCCTGCTGTAGGCGCTCTGCCCAGGGTAACTCTTTTGGATATTGATGATTTGAGACATGTGGTGGACCGCAATCTGGAAGAAAGAAAGCAGGCAGCGGTAAAAGCGGCTGTGATCATTGAAAACGAAATTGAAGATGTCCTGAAAATGTTAGGCTCACGGTTTGTCGTTCCCACCATTGCCGCCTTTAAAGACAAGGTCGAGGCCATTAAGGACGCGGAATTGGAACGAGCGATGCACCGTCTGGGCGGCCTTTCCCAACGGGAACAAAAAGTTCTTCAGACGATGGCTTCTCAGATCGTCAACCAAATCATGCATGACCCGGTGGTGAATCTCAAAGAATATGCCTCGACTCACCAGGGCCATATGTATGCGGAGATATTTCAGAATCTTTTTAATCTAGAGATAGCAGGGCAGAAGGACAAAGGAAAAAACCGGGGTCAGGCTTGAATAAATGAAATTAAGTTTTGAAACATCGAAGAGGAAGAAAAAGATATGGGAAGCGGCTGCGGGGTCAGGCTTAAATAATTGAAAAAAGTTCTTAAAATAGGCCGGATTTTTAAAAGTGGAGGATACAATGACTAAAGAATTTATTATCGGCACCAGGGACAGTGCCCTGGCGCTTTGGCAGACAAATTGGGTGAAAGAAAAGCTGCAGAGTTTATGGCCGGATTATAAATTTACGGAAAAACGCATTAAAACTCAGGGGGACTTTATTCTTGATGTTGGTTTGGCGAAAATTGGCGACAAAGGCTTGTTCACCAAAGAATTGGAAGTTGCCATGATGGAGTATGAAACTGACTTGGCTGTGCACAGCATGAAGGATGTCCCCACCAAACTGCCGGAGGGTTTGACCATCGGAGCTATCTGCCGGCGGGAAGAACCCTTTGATGTGGTGCTTTCTCCTCATGGATACAAGCTTTCTGAACTTCCTCTGGGGGCGAAAGTGGGCACGAGCAGCCTGCGCCGGAAAGCTCAGCTTTTGCACTACCGGCCTGATTTGGCGATCCACGATCTGCGCGGCAACTTAAGTACCCGTTTGATGAAGATGGAACGGGACGATTTTGATGCCATTATTCTTGCCGCGGCCGGTGTGAAGCGGATGGGCTGGGAAGATAGGATCACGGAATATATCAGCCCGGAAATTTCCCTCCCGGCGGTAGGTCAGGGCGCGATTGGGATCGAGTGCCGGGACGATGATACGGAACTGTTAAAAGTTCTTAGCTCTTTAGAAGATGAGGATTCCCGGGATGCTATCTTAGCGGAGCGGGCTTTTTTAGGAAAGCTAGAAGGCGGTTGCCAGATCCCCATCGGCGCTTTAGGTCGGATTGAAGATGAGACTTTATACCTGGACGGGTTGGTGGCAAGCCTGGACGGAAAGAAAGTCCTGCGTTCTTCTCTTTCCGGCAGCCGGGAAGAGGCCGTCGATCTGGGTAAAAAATTGGCAGATGCTCTGCTTCAAATGGGAGCAGGGGAAATATTAGAGGAAGTAAGGGGGGTTTAAAATGGCTTTTCCATTACAGAGACCTCGCCGGTTGCGCGGGTCGGAAGTGATGCGTGCCATGATGCGGGAGACGCATCTATCTCTCGATGACTTTATTTATCCCATGTTTGCCATTTACGGGAACGATGTAAAAAACCCGGTGCCGTCCATGCCGGGAGTCTTTCAGCTCTCCGTGGAAAATCTCGTTAAGGAATGTGGGGAAGTTGTTCGGCTCGGGATCAAGGCGATCATTGTTTTTGGAATACCGGAGACCAAGGATGAAGTGGCCTCCGGCGCCTACGACCAAAACGGCATTGTCCAACAAGCTGTCCGGGCGATCAAAAAAGAATTTCCTGATCTTTATGTGATTACCGATGTCTGCCTGTGTGAGTATACCAGTCACGGCCACTGCGGCATGATCGAAGGGGAGAAGATTTTAAATGACCCGACCCTTCATTATTTGGCCGAGACGGCTCTTTCCCATGCTGCTGCCGGGGCGGATATGGTTGCTCCTTCCGACATGATGGATGGCCGGGTGGGGGCGATTCGAGAAAAATTGGATACCCACGGGTTTAAGGATATTCCCATTATGGCCTATTCGGCAAAATTTTCTTCAGCATTTTACGGCCCCTTCCGGGATGTGGCAGAGTCGGCGCCCCAATTTGGTGACCGGAGAAGCTACCAGATGGACCCAGCCAATGGAGATGAAGCGATTCGGGAGACAGGGCTTGATATTGAAGAAGGGGCGGATATCGTCATGGTCAAGCCGGCGCTGCCCTATTTGGATATTGTGCGCCGGGTGAAAGACGAATTTAATATGCCTGTTGCCGCTTACAATGTCAGTGGAGAATATTCCATGGTGAAAGCGGCGGCTTTGAATGGATGGATCGATGAAAAACGTATTGTTTTGGAAGCCCTCACCGGTATCAAGCGGGCGGGGGCCGATATGATTCTCACTTACCACGCCAAGGATGCGGCAAGGTGGCTGGCGGAGTGATCAGGGAGGTAATAAAATGATTGTATCCTGGAATACCACCAACCAGTGCAATATGTTCTGCGATCACTGTTACCGGGATGCCGGGGCAAAAGCCTCGGACGAACTTTCCACCGCAGAGGGTAAGGCTCTTTTGGATGAAATCAAGAAGGCCGGTTTTAAAATCATGATTTTTTCCGGCGGGGAACCTTTGATGCGCCCTGATATATTTGATCTGGTAGAACATGCGGTGGGACTGGGTTTGCGTACCGTTTTTGGCACCAACGGAACGCTGATCACTATGGATGTGGCAAAGCGTCTGAAAAAACTGGGTGTAATGGGGATGGGTATTTCCCTGGACAGCCTTGATCAGGGAAAACACGACCGTCTGCGCAAGTTTGCAGGAGCTTGGACAGGTGCTGTCCAGGGGATGAAAAACTGCCGGGCGGCGGGATTGCCTTTTCAGATCCACACTACGGTGATGGATTGGAACCAGGATGAGGTTTTGGATATTACCGATTTTGCTGTAGAAATGGGGGCGGTAGCCCACCACCAATTTTTCCTGGTGCCCACCGGACGGGCCAAAAGCATCGAAGACGATGCCTTAAAGGTGGAGCAGTATGAAGGTCTGCTTGCTAAGATCATGAAGAAGCAGAAGGAAGTAAAAATTGAATTGAAGCCTACTTGTGCCCCTCAGTTTATGCGGATTGCTAAATTGGACGGCATGAACCTGCGTTTTAACCGGGGATGTCTGGCGGGGACTCACTACTGCATTATCAGCCCTAAGGGACTGGTGCAGCCCTGCGCTTATTTGGATATGTATATCGGCAATGTGCGGGAGACTCCCTTTAGTGAGATCTGGGCAAACAACGAAGTGTTTAAAAAGCTGCGCACGCTGGAGTACAAAGATGGGTGCGGAGCCTGTGCCTTTAAAGTAAAATGCGGCGGCTGCCGGGCCAGAGCGGCTATTTACCATGACGGGGATTATATGGCGGAAGACCCGTGGTGTTTATACCGGTCTTAATTTAATTTTATAAATACGGGAAAGCTGATAAGAAAAACGGGTCAGGTCAAAATAGAGGCCTGACCCCATTTAAAAAAAGGGGTGAACCATTTTAATGCATAAAGGTTACGAAAGGTCACGAAAGCTTTTTGAGGAAGCCGTCAAGTATATTCCCGGCGGGGTGAACAGTCCGGTGCGGGCTTTTAAATCTGTCGGGGGAGATCCGGTTTTCATCACAAGAGGAGAAGGATCGAAAGTTTATGATGTGGACGGCAATGAGTACATAGATTATGTTCAATCTTGGGGTCCGCTCATCCTTGGACACCGTCATCCCAAGGTAATTGAGGCGCTACAGGAGTGCCTGGAGATCGGTACTAGTTTTGGTGCGCCTACCGAACTGGAAACCAAAATGGCCAAGTTGGTGACAAGTGCTATTTCATCTATTGACATGGTGCGCATGGTCAACTCCGGCACAGAGGCGACGATGAGCGCCATTCGCTTGGCCCGCGGTTATACCAAGCGTGATTACCTCGTTAAATTTGAAGGATGCTATCACGGCCATGCTGATTACCTGCTGATCAAAGCGGGTTCCGGAGCCCTCACCATGGGTGTGCCGGATAGCCCCGGCGTGCCGGAAAGCACAGCGGCCAATACCATCATTGCTCCGTACAACGATATTGATGCTTTAAGGAAAATTTTTACGGAAAAAGGGAAAAACATTGCCGCCGTGATCATTGAGCCGGTGGTAGGTAACATGGGATGTGTCCCGCCTCTTCCCGGATTCCTTCAGGATGTGGAAAAGCTAACGAAAGAGTACGGCTCTCTTTTGATCTGTGATGAGGTGATGACCGGATTTCGCGTGGCATATCAGGGAGCCCAGGGTTATTACGGAATCGATCCGGATATTACCACTCTGGGGAAAATCATTGGCGGCGGTCTGCCTGTCGGTGCTTACGGCGGGAAGAAAGAGATTATGGAATATGTCGCGCCGGTGGGCCCGGTTTACCAGGCAGGGACTCTGTCCGGCAATCCTCTGGCGATGACTGCCGGGATCGTCAACTTGGAAATCCTCGGGCAGCCCGGTGTTTATGAAGAACTGGAAAGAAAGGCTCAGAAGCTG
>JAQVXR010000170.1 GCA_028709045.1 Desulfitobacteriaceae bacterium | reverse complement strand
ATAAAGATGAATAAAAGCTATGTTGGTGATGGTAAAGTTCAACTTATTGCAGGTGGGGGAAAGATTTTCACCGATGTTGCAGCGAGGTTTGTTGGATCAAACAAATCTTTAGATGAAATTATTGCATCTCCCTACTCAAAAGAATTGGTTCAAAAAATAGTTAATAGTGGTCATAAGGCAGCTGTTGAATTCGATTATTTTATATTTGGTATTGAAGGATATGCTAGAGTAACTGAGGTACAACTGGTTAGAAAAAGGATCGCTTCATATATGATTAAGACAGGAAGGCTTAATAAAAATGGTAGAAGGTCTTTTGATGTTGTAATACCTCAAGCAATTGAAAATAATATGGCGAGGTACTGTATTCCAGTAGATAAATTATTTTTAAACGATGGGACTAATATTTCTAAATACCTTCCTGCAGGGGTTAACGGTGTTTTCTTTGATTACGGTCCAGATGATATAATTGCAATCATTGAAAAATGGTACGACGAAGGTGTTAACAATGGTTACGCAGAAGAGGAATTAAGATATTTAAAACCTCAAGCAACAGAATTTAAGGCGCTAATTGGAATGAACGCCCATGCACTTACTGATTGGTTCTCCATCCGGTGTTGTAAAAAGGCCCAAACAGAAATTAGAGATTTAGCTACTAAGATGTTAATACTTTGTAAAGAAGCTGCTCCGGAATTATTTAATAGTGCTGGACCAAATTGTAAGGTACTTGGATATTGTCCAGAAAACACAGAGCAACATGCGGAATGCAAAGGTAAAGTAATTACTAAAGATAAAGCCATGACACTTATTAATCAGTATAGGAACTGTATAAATTAAAGGGCGGGGATTATGGATACCAATAGATTGATTAAAAGGTTTTCTGAGTCATTGTTTGAGAAACGCGGTGTTTTGTTCGTCGGGGCAGGTATTTCAAAACCATCTTGTCATATTGGTTGGACTGATTTGCTTATTAATAAAGCAAAAGATATTGGTTTATCAATAAATGAAAGAGATGATTTACCACAAATTGCACAATTTATAATCAATAAAAGTATATCCAACCGTGGACCGTTAATTAAAGAGATATGCCGATTCTTTAACAATAATTTTCCTTTAAACCCCTATCATGATGCTATTTCTTTAATGAATATTTCTACAATTTGGACTACCAACTATGACACGTTACTCGAAAAAGCCTTTTCTATAAAACATTTAGATATTGAGGTGAAGGCTAGTAATGATTCTATGTCGAGGTCGGTTTTAAATCATCAAATAGAAATAATAAAAATGCATGGTTGTGTCAAATTAAGTAACAGTAAAGATTTTGTTATTTCTAAAGAAGACTACGAAGATTATTCTATTGTAAAACCGGCAATTGTAAATAGGTTAAGAACAGACTTAATGACAAAATCTTTTTTGTTTATTGGATATAGTTATAGAGACCCTAATTTGCATAATATTATGATTGAAGCAAGGCGTTATACTGAGAAGGCAACTCAGGAACATTATTTGCTACTAGAGAAGATTGATGAAAGACGGAACCCAGAAGAACATAAAAGGCAGCTGTTTTGGTGTGAAGACTTAAAACGTTTTGGAATTGAGTGTGTTTTAATTAATAATGAAACCGATTTAAGCCCAATTTTGTACGAGATCAGTAGAAAGTCAAGAGGTAATACCGTTTATTGTACGGGCTCTCATAATAAAAGTAGTCAGCTAGCTTGTGATATTGGAATCAAACTTGCCCAAAAACGAGATGTGATACTTCATAGTGGACAGTCTGCTGGAATTAGTAGCAACGTAGTCTCGGCTTTTACTGAAGAATGTATAAATCAAAGAATAGATATTTATAAACGTCTTCGGACTTTTCCAAATCCGTATTCTGTTAATCCGGATTTTTCAGACAATCCCAACTTATTAACTGAATTAAAAAACTGGCGATCTAGGCTGTTGAATGCCACCCAGGTAGTCATAGCTTTTGATGGAGGAATGGGTACAAAAGCTGAATTAGAAGTAGCTAGAGATTTGCGGTGTAAAATAATACCAGTGCCTACAGAAGAAAATGATTTTATTAAAGAGATGCTAAAAGATGATTACATTATTAACTATTTAAAAGAGGTTGACCCAGAATATCTTGAAAAGCTTAAAGGGTTTAATGTTACTGCAGAGGATGTTGTTTCTTGTGTGGACAAATTTCTGAAATGATAAACTCAGGTATAGTAAAACTATTTAACAGAAAATGTTACTTAGAGGCAGGTATTAACAGGAAAACATTAGTTAATGCCTTGATAGGGATTAATAAAATTAGTGAGTACGACTATGAGTTAAGAAAAATATGGGAGCTATCCCAATTAGAGGAAAGGCCTGAAATTGTAAGTGATTTAAGTATGTGTCGTATTTCGAATGGGTATATTCCTCTTTGGGAACGTATTTTATCTGAAACGCCTTTTGTGGCAGCCACACTTCCGGTTTATACAACTAGGACAAAAGAAGGGGAAATTGACCCTAAAGAATTACTTAATATTACTATTGAACACATGGAAAAGGGAGTAGGGTTGGTCACTATACATCCAACTGTAACAAAAGAGCTTTTTTTAAGTTCACAAAGGCGGCTTGTTCCGATTACATCTCGTGGTGGTGGAATTATTGTTAAGGACATGATAAAAAAAGGTTGGAAAAGTGAAAATGCTTATTTAGCAATTTTGCCAGAAATAATTAATGCTGCAAAAAAGAATAAAACAGTTCTAAGTATAGGCACTACCTTTCGTTCAGCAAATATTTTTGATTCATTCGATATGACACAAAAAGAAGAATTAAAACTACAATTTAAAATTGCAGAAGAGATTTCTAAACGTGGGGTGGGTGTAATCATTGAAACCCCAGGACATGCTAGGCCTGCATCATTAAAGCAAATTGCTAAGCTTCTAAGGACAAAAAAGATTCCTATCATGCCTCTTGGACCAATTCCGACAGATATATCAATAGGGATGGATCATATTTCTGGCGCTATTGGGGCTACGATTATGGGGTTAGAAGGCTGTGCACATATCTTATCGGTTGTTACTCGAGATGAGCATTCAGGTGGGAAGCCGTCTATTGAGTCTACAATAGAAGCTGTTATTGCAGCACGTATGGCTGCTCACATTATTGATCTACATATATTAGGGGATGATAAGGAAGATCTTGAGGTTGCTAAATTACGGGCAGTCATGAATTCCTGTATTGCTAAGAAAACTGTTAAGGAATGTGATAGATGTGGTGATGTATGCCCATTAAAAAGGAATAATTAAAATATGTATATCATTGTCTAGTAATGTAGACAATGATAGGATAAAAGAATAGCGACTTGTTTTCATTCAAGTTAAAGTAATTAAAAACATGAGTTAAAACGCCATAGAATCGGTGTTTCCTACTCACAAAAATCTCAGCGTTATGTTAAGGAAAACCGGTTTGAGTATATTATACCTCCTACCATTGAGGGTAATCCAAAAGCGAAAGAGGTATTTGAGGAAAAGATGGCTCAAATTCAGGAAGCCTATAATGAGCTTGCGAAGTATGTACCCGCGGAAGATGCCCGGTATATTCTCCCAAATGCTACAGAAACAAAATTGGTCGTTACATATAATGCGAGAAGCTTATATCATTTTTTTCAGCTAAGATGTTGCAGGCGAGCCCAGTGGGAAATTCGCCGCTTGGCAGATTTGATGCTTGAAGAAGTACGAAAGGTTGCGCCAAATATCTTTGAAAAGGCAGGGCCCAGCTGTGCGACCCAGGGGATATGTTTTGAAGGTAAAATGTCATGCGGCAGGGCGGCCCAGATAAAAAGTAGGAGTTGAATTAAATGGCCGAATATATTGCTGGCCGGCACAGTGTTTTGGAAGCGCTTAAATCAGGCAGGTCAATAAACAGGTTGTTCATTCTGCATGGAATGAAGGAAGGTGCTGTTCGAGAAATAATTGGTCTTGCCCGGGAGCGGGGAATTCCCTTTCAGGAAGTGGAACGGAATTATTTAGACGGTTTGATAAAAGAACGGCATCAGGGTATGGTTGCGGAAGTTTCCCCTTACACATATGTGGAAATAGAAGATATAATCCAATCCGCCCGGGATAAAGGGGAAGATCCTCTGGTATTGATTCTGGCAGAATTGGAGGACCCTCATAATTTCGGTGCAATTTTGAGGACGGCTGAGGCCGTTGGGGTCCACGGAGTAATTATTCCTAAAAGGCGCAGCGTCCAGTTAAATGCTACCGTAGCTAAAGTATCTTCAGGAGCGGCAGAATATGTTCCGGTAGCCCGGGTAGCCAATTTGGCGCAGGCCGTAGAAGTGCTGAAAGAGTTTGGCCTATGGGTAACCGGGGCGGACATGGATGGGGAGAATTCATTATGGCAGGCAAGCTTGGCCGGTCCGCTGGCAGTGGTAGTGGGTGCTGAAGGTCATGGCATCCCCAGACTTCTCAAAGAAAAATGCGATTTTTTGACGTCAATTCCCATGCGGGGCAGGATATCTTCCTTAAATGCTTCAGTAGCAGCATCAGTAATCTTGTTTGAAGTAATGCGTCAGAGGGCAAAAACGGGGGCATGAAGTGCGTGATATATTAATTGTTGACGGGTATAACATAGTGAACGCTTGGCCTGAGTTGATCAAGCTGAAGAACGAAAGTTTTGAACATGCACGGGATAGACTGTTGGGCATTTTAGCCAACTACCAGGGGTTGGATGGTTGCCTGGTAGTGGTTGTCTTTGATGCTCACCTTGTTAAGGGTGGCACCGGGGCTCGGGAAAACTATGCAGGGGTAGAAGTTATTTTTACCCAAGAAGGAGAGACGGCAGACTCTTGTATTGAGCGGTTGGTTACCCTCCTGCCTGAGAAAATGTCGGTGACAGTTGCTACATCGGACTGGGCTCAACAAAGGCTTGTGATGGGGCAAGGTGCGTTACGCTTATCCGCCAGGGAATTGCTTGAGAAAATCAAGGAGTCCGGGAGTTTTACCAGGTCTGAAAAAGATAAATTGCGCAACCCCAATATAACCATTAATGATGTGATTGACAAAGATATTAGAAGTACCCTAGAAAAATGGCGCAGGGGCAAAAAATAATTAAGATCAGGAAAGAGTTTTAAAGGAGGATATATTAAAATGCCGGATATCGATAATGACAGTATAAAAAGAGAAGGGGATGTGAAGTCTCCTTCGTCATCCAACTTTATCAAAGAAATAGTTAATGAAGATTTAAAAACAGGAAAATATCATAATAGGGTACACACCAGGTTCCCGCCGGAACCCAACGGATACCTGCATATCGGTCATGCCAAGTCCATTTGTTT
>JAQVXR010000169.1 GCA_028709045.1 Desulfitobacteriaceae bacterium | reverse complement strand
GGCGTGATTTGTGGGCATCGCGTCGAGGAAATCAAAGACCCTCTTATGCAGAAGATCAGGTGGCTTGACAAATTAGTTGACGAATTGGCAAAAGGCAAGTCGATGGAAAAAATATTGAGGAGTTGAAATAAGCGGGGATGATTATAGCATAAAGCACAATCAGCAGTATGCAAAATATATCTGTCGAATGAAATAGCAAAAACCGCTGCCGGAAGGCAACGGTTTTAAATTGCAATGGTGAGCCATCCGCGACTCGAACGCGGGACACCCTGATTAAAAGTCAGGTGCTCTACCGACTGAGCTAATGGCTCATAGTTTGTTTCTTTCCCAAAGGACTTTGCTATTTTACATTAAATTTGGCTTGAAATCAAAATTGGATTTTTATTCCGCTTTTGGGGTCTTTCGATGATAACGGCGTTATTCGCTTCAGCGAAATCAGAGTTAACATTCTCGCTTTC
This sequence comes from Desulfitobacteriaceae bacterium, assembly GCA_028709045.1. Classification (GTDB taxonomy): domain Bacteria; phylum Bacillota; class Dehalobacteriia; order Dehalobacteriales; family Dehalobacteriaceae; genus JAQVXR01. The sequence continues at coordinate 4,885 of JAQVXR010000169.1, read as the reverse complement.
ATATCTTTGGGAATCTATAGGACAATTAAACAAGCCGACCGGGTATGCTTGCCAGTAACAACATAGTATACGCCCACGGAAAAATGCCAATGAAAGTCAATATCCCGTAGCGCCAAGGATTGACATTACTCATGCCGGCTACATAGGAGATATAGTTTCCTATCCCAAAAGGCCGACTGAAACAGATACTCCATTCACCATATTTTTGGAACCACGATTGAACTTTTGTTAGTTCAAATTTTCTATTTAAAGCGCATTGACACTTAAGCCCAATAAAGTAGGGCACAAAACTAGCAAGACTGTAAGCCGAACTCATGCCCAAAGCTAACCAAAATGCGTCAGCCAAATTTGGAGAAAGTATATTCCCAATAGCTAATATAGCTACTAACCCTGGAAAAGGCAGGGAAGAACCCTCCAACAACATAGAAAAATAAAGCCCTAAGCTGCTGAATCCTTGAATAGCATCTAATAATTGTGCGGTCATTCAACCACCCACTTCTACCTCGTTTATCTGCCTGCCTGAGAAATTATATCAAATAAATATTATAAAGAGATTAATAAAATCTTAAAAATTTCTTAATCTTTTTGAGCGCAACAGGAACGGTACCTCATGTTAAAATGCTTATATTTTTTTGACAAAATAATGCAACCAATAACATGCTTTATTTGTCTAAAAGATTAGGGAAGGAGGGAAACCGTTGGAAGATCGTAACTGGCAGAAAGTTGATGAGTGGATGAAACTTTATGGAGACCGACTTATTCGAGTTATCTACCTGCTTATTAATAATTACCATGTGGCTGAAGAGATAACTCAAGAAGTTTTTGTCAAAGCATACAGTAATATGGGCTCCTTCCGCGGCGATTCCTCTCCATATACCTGGCTTTATCGGGTTGCCCTTAATCTTAGCAAAAATCACCTAAGCCGTAAATCAAGGATTTGGTTTATTCCCTTTAAAAATGTGGAGAGAGAAAATAGGATAACAGAACCCTTGGAGGATATAGTTATCAGCTTGGATATCAACGGAAGAGTCAGAGGGTGTATTTTGAAACTACCGCTGATTTACCGGGAGGTTATCATTCTGTATTATTTTGAGGATTTGAAGGTTTCTGAGATAGCCCAGGTTTTAGAGCAGCCGGAAGGCACGGTAAAAAGTAAACTTTTCCGAGGAAGGGAATTGTTGGAGGATATCATAAGAAAGGAGGGGCTGGCGGATGGAAGATAAAGATCTGTTTAGGAAATTAATAAAAGACAGTCTGGAAGAGGAAACAAAAGAAATTTATTTTTCTCCACAGGCAAGGGAAAAGGTAAGGCAAAAAGTGACCCAAAATATGGATCACTCCCCGGACTGGTGGAACCGACCCATATCCCTTTCTATGAGGGCTTTATCTCTTTCTTTAATCGCATTGCTTCTTGTCGCGACCTTTTATACCAGAACCCTCTTTTATATTTCGGAAAAAGATATGGCTAAGTTTGAAATGAGAGAGAAGATCATAATTCATGACGTGGGTGTTCCTTTTGGGGCAGTGCAGCATCTTACCCTAGCTCTAGAAAAGGGGAAAGGGGGTATGCGCCCATGAGAAGGATATCTATCACCAAGAAAACATTAATTATTCTAGCAGCCATTCTAGGATTGACGCTGATTGTTGGATATTTTTCTACACCTAAGCTAATGGCAGCAAAAATAAAATCATATGAACAGACGGGAAATCAGGAAGGTGCAATCATTTTAAAGGACCGGTTAATCCGTTTTTTTCCGGCATCGGAAGAAGCCCGGTGGGAGGTTTATTCTGTCGCTGACATGATCTTACAGGAGGAAGAACGGATAATGATCGGACCGGATTTTACCAGTGGCGGGGGAGCTGGGGAAGATATTATTGTTCCGACTGAAGAAGTAATCTCCTATCTATTAAGGGTTGCCAAAGCCCAAAAAGAAGAGATGTGGAAATATAATATGTACGAAAGGCTGGGAGAAGTTTATCACTCCCAGGGAAATTTTTCAGCGGCAGAAGAGAATTATTTGATTGCCGCTAAAGGGTTTGAAGTTGTAGACAGGGATTTTAGGGCAGCGGAGACTAATATTCGTTTAATTGATCTCTATCTGAAAACCGGGGAGTTGGAAAAAGCTCTTTCCTTAATAGATGAAAGCATGAGAGAGTATGCTGATCAGTACCTAGCCGAATTCTTGTCTAAGAAAGGTGATCTTTTATTTCAACAAGGGGATTATCAAAAGGCCGAAGATTGCTATGGAAAAGCATTAGAAGAAGCGAAAAAAGATTGGGATGAGTTTCAAGCTCATCAAAGTAATAAGGAAGAAAACATTAATGCTACCCTTGATCAACAACCGGTATACAGACACAGTAAAGCACGGTTGGAACTGATTAGTTCCCTTAAGAATGAGGGTGATTCAGCCAAAGGCAGTGTGATGGGGAGGATTTTAAAGGGAAGTATTCCTATGCCTAATGTGATTGTATATCTCATAAATGAAAAAGAATATGACGGCAGAATGGACCACATGGAAGGAATCCAAGCAGCTTCCTCTTTTAAAACAGGTATGAATGGAGAATTTAAATTTGATGGCGTTGCTCCCGGCAGGTATTTTCTTGTGTTGGGGGTGTTGCCGGAAGACCTGAACGGACTAGGGAGATTCAAAGGGCTGAAAGCTTTTACTGTGGAAGAAAATAAGACTAAGGAGTTTAGTTATGTTTTTCAGCCTAAGATAAATATGTTTGAACCTATTGGACAAAGAACTTTTAATGCGGGAGAGAGCCTCAAGATATCCTGGAAAGAAGTACCTGGGGCCGAGTCTTACAATCTTCATATTACGCTTAAATTGGAAAATGGCTATGCTTCCCGAGTATATCGTCAGAGTCTAAGGGAGAATTCCTATATATTTGATCCTCAAGGATTGGCACTAAGGGAGATGAATTTTGTGACTTGGGGAGACGGGCATGTATTAGGTCCTTCGGCTATCCTGGGGAGTTTCTATCCCGGGGCGGAGATCTTTTTTGTGGTGGAAGCCTTGGATAATGAGGGCCGGCCCATTTCTGAAAGTGAGGGCTATGTGCTTGAGCGAAGTGGGAACTATCCCTCTGTTCAAGTAGGAGAAACAATTCCCTTATTCATTGGGGATAAACTTGTGCTGGAGAAGAAGTATTCCGAGGCAGTTGAGGCTTACCTTGAAGAGTTGGAGGAAAAACCAAATGATCCCCATATATTACTTTCCCTGGCCCGCCTTTATAATTATGGCTGGGCAGAAGGGTCAGCTGATCGGGATAAGGCAGTGGATTATTATGGGGAGCTCTTAAAGGTTAATCGAGATAAGTTTATCGTGGAGGAAGCTGCCAGTGCCAATAACCAAGCCGGTAATTATCAGACAGCTTTAAAACTCTACGAAGAAATTGAAAATGAAATGAGTAAGAGTATTTTTTGGTTCCACCACATGGGTGAATTATACTTCAGAACCGGTAATATGGAAAAAGCCATCGAATATTATCAAACGTATTTAGATAGGGAAAAAGAATTTAGGGATTTGGGGCCTGTGATAGTCTATCTTTACCAAAATGATATTCTTAAAGCCATAAAACTTCTGAAAGAAAATAGCTATTCAGGGAGAGTAAGGTACAATAGTGAAGGAGAAACAGAAAAACCGGCAGAAGTTATTCAGCTTATTAATAATCTTGAAAAATACCATAACGGGGTGAAAAGTGCTTTAGGCAAAGAGGATTTCAAGAAATATTTATTGGAAGTAATGAGTATCACAGGCGGTAATCGTTTTGAAAAGGTGCAAGCATTTCAGACCAAGATTAAGTCCCTAGGGGAAAAGGATGTCCTTGTATTAGTGTTGAAAGAGCTGGTTCGGGATAGACTTTAGGTTTGTCAAGTTGTCAAGGGGCCAAGTTGTCAAGGGGACGGGGTTGTTGACAACACCTCCAATTTATGGTAGCATTAATTGGAGGTGTTTCTTGTGCCAAGAAAAGCCAGGAAGAAAAGTGAAAGTGGAATATACCACATTATGATGAGGGGAGTTAATCGGCAGAGTATTTTTGAAGATGAAGAAGACTGTGTGAAATTTATTCAAACCATACAGAAATATAAAGAAAAAAGTGAATATCAAATCTATGCATATTGCTTAATGGGAAATCATGTTCATCTATTATTAAAAATAGGTAAAGAGCCGCTGGAACAAATAATGCGGAGAATATGCGGCAGTTATGTTTATTGGTACAACTCCAAATATCAAAGAATCGGAAACTTATTTCAAGACAGATTTAAAAGCGAGCCGGTAGAAAATGAGGCTTACTTTTTAATTCTATTAAGATATATTCATCAAAACCCAGTTAAAGCCGGATTGGTAAGGGATATCGATCAATACAAATGGAGCAGTTTTAATGAATATGTAAATGAAACAAAAGTAGTTGATGTGGGTTTTGCTTTAGAAATGTTTAACAGTGATAGAGAAACGGCAAAAAAGAGCTTTACTCAATACAATAAAGAAGTTAATGACGATGTCTGTTTGGATATTGAAGAAAAGCATCGAATAACAGATGAAGAAGCAAGAGACATAATCAAAATAGTTTGTCAGGTAGAGAATGCACCGGATCTCCAAAAGGCCGATATAGCTACAAGGAATGCATATTTAAAAGAACTAAAAGACCGATATAGTTTATCAATTAGACAAATAGAAAGACTTACAGGTATCAATAGGGGTATAGTTTTAAAAGCATGATGTTGTCAACAACCCCGTCCCCGCGACACCCTAAAAGCATGATGTTGTCAACAACCCCGTCCCCGCGACACCCTAAATTTGCTTGTACCAGACATTCATACTTTCGATCCTGCCGGAAATATTAGTGTTGTTAATAAGCGTTCCGCTGAAAGTGTAGC
>JAQVXR010000168.1 GCA_028709045.1 Desulfitobacteriaceae bacterium | reverse complement strand
GGACATTTGAATAATCAATTTTCCCGCCTCCTTTGGCAAAAATTCAGCTAAGAGAAAGGTGCACATTAGCCTCGTTGGGAGAATGAATAATTCCTTTTTCGGTGATAATTGCCGTAATCAGTTGGTGGGGTGTCACATCAAAAGCAGGATTAATCACCGGGACACCTGCCGGGGCGGTAGGATATCCATATATTTCCCGCACCTCTTGAGCATCACGCTCTTCGATAGGAATTTCATCTCCGGAAGACAACGATAAGTCGAAAGTTGATACAGGAGCTGCTACATAAAAGGGAATGCCATGAGCTTTGGCTAAGACTGCCACCCCGTATGTCCCTATTTTATTAGCGACATCGCCGCAGGCGGTCACCCGGTCGGCTCCGACAATAATTAAATCGATCAAACCTTTTTTCATGGCATAACCTGCCATATTATCTGTGATCAGCGTAACAGGAATACCGTCCTCCATCAATTCAAACGCCGTAAGCCTTGCCCCTTGAAGAAGTGGCCGAGTCTCATCGGCATAAACTTGAATTTCCTTGCCCTCCTTATGGGCAGTACGAACAATACCGAGAGCCGTCCCATACCCTCCGGTAGCCAGAGCGCCAGCATTACAGTGGGTCAAAATTCGCGCATTCTGAGGAACCAGTTTTGACCCAAATTTTCCAATCATTTTATTGATTTCAATATCTTCTTGAAGAATAGCCCAGGCTTCGTTGAGAATTTCCTCCGGCAGTTTTCTAAAGTCCGAACAGCTGTCAATAACCCTTTTCACCCGGTCTAAAGCCCAAAAAAGATTAACTGCAGTGGGCCGGGTTAACTTTAATTCTTCGGCGGCGCAAGCTAAAAACTCCCGGAATTGCTCCAAATCGTTCCCATCAAATCGGCGAGCCGCCAACGCCATACCAAAGCCTGCCGCCGCACCGATGGCAGGTGCGCCTCGAACCACCATTTTCTTAATAGCCTCGGCTACATCTTGATATGTGCGACAGGTAACATAGCTAATTTCTTGGGGAATTTTAGTTTGATCGATCAGAACAAGTTTATTATCTTCCCAGCGCATCGTTTCCATAAGACCACCGTCCTTTAGAAAAGGGCTAATTTTGGCACCGGCAGCGCCTTTCTTCCGGTATCGTTTCCACAGTTTTCATTAATAGCTTATTGAGATTTTCTCCGTTGGCCTTCATAGTTTCCACAACCTCTTGGTGAGTTAATTCCCGGGGAGAGATCCCGGCGGCAAAATTAGTAACCATGGCCACTGTGGCATAACAAATACCCGCTTCCCGGGCGAGAGTTACTTCAGGCACGCTGGTCATGCCCACCAAATCACCACCGAGCATCCTATACATCTTGATCTCGGCAGGTGTTTCAAAGCGGGGGCCCTCTGCGCAAACATAGGTTCCGGTTTTATGCACTGTAATATTCAAATCCTGAGCCGACTCGGCGAGCACCTCACGAAGATGAGGGCAGTAGGGATTTGTCATATCGGTATGGACTACGCCCATTTCACCACCGTCATAAAAAGTGTTCTGCCGGTTTTTCGTAAAATCAAGAAACTGGTCTACCAAAACAAAATGTCCCGGTTCCATTACTTCATTTAAAGAACCGACGGCGGCTGTAGCAAGAATACGCTCTACACCTAATTCTTTCAGCGCCCAGATATTTGCCCGATAATTAACTAAATGGGGCGGAACAGAGTGGCCCGCTCCATGACGGGTCATGAACACCACTTCTATCCCACGATATGTACCCAGAGCCAGCTTGACTTCTCCATAGAGGTTAGTAACCACTTTTTCCTTTACATCCGACAAAAGCTGTGGATTATAAACCCCGGTTCCCCCAATAATTCCAATTTGCGGTGCCATATTTTATTCCTCCTGTTCAAATAATGCATTGACAAATTCCTCTGGGATAAAATCTTTTAAATCTTCAATCCCTTCACCGATTCCAATCAGTTTTACGGGAATGTTTAACTCATCACAAATACCGATGATTACCCCACCCTTGGCTGTCCCGTCAAGTTTTGCTAAGCTGATTCCGGTGACATCAACAACTTCTCCAAATATCCTGGCTTGGGAAATGGCGTTTTGGCCGGTAGTAGCATCAAGAACTAAGAGTATTTCAATATTAGCGTCCGCCATTTCCCGGCGCACAATTCGGCCTACCTTACGCAGTTCTTCCATTAAATTAGCTTTATTATGGAGCCTACCGGCGGTATCAATAATCAGGATATCTTCATTACGGGTGGTGGCTGCCTTGCAGGCATCAAAAGCCACCGCTCCCGGGTCGGAACCTTCTTGGTGCCTAATCACATCAACCCCGACTCTTTCTCCCCAAACCACCAACTGATCAATAGCAGCAGCCCGGAAAGTATCCCCCGCTGCCAAAAGGACGCTGTACCTCCTCTTTTTAAAACGGTGGGCGAGCTTACCTATGGTGGTAGTCTTTCCGGCTCCATTTACACCAACTACCATAATAACATTCTGCTTGCCCCGCTCAATGTTTAAGTCGGTATTTCCCTTTGAGAGAATGGCGCTGATTTCCGCTTTCATTACATCCTGCAGTTCCGACGCATCTTTTAGCTTACGCGCTTTAACCTCTTCCCGCAGTTTTTCCACCAGTTTCAGGGAGGTATTAACGCCTACGTCTGCCTGGATCAATGTTTCCTCAAGTTCTTCAAAAAGCTCCTCATCAATTTTTTTGTGGACAGTTAAAATGGTTGACACTTTTTCCACAAAACCCTGCCGGGTTTTGGTAAGACCTTCTTTTAATTTTGTCAGCTTGTCAAAAAGACCCACAGACAAACCCTCCTTTGATTCGTCCCAACTAAAATTAGGTTAAGGTACTATCTTCCCTTAACCTAATGAATATTTTACCATAGGGCTTTGTCTATGTACAATTTTTATGAAAAATAAAAAGGGGCCGGCTTTTTCAGCAGTCTAAGAACGCCGGCTTCCCTTAAATCAATAATTGAATATAATCTGATAGGCCGGTTGTCTTTGCAACACAACCACCATTGAGAATCATTGCTATAAAAACAACACAAGGAACTAGCAATTTTTTGTCCCGGTTTGAACCAATATAACCGGTTATTTACTTTTGTACGCTAACACCCATGTTGACATCCCCCCTTCGGGGGGATTAAAATTTTATTGTGATAAGCCGCCTAATATAACAGGGGACTTACAGTTAACCTTAGACTCTGGCCATCTGTTTATAGATTTCGTATCTCTCAAGGGCATCAGCTTCCGTCTTTTGGAACAATTCTTCGGCAGTTTCAGGGAAGAGTTGAGCAAGAGAAGCATAACGCACTTCACCCATGATGAATTCTCTGAACTTCCCAATATCCGGCGCCTTGGAATCCAAAATAAACGGATTCTTTCCTTCTTTCTTGAGATCCGGATTGTATCTGTAGAGATGCCAGTAACCCGATTCAACAGCTCTCTTCATTTCAGTCATAGCATTAGCCATACCGGCCTTGATGCCATGGTTGATACAAGGAGAATAAGCAATAATCAAGGAAGGACCGTTGTATGCTTCTGCTTCCCGAATTGCCTTCAATGTCTGGTTGTAGTCCGCGCCCATAGCAATCTGAGCAACGTACACGTAACCATAAGAAATCGCCATCATTCCCAGGTCTTTTTTCTTAGTCTTCTTACCGGAAGCAGCAAACTTGGCAATTGCCGCTGTCGGGGTAGACTTAGAGGACTGGCCACCGGTATTAGAATATACTTCTGTATCGTAAACAAATACGTTTACATCTTCATTACATGCCAGCACATGGTCCACACCGCCGTAGCCGATATCGTATGCCCAGCCGTCACCACCAAAGGCCCACTGGGATTTTTTCACCAGGAAGTCGGACCGTTCCGCAATTTGTTTGAGAATCGGATTGTCCTGACCTGCCAAGAGAGGAACAATTTTACCCGTTGCCGCTTTGGAAGCCTCAGCATCATCTTTTCCTTCCAGCCATTCTTGGAATGCTTCCTTTAATGCCGGAGCAATGTCCGTATTAAGCGCTTCATTGATTAAGTCGGCTAATTTCTTTCTCACCTGACGCACCCCAAGGAACATCCCAAAGCCAAACTCGGCACTATCTTCAAAGAGTGAGTTGGACCAGGTGGGTCCCTTGCCTTCCTTATTCACGCAGAAGGGCATAGCCGGAGCCGCAGCGCCCCAAATAGAAGAGCATCCTGTGGCGTTGGAAGCCATCATTCTGTCTCCAAACAATTGGGTAATAATCTTTAGATAAGGAGTTTCGCCACAGCCCGCGCAAGCACCGGAAAACTCAAATAACGGTTGAGCAAACTGACTGCCCTTTATTGTGTCTTTCTTCACCAAATTATCTTTAATGGAAACCGTCATCGCATAATCCCAGTTTGCAACCTGATCTGCTGTCTGCCCTTCAATAGGCTTCATATCTAAAGCCTTGGTCTTTGCCGGGCAAACGGTAACACAACTTGCACAACCCTGACAGTCAAGAGTGCTGACCTGCATCCGATACTGGAGCCCTTTAAGTTCTTTGCCAATCGCCGGAATCGCTTCGAATGCTTCCGGAGCTTTTGCTGCTTCTTCGTCATTCAAAAGAATCGGCCTAATGGCAGCATGCGGACATACATAGGCACAGCGATTGCACTGAATGCAGTTCTCTTTATTCCACTCGGGGACAAAAGCAGCCACACCGCGTTTCTCATATTGAGAGGTGCCGGTTGGGAAGGTTCCGTCCTCGCAGCCATATTTCATAAATGCACTGATGGGCAGTTGGTCTCCTTTTGTCTGATTCATCGGGAAGAGTACTTCCTTCACAAAATCAGGTACATCTTTTTCTACTGCCGCTTCGTCAACAGCATCAGCCCACGCCGCAGGAACAGTGACTTTAACCAGCTCTGTCATTCCTTTATCTACTGAAGCGTTGTTCATGTCAACAATCTTTTGGCCTTTCCTGCCGTATGTATTCTCAATGGACTCTTTGAGGTATCCAACAGCATCAACTTCAGGAATAACCTTCGACAGTTTAAAGAATGCAGATTGCATGATCATATTGGTTCTGTTGCCCAAGCCTATTTCCCTAGCAATGTTTACAGCATCTATGATGTAGAAGTTGATATTATGCTGCGCGATATACCGTTTCATCTGCGCCGGCAACTTCTCGTCAAGTTCTTCCGGCTTCCATACGCAGTTTAAGAGGAAAGTACCACCGTCTTTCAGCCCTGTGAGCATATCCAACGAATAAACATACGCCGGATTACTGCAGGAAACAAAGTCCCCGGTATCGATCAGGTAAGGAGCTTTAATGAGGTCTTTACCAAATCGCAAATGGGAGATGGTAATACCACCGGATTTTTTAGAATCGTAGGAGAAATATGCCTGTGAAT
>JAQVXR010000167.1 GCA_028709045.1 Desulfitobacteriaceae bacterium | reverse complement strand
TCCTTGGCTACGTTGGGAATGAATTTTACCGCCAGTATTTCGGCTTTTATTGGATCCAATACAGCCATTCATCTTTACCTCCTGCCCTTTATTGCTAACTCTTTACCGAACTTTCAAATACCAGTGTCCACCATCACCACTCTTGTAAATAGGCTAAAAACTGAAATTTACCCCTGATGCCTTACGTTCTAAAATTGCTTTTACAACGGATGACAGGTGAGCGCCGGCCTCAGAAGGAGGTGTACCTCCCTTATGAATATTACTGACGACGGTTCTTTCACTTTCCAACATTCCCGCCCTGGGATTATATGCAAGATAAGCACTTAGACTTTCCGCAGTGCCCAATCCCGGCCGCTCTCCAATGAGCATAATGGCTGCCTGAGGTTTTAACTCTTCTCCGATACAATCCATTACAGCCACCCGGCCATACTTGACAAAAACAGGAGTGCCAACGCTAACCCCAACATTTGACAACCCCTGGAGCAGTGCAGGCAAAAGATCCGGAACATTAGTCTCTACCGCTGTACTGGACAATCCGTCAGCGATAATAATCTGTAGTTCGGCACCGGCTTTAGCCATCTTGCCCAGTGTCTCCACGCTTTCAGGGCTGAGTTTTCTCCCCAAGTCCGGGCGGGTAAGAAACTCATCTTTATCCCGGCAGGCGCTCTGCAATTTTACCAAATCAAAATCCTGAATAAATTCTTCCGAAACATCATTGAGTACCGCATCCTGAGCTGTAGCATGATCAGCCCGGAACCTGAGCAGCGTATCTGTTAACGGTCTGGTTCCTGCCCGCCAAACTCCAATCCTGGCAGGAGTGGCCTTTTTCATTTCCCGGTAAAAATCACCGTTAACCGGATTCGGTACCTGGAGATATTTTTGCAGATCAACTTGAGTGATATCATCAAGGATAGTTTCATCTGTCCCGGCGGGACAGGCAGTCTTCTTTTCCTGTTGGACAGGTGCCGGTACCAATTCTTTGTTCTTTTCATTAATCTGATTTAGAACCTGTTCCACAATTAATTTAATGTTGTCTTCAAGTGCCATTTTCTCACCCTACCTTGTAAAAATAGTCGCATCTCCGGCGCTGGAAGTCAGTTTTCCGTTTCGCATAATACCCTGCTCTTCAAGCCAGGCTTCAAACTCAGGCAGAGGCCGGAGTCTCAGCACTTCTCTCAAAGCAGCCACATCATGAAAGCTGGTGCACTGATAATTCAACATCACGTCATCTCCCATAGGAACTCCCATAAAATAGGTGCAGCCGGCATTGCTTAACAGTACCGCCAGATTCTCAATATCATTTTGGTCAGCTTTCATATGGTTTGTATAACATGAATCACATCCCATAGGTATTCCGGTAAGCTTACCCATAAAGTGGTCCTCCAGACCGGCCCGGATCACCTGGCGGGAATCGTAAAGATATTCAGGCCCAATAAAACCAACAACGGTGTTCACCAGAAATGGTTTATAGTGACGGGCAAGTCCGTAACATCTTGCTTCCATAGTCACCTGATCCGCCTCATAATGACCGTCGGAGGAAAGTTCTGATCCCTGCCCGGTCTCAAAATACATAATGTTAGGACCTGTTGCTCGTCCTTCTTTCAAGCCTAGCTCATAAGCCTCATCCAGAATTTCTTTGTTAATGCCAAATGCCTCATTAGATTTTTCGCTTCCCGCTATTGATTGAAATAGACAATGCACAGGGGCCCCTTTCCTCAGCGCTTTAACCTGCGTAGTAATATGGGCCAAAACACAAACCTGTGTCGGCACCTTCCATTCCGTAATAAAATTATACATACCGGACAAGTTCCGCACTGTAGCATCAAGTGAGTCATCTACCGGATTTAGTCCAATCACAGCATCGCCTATTCCATAAGTCAGCCCTTCCCGGAGACTGGCGAGTATCCCTTCGGTGGAATCCGTAGGGTGATTGGGCTGAAGTCGAGAAGCCAGAGTACCGGAAACGCCGATGGTAGTATTGCAATGGGCAGTAATCCTTATTTTAGAAGCACCAAGAATTAAGTCCAGATTGCTCATTAGTTTGGCAACTGCTGCCACCATCTCGGAACTAAGCCCCCGGCTGATTCTAGATAGATCGGCACCTGTTGTTTCCGTTCGAAGAATAAATTCCCTAAGCTCCGCTACCGACCAGTTTTTAATGTCTTGATAAATTGCTTCATTAATGTCCCCATCAATAATTCTGGATACCTCATCTTCCTCTAAAGGAACTACCGGATTCAAGCGCAGCTCCTCCAAAGTTAGCTGTGATAGAACATGTTTGGCGGCAATCCTTTCCTGGGCGGTTTCTGCGCTGATTCCCGCCAGCATGTCACCGGATTTAATTTCGTTTGCTTTTGCCAGAACCTCTTTCACATTTTTAAAACAATAAGTTTGACCAAAAAGACGTGTTTTCAATATCATCCTATCATCCCTCCCAAAACGTCGTAAAAAGAAATCAAATTAATAAAAAGAGAAGCAGGAAAAGTTGTAAAAATAATAACTACCTCCCATAAAAAAATAAAAAAGCCCTAACCTTTCTCAAAGAGAAAAGCATCCGGCTCTTTTGCCCATTTATTCCTTTGTCAAACATTATAATTAATTAATAAAACAACAATAATTGCTACAACCTTGCCACTTAATATCTGTAATTATATATTCCACACATATATTATTCAACATAAACTTTAAATATCCTTCAAAATTCACTTAATTTTTTCTTTACTGATTATTTGTTGAGCACAGTCAATAAGAGTAATTCTATGATTCATTGCTCTCTGAATTAAGTACTTATGAGCATCAAATTCCGAGATATTCTTTTCCTTGGCTATAATAGACTTGGCACGAGAGATCAGTTTCTCTTGTCTTAACTTCTTCTCCATATTTTTTAATTCTATCTGCATATCCTGCATTTCTTTCCAGCGAGAATATGCAATCCTGATAGCCGGTAATAAATCCTTTTCCCTAATAGGTTTAACTAAATAATTATAAACATATACTTTTTCCGCTCGGTTAATAAAATTCATCTGACTATAAGCCGTTAAAATTATTACCGGGATATTCATCGAGTGTAAAATCCTTGCTACCTCCAACCCGTCCAAACCAGGCATTTTGATATCCAAAATAGCAAGATCAGGCATTAATTGTTTGGCCAGTTCAACAGCTTTGGCCCCATTATTGGTGTCGGCACAAACAACATACCCTGCCCCTTCCAGCATCTCTTTCAAATCCATCCTCGTGAGCGCCTGATCTTCAGCAATCAAAATTGACAAGGTTTTCATTGCGAATCCTCCTTACTGTTCCGGGAAAAGCAAACTAACGCACGAGTGACACCATCGATTCTTTCAAACCGAAAAAATCCTTCCAGCTCGTCTTGTACCAAAGATTCTATAATCTGCATTCCCAATCCTTTTTGGGGAACGTGCAAAAATCTTTTATTTGAGTCTTCTCCGCTGTCACTAACCAATAGGCTGATCATTCCGTTGCTTTCTTTGAAACAGATGGAAATCTCCCCTGCGCCCGCTTTTTTGATGCCATGTTTGATACTGTTTGTAACCAACTCATTAATCACCAAGGCCAGTGGTATCGCCTTCCGGCTGGGCAACTTAATGTCAGGTCCTTCCACCCTGGTAACCACATTGCTTAAAGAAAGTCCTGAGCTTTCCACAAGCAGAGGCAAAATCCTTTTACAGAATTCATTAAAATTTATAGCATCCCAAGACTCAAGGGCAAAGATCTCATGGACCAAAGCTATTGAGGTGATCCGATTAATACTGGCAGCAAATTCACTTTTAACTGTTTCCGATTGGGAACGGCGCATCTGCAGTCTTAATACGGCAGCTATGTTCTGCAGGTTGTTCTTGACCCGATGATGAATCTCCCGGATAATTATACTTTGGGTATTTAATTCTTGTTCCTTCTTTTTTAATTCTGTCTGGTCTACTACCGATATAGCACAACCGCTTAATTGACTTTGAAAAATTAAAGGATAGGCTTGAAATCTGTAACAATTTTCCCCAATAATAATTTCCAAAGAGTCTTTGAGATACTCCAATACTTCGTCGACAGAATGACACTTTGGCAATAAGGCAAAAAAATTACTTCCCAAAGCATCTTCCTGGCAACATTCTCTAAATATCCCGGAAGCATGTTTATTAGCGTAAGTAATTTTTCCCTGTTTATTTAAAACAAAAATTCCATTGCCAACCCATTCTTCAAAATTATTCTCAGTTAATGATAATGACATTAATGTACTGCTTAGTTTCTCCACACTAAAACTGAGGAATTCAACCCTTTCTTCCTGTTGAAGGTCTTTGGAAATATTTCTTTCCATGATCAAGACGCCAATAACTTCTCCGGTAACATTAAAGATCGGCACCACCGTCTGGGCAATGGGTACTCCTTCCTGGCTGACACCCCTGATATCGCGTTTTACCTCTCCTGTTGTTAGGCTGTGATAAACAGCAGGCTCATTATTTTGATAAACCAACTCACCTACCACGCTGGTGAAATAAATTGAAACATGACTAGGTTTAGCCCAGGCGAGTACAACGGCTTCTCTCCCATTAGAGGTTAGTGCATCAATAAAAATGTCATTACCGGTAAGCTCCGCAACATTTTGCATATTTAAGGCCACATTCTCCAATACTGAAATGTCGCTGTCTGTAAGATTGGTAAATTTTTTGCATAAGTTTTGAAAAGAATCCATCTTTAACACATCCTCTAAGATATCAACTTGTCGACCTTCGTATTTTTGATAAACACAAACTTTTTCGATATAAACCAAGAGTATGCTGATGGAAAATAAGGCAAGCACACATAAGAAAATCCTAAATGTGACTCTTGCAATTAAATAAAATATTTCACATGCCATTAATGTTAATATTCAACTTAACGGCATGTGAATAAATATAAAACTCAATACAATTTTCGAGAAAAAATCATTATAGCTTATCTCATGCGCCGGCGTTTTGCTTTCGGCGGCTGCAGGATCTCCGTCATGATGACGGCATTAACCAGAGAAGAAGGGGTTAATTGAATACCTTCCCAAACATCCTTTTTCTCTGGAGAAAATTGCTTGGATTCTTTTTGTCTCATCCGCCTAGGAACTTTTTCTTCCGTTCTTAGTTCGGGAGTAATAAATTCCTTTTTCTCAACTGACAATTTTTCCTGTTTTAGAGGTTCCGGGAATTCCTCTTTAATATCTTTATCAGGATCTTCTAATTCCCATGGTATAGGGATTTCCCAGGGATGTTCAATTTCCGGCTCAGCCGGACGGGGAACAGCCTGCCGGCCTTTGGCCTGTTCCCAAGGTTGTCTTTTTTCCCGAGAAACACGGCCCTGTTTTCCACCTATACTTCTAAAAATAATATACAATATCAAAAGGATTA
>JAQVXR010000166.1 GCA_028709045.1 Desulfitobacteriaceae bacterium | reverse complement strand
CAATATTCGCTCTTTCCACAATGGGAGGGGGCTTGCTTTTAGAAACTCACGAAAAACAGTGCGCAAAGCCACTGAATTGGTGTCAAAAATTTAATTTACCGGTTTTACCGGACAACAATGATTAATATATACAGTTCGCGCAAAGCTCTTTTGAGGCTGTCCAGGAACTTAGATTTAAACGCACTGCTCATCTGATGAACAGGATAAAAGAACTTCCTCCCATGACCGATGTTTTTCCATCGGCCATCCAGGGAGTAGCCGACAGCCGGAACGAGACAATGGATATGCGGATGTAGTGAGAGGTTCTGTCCCCAAGTATGGAGCACGGCTATAGCTCCGGTCCCGACACCATGGTGCGAGTATCCAAAACTGTTCAGGGTGTGCCATACGGCCGAAAATAGCAGGTTGTAGAACATCCTTCCATTATGCAGGCAAAGGACATTTAAATGGTCGGGCACAGTGAAAACGACATGATAATGCCTCACGGGCAGAGTGCCTTGCACCAGCCCGTCAATCCGGAAGGCTTGTCTGGCTGCCTGGCATTTTGGACAATGCCTGTCGCCCCTGTCGCCACAACTGTTATAGCTATAACGAATCGTGCCGCAGTTGTCACACGCCTCCTCATGTCCGCCAAGAGCGGCGGTTCTACAGAGTGCAATTTTAGCAAACACCTTTTCTTGAAGCGGAGTAAGCGTTCCACGGTCCTGCAGCGAAGGAGCAAACCGACGAACCACATCGGGCAGTTCAAACCTTGTTCTCATTTTGTGGTGAAGTTGTACAGGGAATCGAGTGGACTGTGTGTTTTAATGAGTGGACATTGAGCTACGTGAAGGTAAATCATGGTGGTGGTGATATCGGCATGGCCGAGCAGCTCTTTCAGGGTAACGATGTTCAGTCCCTGTTCAAGCAGGTGAGTGGCATACGAGTGCCGCAGTGAATGAAGGTTTGCCTCTTTTGTGATGGGATGTCTTTTTGAGGTTCTCACGCATCACCCGGGAGAGCCCGCGCACGCTGTATCGACCGTCAGGTTCTTTTCCGTTGAACAACTAGACATGCGGGTTTTCGGCTTTGAGGTACTTTTTTAGACCAATAGCCATGCTGTCAGCCAATGGAACAACACGATCTTTCTTGTACTTGCTCTGGCGGATATGAATGGTTTTGCGCTCAAAGTCGATATCGGAGATCTTCAGGTTAATCACCTCCTGGCCTCTCAATCCGGCAGAATAAATCAATGTGAGCACTATCCGTTGTTTGAGCAGCGTGGGTGCCGCAAACAACTCTTTCAGCTCTCGCCGGTTCAGTATCACCGGCAGCTTCGAATCTTTTTTAAGTGATGGCAGAGCGATGGCTTCACGGTTCATACCCGACAAGCAATAGTAATAGCGCAGCCCGTACACCATATGCTTAAAACTGCTTCGCAAGGGCGATCGGGGATCACGCGCCAACGCAGCCAGGTATTCATTGATCTCTTCGGGATCAATCTTCTCGGGAAGCTTGCCAAAATGAATGACAAAAAGGGCAATCCGGCGGATGTAGTTTTGTAAGGTACTCCGACTCTGCCCCCGTAACGTGACCTGTTGTTCCAGTTTGTGGACAACCATCTTAAACTCGGGAACAAGCACAATGGCCTGCTCGACAAAAGTAAAACCTGATTTCTTTCTCATAATCGGACATTTTTTGTGGTGAAAAATCATCGAATATATAAAGAATCAGGTACTTTTGTTAAAAGATACCCGTGAATACGGGTTTAGTTCAACATGCGGCATGAAAAATTACCTGCTGGATGGAAGACTGAAACTCGACAACAACCTGGCTGAAAATGCCATCCGACCCATTGCCCTGTCTCGAAAGAACTCATGTTCTGTGAAAACCACGAGATAGCCGGGAACACGGCCATAATCTGCTCCTGTTTACAGCTCCTTGTTGACCTCATACAAGGCGCAGAGGGTGAACCCGGGGAAGTGGCTCATCGATGTTGTAGGCAAGATGCCTTATTACCAGAAGCCGGGGAATGATAAAAACCAGAAGAAGCTCTTGCTTAATTACTGGGAAAAGGAGGAAACTGGCGAATCTCCAGTGAAAATCTAATAATGCTCTAATAATACCTATTGGCACTCTAATAATACTCTAACAATTTACTGGAGCTCCCGCAGTTGTAGACATGAATAATCAGATCAAATCTGTGAGTGCATATACTCCGGAATAATCAAGAGGTACTTGCTGGGGTACTTACAAAAAGAGTGTCCATCAAGGTAAAAATGCAAAGCTATTCAGGGAAATCAAGGGCATTAAACAAGAAGTAATTGACATTGAATTGAATATTACCCAACAAGCTGTATCCCAATTGGAAAACATCGAGAACTTGATGAAGAGACAACAATAGGAGTATACACCAAAGTTGTGAGAATCGACGAATACTTTATCCAGAATATGGAACAACACGGAGAAATAATACTTTATCAACCGGATGAAACGGCAAAACTTGAAGTACGCCTGGAAGATGAGACGGTTTAGCTTACGCGGGCACAAATGGGTGAGCTTTTTCAGCATGAAAGAACTGTCATCAACAAACACATCAATAAAATATACTCATGGAAGAAAACTCATAACTTTTAAACAATACCGTTGTTTTATCCAAATAATTGTTATATTTGCAATTAAAATACTGCATACCTATGCAACACACTTTTTTTCACCATTATTTATCCAGATTCTACAAACCTTCGTAAATAATCCCAATTGCGCATGAAGATATACGAATGTTATAAATTTAGCATTTAGGGGAGAAGGATATTGATTGGGTGAAAAACACGTTGACTAATATTTAAAAGCAACTACACTATGAACAATAAATCAACACTTTTAGCAAATAGAATTTTTCCTGATAACAACGAATTTGAAGTTGAGGTTTTGAATATTCCTGCAGAAAAAAGAAAGCTAATTACTGAAACTTACGACTTTACTGTTTCTACAATTAACGACTATATTAATAACGAACATATAGTAATACCTAATTTTCAAAGAGGCTATGTATGGAATAGAACACAAGCATCAAGACTTATTGAATCTTTAATTATTCAATGCCCTATTCCAGTAATTTATTTAAGTCAAAATGGTGATGAAACGCTTTCCGTTATTGACGGAAATCAAAGATTGACAAGTATAAGTTTATTCCTAAATAATGGATTCCCATTAACAGGCTTATCAACTTACCCCGAATTAGACGGATTAACATTTAGTGAATTAGACCCAAGATTTCAAAGACATATTATTAACAGGACTATTCGGTGTATAGCTATTTTAAAAGAGACACATCCTCAAATTAAATTTGATGTTTTTGAACGTTTGAATACCGGCTCTGTGAGACTAAATCCACAAGAATTAAGACACGGAATCTACAATGGAACTCTTATGACTAAAATTGAAGAATTAGCAAAATCTTCAATTTTTAAGAAATTAACTTCTACAGGCAATGACAATAGAATGAAAGGGGACGAACTTATTCTAAGATATTTCACTTTAGTAGAAAGATACGCTGAATATGTAAAGCCGATGTCTGTTTTTTTAAATAAATACGCAGAGGACAACCGTTTTATGCCAGAAAATCAAGTCAAAGATTTGGCAAACAATTTTACTTCTAACTTGAATAAGTGTCATCTTTTATATGGCGACTTTGCGTTTAAAACATTTGACGAAAATCGAAAAAGACTTAAAGCTAACACTGCTTTGTATGAAGCTCAAATGTTATCAATGAATACTGTTAACCCAACATTACAGCAAATAAAAGCCATAAATAAAACAGAAGTAATTAATAAACTTGAACTTCTTTTACAAAACGTTGACTTTTACAATACCATTACAAAAGCAACAACAGACAAAAATGTAATAACCAAACGCATTACGGATTACACTGAATTTCTTCAAACAATATTTTAGTTATGTCATACTCAAAAAGTAGAGCACGAAGAGATTTTGAAACAGAATCTAATAAATTACTAAAACTAGCTAAGAAGATTTCTTATAAATCATCACCGCTAACTTATGACCATAAGCAATTAATAAATCAATCTTGTATTTTTCTACTTTCTGCTCGTATTGAAGATTATACCAAAAATTTAATTGAAGACTTAATTTACAGCTATCGGATAAATGGTGCAACCTTACAACAAATACCTAAAAATATTCGGACAAAAGTGTTGCTTGACAAACAAGTGAATCACTATCGAACTTATTACAATAGCTCTGACGAGAAAGTGTTACTAAAAAATATTGCAATAGACAATTCATTTTATCAACTTCTTGATGACACAATTGCTTTCTCAACACAAGTTCACCCTTCAAATATCATAGGAACAAACAAATATCCTTCAATTAAGAATTTGAAAATACTATATAATCGACTAGGTATAAAGGATATTATAAATGAATTACATCGTAAGGCAAAAAAAAACATCTCAACTGCAATTGAATCATTTTTAAGTTTAAGAGAATCCATAGCTCATCAAGGAGCTCCAACAATTACATTTAATGACGTTGAAAGACATTTTAAAAACATAAACGAAGCAATTAACTATTTAGACAGAGTTGTATATTCACATATAAAAAAGGAATCGGGGGAAAACTATTGGACATAGAAAAACATCTGCTAACATCAGTTTGGCAATATGGGGGAAAGAAATGTTCTTATGAAACATTTATACAGTTGGTGCTCGGCGTTCGATCCCTACCCTAGCTTTAATGGGTACCAGAATGTCCGATACCGGGTGCAGCGGTGCGAAGGATACCCACTCCACAGTGGATGCCTCAAGGCTAATGGGAATCGCACAATCGAAGTTAACCACAGACTTTTGGAATATAAACGTAAAGCCCGTGAGAAACTGACCGCTGAAGAGGGACTTGAGCATCGCTCAAACGTCCCATAGAAACAGAAGCCGTATTCGGACAAAATGAAGTAAAACAGGGTATACAATCGATTCCGCCACTTCGGACTCGACAAGGTCACCATGAACTTTGCCTTCTTTGCCATAGCCTTCAATATAAAAAAGAGGAGGTGTCAATTACTTAATTTTGACATACCCTTATCTTTTTGACCCTTAATAAATGATACTTAGTTGTATTTGCTAATTAAATTTACTTAAACCATGTCGTAGGCTGCATTCAGAAGTGTAGCAATTCTTGCAATTAAGGATACAACACTTTTGACAACAATACCGCATTTGCTAAAATGGCGGAGTAAAACTGATCCTGGATGTTTAGTGTTTTTTAGTGACAAAAGCCGTTTTTTGTCTGCTTTTTTTATAATTTAGCAAACTAAAATACTTTGATCTCGGCAGGACCATTCGGATTTTTCGGTTTCTATTCCGTCGCTTCCGCAAACGTCCACCCGTTTGATCATAAATAAGAGAAATAAATATGGCATTAATTAAGAAATTAGAGAAAATTGAGAAACAGAGA
>JAQVXR010000165.1 GCA_028709045.1 Desulfitobacteriaceae bacterium | reverse complement strand
ATTGACGAATATTTTTCAGCATGCTATCATAATGCTAATAAAGGAGTTGCCGCTTTTTGTACGGCGGCAGGTTCATATAAGTTGTGAGACCGCCTACTCAGGCGGTCGTGTTATTTTCTGCGCATGTAGCACAGGGAAATAATTCCTACGATTACCAAGCAAAATTGAAACAACTCGCTATATGTAATCATAAGTCATCACCTCCCTTCCAGAGGGGATGATGAACCAACCGCCAAACGGCAACTCCATTTCTTATTTTAACATAAGTTGCTGCAGTAAATATTCCCATTTTTACCGGTGTACTACTTTCGAAGTACATTCACTGTTAAGATACAAATTCGTATTCCATATAGCTGTAAGAGGAGACTGAAAAGGGATGCCGTGCAACCTAAATAAATATTCATCCCCATTAACCGGGCTGGACCAGTTGGTATTATCAAAATTGGGGTAATTTAATTGTGCAGCAAAAACACCGTGATGAGAATTATTTGGTTGTCGCAGTAGTAAGGAAAAAAGAAAGCAATATTGGCAGGATATCAGACTTTTATGCCGAAAATAGTTAAGTACAATTTAATATGCTCCGAGTCTGTCAACCTAAGGTGAAAATCATGGTTTTCAGGCCTGTAGGGTGTATCTGGAAATGGATGCACCTCCCATTGTGGAAAGGAGAAAGACAAATTATGCCATGCTTTGGGGTGAGTCTGCTTTTTCGCGACTCGCCTTTTTATTTGTTTGGTTGTTAGTTATTAAATATAAAAAGGATGCTTCATATAATTTCCTTGGATTGGCGATGTGGAATATGAACATCAGATCGTTGGAATGTGATAGTTTGTCGCGTTTGGAAAGGAGGTATTTGATAAGTTTATTCGATTTGCATTCATTGGTAGTTTAGCATCTTTATCGTCACATCGTAATTAGGTTGGAACAAAAGGATGTTCTAAATGGTGCTAAAATTAAACGTCCTATATGTTCCCCAATATTTTAATTAGAGAGGAAATAAAAAAATGATGAAAAAAAACAAACGAGCTATAGCAATCCTATTTTTGTGTACTTTTCTTTTGATGATTCTAATGTCCGGTTGCGGAAAGGAAAATGGGTCGGCAGATAAAGAATCGGTTAAAACAGACAAGCAGACTTATACGATTGTTGATCAATTAGGCCGTAATGTAGAAATACCGAATAATGTTAATAAAATAGTATGTCTGCAGCACCACACCTTGGATATAATTCTTGAACTACAAGCTCAGGATAAACTGGTAGGTGTATTGAGTGAATGGGAAACCTTGCTGGGAAGCTATGCTGCTGATGTTTTCCCTGGAATCAGAAAATTGGGGTATCCTGGGACCATTTCAAGCTTGAATGTAGAGTCTGTTGCTAATTTAAAACCTGATGTAGTAATTGTTTCCAACCAGATACCGGAGGAGTCAATTAATCAGCTAGAGAAACTCGGTATTCCTGTTGTTACAATCACATTATATGTAGCAGATAAGGAGCAAGCATCAACCATACATCCTGATCTGGTAAATCCGGATGAAGCTTATACCGAAGGCCTTAAGCAAGCCGTAACTCTGATTGGCCAAATCACAGGCAAGAAAGAAAAAGCAGCCGAATTGTGGAATTATGTAGTTACTAACCGAGCTATTGTCTCACAGCACCTGGATAAGATACCAGAAAAGGACAGAATTAAAGTATATATGGCTAATGAAAAAATGAACACATATGGGACCGGAAAATATGTTGGCGTTGCTATGGCCAAAGCGGGTGCCCGCAATGTTGCAGAAACAATCAAAGGATATAAGCAGGTCACGGTTGAGCAAGTCGCCCAGTGGAATCCACAAGTTATTTTTGTACAAAGTCGTAACGCATCCGTCTTAAATGAAATAAAGAACAATAAAGCATGGGCTGAAATTGATGCTGTAAAGAAGGGCAAACTTATAATAGCACCGGACTATACAAAACCTTGGGGAAATCCAACCCCTGAATCGATGGCTTTAGGAGAAATATGGCTGGCAAAAACATTATATCCGGAAGCTTTTAAAGAAGTTGATCTGGATAAAATGGTTCAGTATTTTTACAAAAACTTCTATGGTATTGATTACAAAGAGTAGTTCGTTCAATAATCAGTTTTGCTCCCCAAGGCAATGTCAACGATCTCTAGAATTATGATCGTTAAGTATAATTGATTTCATAATCACTGCAACGAATTCGGATACATCTGGATTTATATGTAATTCTTTGCAGTGGTTTATTTCTTTTGCAGTTTGGGAAGGAACATTGTTACATGTATGAAATATCAAAAGTAAATGAGATTAAGAGCAGCAAAAGCTATAAGCTGCTGTGGTTAATCTTGAGTGCACTTGTCGTGGCAGTTTTCTTGTTATCACTTACGGTAGGTAAGTATCAAGTAGGAACTTTTGAAGTATGTCAAATACTATTCCAGAAAATTGTACCGTTCGAACGAACTTGGTCTCCATTGGCAGAAAACATGATTTTACAAGTTCGTCTGCCGCGTATTCTTGCTGCTATGGTGGTTGGTGCCGCTTTAGCGGTATCCGGGGCCGTTTTTCAGGGTATTTTTCGCAACCCGCTGGCATCACCCTATACTTTGGGCGTCTCCAATGGGGCTGGATTTGGAGCGGCATTAGCCATTCTTATGTTTAATAGTTCTTATGCCATTCAGTCTTTTGCCATGTTATTTAGCCTGGTCGCCGTAGGGTTAACCTTTTTATTGAGCTATAAAGCAAAAAACTCAACCATAACTTTGGTGTTAGGTGGAATAATTGTGGGATCTTTATTTTCCGCTCTTATTTCACTAATCAAGTTTGTCGCAGACCCGTTTGAAAAACTTCCGGCGATAGTATTTTGGCTCATGGGCAGCTTAGCGTCTCTTAACGTGGATTTGTTCAAGACATCCCTGCTATTTTTCATTTTTTTCATAGGCATAATTTGGTTATATCGCTGGAGGCTTAATGTATTGAGCTTGGGTGATGAAGAAGCCAAATCCTTTGGAGTTGATGTAAGACGAGACAGGATTATTATTATTATCTGCTGCAGTTTTCTAACCGCTGCCGCCGTCAGCATATCAGGTATTATCGGCTGGGTAGGCCTGGTTATTCCCCATATAGGTAGAATGTTGGTGGGTCCAGATTTTAGAAAACTATTGCCGGTATGCATTCTTCTGGGATCTGCCTATCTATTGCTTATTGATGATCTATGCAGGACATTGATGACGGTAGAAATTCCTCTGGGAGTAATAACAGCTATTGTCGGTACACCTTTATTTGCATATTTTATGCTCAGTGAGAAGGTGAACTGGTAATGGAAATAAAGGCTGCAAACTTAGCATTTCATTATAAAAACGGACCGGAAATATTTCATGACATTTCATTTAAAGTGGCTTCCCCTAATGTGTTCTGTATTCTTGGTCCTAATGGAACCGGGAAAAGTACATTATTAAAGTGTTTAATAAATCAGTTTGCTCCCACCAAAGGGCTGGTATATTACAATGGAAGACCAGTACAAAATTACAGTACAAAAGAATTGGCAGCTCATGTAGCCTATATTCCCCAAATGCATGTCCCGACCTTTCCATTTTCAGTCCTTGATGTGGTAATAATGGGACGTACCGCTCACTTCGGTTATCTGGCAGCACCAGGGAAAAAAGATACTATGATCGCATTAGATAATCTGGACTTTTTAGGCATTATACATCTGGCGGCCAAGCCATATACTAATATTTCGGGTGGTGAACGGCAGTTGGTTATGTTGGCAGCTGCTTTGGCTCAGCAGCCGCAAATTTTGCTGCTGGATGAACCTACTGCTCATTTGGATTTTGGCAACCAATACCGGTTTCTGCAAATGGTGAAAACCTTAAAGGATAAGGGAGTAGGTATCGTAATGACATCACATTACCCGGATCATGCTTTGGAAGTTGCTGATTATACGGCAGTGATGAAAGATGGTATGTTTGTTCATTTTGGTAAGCCTGATGAGGTCATCTCTGAGAAAAATATGGAGGAGCTTTACGATATCCCGGTCAAAATTATTGCTCTATCCGGTAACGTGAAGAAAAGCTGTATAGCCGGTGTTTAAATATTCTTAATAAGTTGAAGTAGGGAAGGAGAAATGATGGTGCAAGATAGGATTAACAAGTACTGAACACAACGGGCAGATGGATGCTCATAATCTTGATTTTCCTGATGAGAGCTTCGATTTTATAATAACCCGAAATGTGATGTGGACCTTACCTTAGCGTCAGGGGAGGCAATATACGGTTACAATTGGAGGGCTAACGGTCGCAATATGATTGCTTCATCCATTCCTATTATTCAGGATGGCCAAGTCATTGGTGTATTTGCCCATAGTGTTTTTTTGGATATTTTAGATGCTAAAGAAATGATAGAGAACTTGCTCTCTCAAATAAACATGTATAAGCGAGAAATAAGCACTTTTCATCAGGCTAAATATAGTTTTGATGACCTGATAGGCAGTAGCCAGGAATTCATTAAGCTAATAAAAATCGCACGGCAGATAGCCAAACACCCGGACACGACCGTGTTGATCACAGGAGAAAGTGGAACCGGTAAAGAACTCTTGGCTAATTCGATTCACAATAGGAGCAGCCGGTCGAGCAGACCGTTTATCAGGGTGAATTGCACTGCTATTCCAGAAAATTTACTGGAAACTGAATTGTTTGGCTATGAAGAAGGCGCCTATACCGGCGCCAAAAAAAGAGGAAAACCGGGAAAGTTTGAACTCGCCCAGGGGGGGACAATTTTCCTCGATGAAATCGGTGAAATGTCTTTTGTAATGCAGAGCAAGCTGCTGACCGTTTTACAGGAGTATGAAGTGGAGAGAGTCGGAGGCAGCCGTCCCATTATCCTGGACGTCAGGGTTATTGCAGCTACCAACCGTGATCTTAACCAGATGGTCACCGAGGGCGCGTTTAGGCAGGATCTATATTTTCGCCTGAATGTGTTCCATTTGGAAATGATTCCGCTCCGCGCCCATAAGGAAGATATAGCGATCCTCATTGAGCATTTTTTGAAGAAATTTAATGTGCGCTTGAGGGTTGACATAAAGGGAATATCCGATAAAACGATAAAATCCCTGGAGCACTATCAATGGCCCGGCAATGTGCGCGAACTGGAAAATGTAATGGAAAGGGCTATGATTATCGCTGATATGGAGGGCTCCTCAATGCTGAGCCGACGGCATTTCGGCTTCCTTAATACGGCTTTCGATGTTCCTGTTAGTCTAAATCAAACCCAGGACTTAAAAACTATCACTCAAGATTTTGAACGGCAGGTAATTAAACGAGCCATGCAAGAAGCCAATAATGATATCCTGACTGCTGCCAAACTCCTGAGCATTGATCGAACGACTCTTTATCGTAAGCTAAAAAAATATAACTTCCCCTTTTCGTAGAATACTCACTAAAAAAACTCCATTACGCTA
>JAQVXR010000164.1 GCA_028709045.1 Desulfitobacteriaceae bacterium | reverse complement strand
TTATAGCAGAGACCAAAGGAACAATGGAAAGTCTGAATCTACGGCCTATTGAACAGGCAAAAATAGCCTGTGCTAAGCGGCTTTTTAACCAGCTTTCAACTAATAAGGTCAAGTACCATGATGTAGACAGTTACCAGACTCTACTAGATATTATGGGGAAAATTTGAGCAAATCGTCCGTAACCCACTATTCGGGCCCCATTAGGCGGTAAGAATCAGTGGGATGAATCCAAGTCAATACTTCTACCGAATGTGCAAAAACCATTGTGTGGATTAATGCAGCTAAGGATCAAAATATTTCCCTTGGAGTAAGTTACTTGATATAGAAAACAAAGCATTAGTTATTTTGAGGGCTATTAATCCAAGTAATCATCGCAACGTTTTCCAATATGGTGCATTATTGCGAGGGTCTTTAGAAGAAATAATCATTCGAGGGGATAGTAAGTGGGGTATCCTTATTTATTTTAAACAAGAGGAAGAGTTGGGGCCTAAATTTAGAGAGGCTAGGAAAATCCGGGGAGAGCTTGAGGCTGAGTATTTGGCTGCAGCAAAAGCTAGGGCGGAGTACGAGGCTAAATGCAAGCAGGAGCAAAGGGTTCGAGAAAAATTTGCGAAAAAGAAAGAAAACAGCTCTCACAGGTATTCCTCCGGCAGTGACAGATTAGAGCAGAAAAATCGTCGGCAGCTATGGCAAGTAGATCTGCCACATGTTACCTTCGATAAATCCAAAAATAATGATAGTTGGGGTAGAGATGTAGAAACATTTCCGAAGAAATATCGATGCATCTATTGTCAACAAGAATTTACTTTCGGAGATATGGTCCATATTCCACATTTCAACGTACCAGAAGGAACATGTCGCGAATGTAGTAAAAAAAGAGATCCTTAATGTTTATAACTGGATTAAATGGGAGCTGAGTAAATGTTTGTTTTAGACAAAGAATCCAATAAAATAACCAAAGTTGAAAGTAAAACCTTCCATGATTTTGGTTTTAAGGAACGTGAGCATTTACAGGAGTGGATTGCTAAATCTCCTGAATGTTTGGGAGAGAAACTGCTAATTATTCAAAAAGAGTTTGATGGTTTTAATGATACTAACGAACGTTTGGATTTATTGGCTCTTGATAAATCAGGAACAATTGTTGTAATTGAAAATAAGCTGGATGATACCGGGAAGGATGTTACCTGGCAGGCTTTAAAATATGTGTCTTATTGCTCAACTTTATCAAAGCAACAAATTAAAGAAATATATCAAGCTTACTTAGATAAGTATTCTCCAAGTGAAAATGCTGAGGAAAAGATAGTAGATTTCTTCAATGGAAAACCGTTTTCCGAAATCTTATTAAATGAGAACGATCAACGTATGATCTTAGTTGCAGGTAAATTTCGCAAGGAAGTAACATCTACCGTCATGTGGATGCTGAATCATGGGATTAAAGTCCAATGTATTAAAGTAACTCCATACGAATATAACAAACAAATTTTGTTAGATATGGAGCAAATAATACCAGTAAAAGAAGCTGAAGATTACATTATTAAGATGGCTGATAAAACAAGAGAAGAAAAGGAGGTTAAAGAAGCCAATCGAGA
Organism: Desulfitobacteriaceae bacterium; assembly: GCA_028709045.1. Classification (GTDB taxonomy): domain Bacteria; phylum Bacillota; class Dehalobacteriia; order Dehalobacteriales; family Dehalobacteriaceae; genus JAQVXR01. The sequence goes on along the minus strand of JAQVXR010000164.1, from coordinate 3,903 downwards.
TATATTGGAACTTAGAAAAATATTCTGGATTGAATTGCTGGAAAAATTCAATACCTGTTCCCCCCAATTCAAGAATGTCAATGCCAGTACCGACCACTGGCTTTCCAGTGGTTCCGGAGTCAGTGGAGCACCGTTTAGTTTTATAGTAACGAAGAACTATGCAGCTGTTGAGGTTCTAATTAATATTGGCAGTAAAGAAGAGAACGAGAAATTATACGATAAACTTTTTCAGAACAAGGAAGACATTGAACATTCTTATGGAGAACCGTTAACCTGGGAGCGTCTGGATGATAAAAAGTCAGCTCGGATTACTCATCGTATGTTTGGGGTTGATGTTACTAACCGGGAGGATTGGGATAAAATAAAGGATTTCCTATGTGATGCCATGGTTAAGTTCGAAAAGGCGCTCAAAGAGCCTCTGAAGAAAGCAGCTTCAAGCAAATAGGTTTCGCAAAGGGCAGATCTTTGAGTGGGTGAAGGAATGTTCTTGTATAGACGAGGGGGAGAGAAATGCAAAACTAATCTTTCTCTGGAAAGTTTTTTTCGCCACGTATAAAGATTGAAGGCTATGGTCGATTAGTCTATGTTGCCGAGAATATAATAATAATGAATATTACTCGAAAATGACGGGAAAAGCGTTGATTTGGCTTCATTTGACACAAGGAAATTATTTACCCCAAAACGAACTAGTAAGGATAAAACATCCACGGAAGAAGGGTTAACGTGAATCATTTAGAATTAGAGAGACTTCTTGATGAGCTGAGAGCTTTGCCATATGAAACGGAATGGGTAGAGTTCAAACAAGATAGATATGATCCGCAGGAGATTGGGGAATATATTTCTGCGCTCTCTAATTCGGCCTGTTTACACGGAAAGGATCTGGCCTATCTTATTTTTGGGATTGATGATGCGGATCATTCGATAAAAGGGACATCGTTTAATCCTCAGATAGCCAAGAAGAATAATCAAGAGCTGGAAAACTGGTGGGCAACCCAGCTAAATCCCAGGGTGGATTTTAAGATATTAACACTTAATATTCAGAATAAGAATGTAGTTATTTTTAGCATTGATCCGGCCAAAGAGCGTCCGGTAGCCTTTCGGGGAATCGAGTATATACGAGTGGGGTCGAATAAGCATAAGTTAAAAGATTTTCCGGAGAAAGAACGGAAAATCTGGAGACAGGATAGACAGTACGACTGGTCTGCCCAAATTTGTGCTGGAGCCACGATTGATGATCTTAATACGGAGGCAATTGCCCGGGCCAGGATTGAATATAAGAATAAAAATCTACGATTAGCAAGTGATGTTGATGCCTGGGATGATCGGACTTTTTTAAATAAAGCGAGGCTTACGATCAAGGACCAGATTACGCGCAGCGCAATTCTTCTGCTGGGCAAAGAGGAGTCAGAACATTTTATTAGTCCTGCTGTGGCCAAAATTACCTGGGTACTAAAAAATGACCAGGGTACGGAGAAGGATTATCAGCATTTTGGACCACCCTTCCTGCTAAAAACGGATGAAGTATATTCTAAGATTCGGAATCTTAATTATCGCTATTTACCGGATAATTCATTGTTTCCCACTGAGATCAAGCAATACGAGCCCTATCTGATAAGAGAGACTTTACATAACTGTATAGCTCATCAAGATTATGAACTGGGAGGCCGAATCAATGTCGTTGAACGATCTGATGAGTTACTCTTTACTAACCTGGGCAATTTCCTCCCGGGCTCAGTTGAAAATGTGATTGCCACCGATGCGCCCCCTGAAAAATATCGTAATCCTTTTTTAGCTAATGCGATGGTTAATTTGAACATGATTGATACCATTGGTAGCGGTATAAGAAAGATGTTTAATTTACAACGCCAAAGATTTTTTCCTTTGCCTGATTATGATTTAAGTGAAACAAATCGGGTTAAAGTGAGGATTCTAGGTAAAATTATTGATGAAAACTATACCCGTTTGCTTATTAAAAGGCCTGACCTGGATTTAAAAACGATAATGGACCTTGATAAGGTACAGAAGGGGATTCCATTGGCTGCGCATGATATTAAGAAACTGCGTTCTTTAAAACTCATTGAGGGAAGCAAACCTAAAATATATATATCTGCCCAAATTGCTTCTCTTACCGATAGCAAGTCGGATTATATTAAGAATAGAGCTTTTGATGACGAGTACTATAAGGATTTAATTATTTCCTATCTCAAAAAATACGAAATGGCTAGTCGAAAAGATATCGATGATTTGTTGCTGGATAAGTTATCGTCGGCTCTAGATCAAAAACAAAAAAGAAACAAGGTTAGAAACCTTTTATACACAATGTCAAAGAAAGAGGGTACTATTCAAAACAACGGCACCTCTCGCAATCCAATTTGGGTTTTGAAAGGAAGATAATCAACCGAATTTTTTAGATAAACTTAGATGAATTTAGATAAACTTAAGATGAACTAGATAAATAAATAGTTACCTAAAAGGCTGATATATTGGGATTAGAACATTATGAATAATCATCTAAGAAGGTTCAAATTCGATATTATACTTTGACTTTTAAGATAAACTAGATCAATTTGGAAGTTGGTTTCCCTTCATGGGCGTACTCTTGTCTAGACAGGATGGACGCCCCCGGTTGTATTTTTCATCTCTGCCCATGTTTTTTGTTTTATAACCAATAAATATAGCAACAAATGGTACAGTAAGTGCAAAAATAATAGTGAATAAATTCCCGTTCAAAGTGCCCTACCTCCCAGTCAATAACTTTAATATAAAAATTTAGGTCTGATCCAGTTTTCCGTTTCTTCATTGTTTGTTTTATACGCTCAAGAAAATACCTGATGCCATACCTAAAAGTTTTTTAAAATTATTTCCCATAAGGTTGGTTCCTTTTTTATCGTGCGTCTTATAGATATTATACGTTATATTAGTCTTCTAATTGTTAATATCCTTATTTTGATTCAAATCTCTTCTTAAATTATGAACCGATTCTAGGATGTAAAGCGTACAAGTTACTACTGTACCAAAAACCATGCATATAGCAATATAGGTGTAATCAGAAACGCCTAGTAATTCAGTAATAGCTGCTAAAAAAATAATGAAACCTAAAGATGCTAAAGCTCCATATAACAAATATTTCATAGTTAGCCCCCCATAAACTATATTCTTTGTAAGTATAATAATTCCTTTTTAAACAGTGCTTGGTGCATAATACTCAACAAGCTGTAAGAATATCAGAATTAACGATACAGCCAGGACAATAAAAAAACGTTATCTTCTGTAAATTTCTCATGTACTTCTCCGCTAACTCTAAGTTGTTTCAAATAATTAGCTGTCAATGATTCATTTTCCTTCCAATTGCAGGAATTTTGTTTTCAAAATAGAATTTTGCCTAAAAGAAATGACCCTACCTTAAAGGCGCTTTACCTGATATTCCGTTCGAGAAAAAGTTTATTCAGTTTTCAGAAGATGACATTTCAAAGATTTGTAGTACTTACCACAACTGGCAACAAAGCGAATACGAAACGACCTACCAAAATACTGCGGAGTTTTGTTATAGTGCAACGCCGGAAGATGTAGCAAAGAAGGATTATTCCTTACTGAAAGAACCAATGTGATTTATATTTCAGACGAAGCCCATCGCAGGTTGGTGTTATAAAAATATAGTCTATTTTATAACTTATAGGTAATTTTTATTTTAACCATGTATTGATAATATAACCTATGAGTAATATAATGATGGTGAGGTTGTTTTTATGAGCCGCTTAGGAGAAGTTCTATATCCTGAAGTATTCAAAGCAAAACGTATTAGAACGCATTGGAATTTTGAAAATGACTTGCAGGATATATTGGAAAGAAGCGGCCACAAAGCTGATTTTTGGGGAAAATATAAACAGAGACTGCAATTCCTTG
>JAQVXR010000163.1 GCA_028709045.1 Desulfitobacteriaceae bacterium | reverse complement strand
AGCATCTTAATTATTAAAAACAACAATCATTCTTTTAAAAAAACTTATATTAATTAAGTTCTCTTTTTTATGCCTATTATTAGCTAATTTTGTTTTTTATGATTAATCTTCTATATCAATAATATATCAATGGCTTTTTTGTAGAATATTCTGTATCTTTGTCAGGAATTCTAAAACAATCTTTTTACTTTTAACCCATTTTTACGAAAAATCAGAACAAACGTATTAGAAACTTGTATTTTATCAACTTCATTCCTTACAATGCATTCATCATAAACTCCGTTCCAGCAAACGGCTTCACCAAGAATATCATATACCCATCTTTCCTCTACAGTAGGGGAGTGGATGCATGCCTTTTCCCCTTTCTCTATCCTTGTCGCGCATCTCCAAACTACTTTACCCCTTTCAGTTCTCCTTCGAAACGACGCGCCGCAATCACCACATACGAGTAAATTCCCCAAAAGGTATTTGGCGTTATATTTACTCCCACTGGCTTCTACCGTGCCGTCCTCTTTATTGATAAGCCTTGAACGCTTAGCCATTTCCTCCTGCACCCAATCAAATACTTCGCCGGAAACAATAGCTGGGTGACTATCCTTTACATAATACTTGTTTCGCTGCCCGATATTCTTACTTTTCTTACCGGTCATAAAGTCCTCGGTAAAGGTCTTTTGTAGCATTGTGTCACCCCGGTATTTCTCGTTGGTCAACATCCTCTGAATCGTTTTCGCATCCCAGATATCCTTGCCTGTTACTGTTTTAATCCCCTGAGATTCCAAATAAGCCTTTATTTGTCCCAATGTCAGCCCCTGCAAATACAAGTCAAACATTTTTCTGATGACCTCTGCCTGCTCCGGCAAAATTACAATTTCACCATCAACACAATCATAGCCCATGAAATTCTTATACTTCGTAAATATATCGCCCTTTTCAAACTTGCGCTGAATTCCCCACTGAATATTCTCACTGATATTTCGACTCTCATCCTGCGCTATCATGCCCCTCAGCGTAATCTCGAATTCTTTATCCGCTTCGATTGAATCCAGCTTCTCATTTTCAAAATGCATATTGATCCCTCGCTCTCTTAAAAATCTTATGATTTTCAAAATCTCTAGCGTATCCCTCGATACCCTGCTGATTGACTTTGTGATGATGTAATCGATTTTACCTTTTGCCGCTTTCCTAAGCATTTTGTCCAGACCTTTTCTGCCGCTGCGTCGAAGTCCACTTTCGATATCATGGTACACGCCGGCAAAAAGCCAGGTTGGATCGTTTCGTATCATCTTCGTATATGCCTTTATCTGAATCTCGAGGCTTCGTAGTTGTTGTGGTCCGGAGGTACTGACCCTGCAATAGGCAGCGACCCTGAGCTTTTTATTTTCTTTGGGTATAGCCGGAATAATCTTAACATTTTTCATTTGAATTCCTAATCATCTATGTAAAATGGGCGAGCCATTTATATTCTACAAAAGAAAAGACGTGAAAGATAGCCTTCACGTCAAAACATATTTCTGTTTCTAATCTCCCAAATCCTTGTTACATCAGTCTTTCAGCCTCTGCAACAGGATTATGGCTTCCACATGGCTTGAGTGCGTAATAAAGATGTCGCACCCTTCTGGTATCCCCTCGGTGGCTTTTATGCTTCCTCCCAGTCCCGGGCATGCTTTTATTTACAATAGCCAGCCATACTCCTGGCAACAGTCCACCACGGCAGTAATAAACGATGCTTCTCCGAACCTCATAAAGCGCAAGATAACGCTGTTCAAAAAGAAGCTTTATTATATTACCTGAGTGTTGAATTATCTATCAGCATAGACGGCGAGAGAGAAAAGTGCCACATCTTCAATATCTGGTACAGCTTCTGTTAAATAGTTTCTGATACTCTCTTCAGAAAGGGCACTTGTTCTTCTTATATAGGTTGTCCAGACAGCGTAAATTATTCTGGAAAACTGTCCCGGATTCTTGCAAGTCACAACATCAAAAGCATAACAGTTTTTCTTATGGAGGATCATTGCTGCGGTGGCATTGTGAACGCAGTTAAGAATGCGCTAATCACCAGCGGAAAGATGATCTCTTGGAGCATAGTCACTATAAGCACCGACGGTAAAATACTGGATGTGTGATAAAGGAAGGAATAATAGCTCTACGGAATAACTCACCTCAGCCTTGTAATTATTTCGTAGAGCTTTTCGTCGTCCTTTTTCTTCATTTCAAAAAATAGCCTTTCCTCTGGGCAGTATAAGTATTTCGGGAAATAAGAGAAATGCCCCTCTAGACAAGGCAAAATAAACGCAAGCGACTCAGAAGTATCCCTGTTACGTCTACTGCGTGTCACACGTTCCACATAGGTTTCATAGTCCATTGGTATACTTTTCCTAATGGCGTTATAGAATATGGAGATACTTTCATTGCTGTTCAGGTGGAAGAAGTAATCCTGCCGATAATCCTTGCCCTCGCCATCTGGGTTTTCCTCCATATACCTTTCTATTTCGTCCATAACTGACTGTCTAAATAGATATGGCGGCGTGTTTTCTCTTGCCTTGTTTGCCGAATATGCCGCAAATAGCCCAACGACAACTACCAGAGCAAGTATTATGAGATGCCAATACTTTATTCTATGAAGCCTTTTCATTTTATTAGCTCCTCCTTTAAAAAGGTATACCCGGCCATAGATCGTATGCTATGGCCGGATATAATGTAAACATTACTTCTTAAATACAGTTACCGTCTTTTCCGACTTATTGCCTGCCTTATCAGTAGCTGAAATCAAGAATTCGTTAATTCCACTGTCAATAAGATAATATTTTGCAAAACCACTACCAAATTCACTGATCTGAATACTTTCACCGTTGATAGTTAAGCTTTCTACATCAGCGCTGTACAACCCATGTATCAATACTTCCTTATCTGATGTAGTGATTTTTTCTTGATTATATAGCTTGATTTCAGGCGAAATGGTATCAAGAGTGATAATATACTCTCTCTTTTCCGAAGTAAATCATCTTTTACTCTTTCTGTCGCAACTTTGTTTATTCCTTCATTTAATTTAACAATACCACCCTTTACATACTTACCGTCCAGATAAAGTTCTACCCCTCCGTTTCATCGTGTTTGTTAATATTTATTGTGAGGCAGTCAAAATTTGCCTCCTCAAAATATTAGACGAAAAACAGCCACTTAAGTTTCCAATTTCCTGATTATTTCCCTTATTTTTAGGCATTATGTAGTGTCAGTAATAGCTCCTCCTTTAAATAAGATCGGGATTCTCAAACTTAGCAATAAGTTCAGCACCGCGTATTATGGCATCACGAATTTTTCTGCCTTTTTTAACTGCATCATCAAATGAAAGAACGATTTGCTTTTGTGGACTTCCGGATCCACTTATTATCACTTTTCCGTTTATACATTATGTACTTCAGGGAGCTGCCTCCAGCAATGCTGCCATATTGCCCTGTATCCATCATTTCATCATTTTTGAATTCAAGCCAATAGGGAAGTCCATCATGGTCATAACATTGAAAATTGTTTCAATTAATTCTTCGCCATCGATACTTTTTAAACATCAGGACCAAACCGCTTGAGAAACATGATATATTCTTGATCGTTCTGAGAAGCTGACTTAATTTCACTTTTTTCAAGTAGCCGGTCACATTCCTTGGCGATAGCATTATTATCGAAAAAAAAAGAAAACCATCGGGCATACATCCATCTATATTGGAATTCTGCATTTCATACATAGGCTGGTCAAAAATTGCAGTTTTTGACCCTAATTTTTGCTCATTTTTAGCTCACAAACCACTATATCTTGTGGTCAAGATGCATCATTTCTCCTCCAAACCACATCTTGTCATCATTATTATACACTCAACGTGTTTTGAGATGAGGGTATAGCTATCAAAACGGCTTTTTTGTACTAAATTTACCCAATCTCGAACTTGGGAAAATATCCACGCTCGTAACTGGAAACATATCCAATATCGGCTCTCGTTTGTGGGAATATATCAATCGGTTTTTCCTATCGCTAATTTTTTATAAAACAGCCAAGTGCCTGAAATCACCACCACAGATATTAAGATATGCAATATAATGTTCGGAATTGTAAAATTGTAAGTATTCGACACTTCACCAAATTCGAGTAAAAATCGGCTTCCCATTCCTACAATAGTAGCAATCAAATTAAATAAACCTATAAATATTGCCGAACTATTAGTAAATAATTTCGCTTCTGCCTGTCCAATGCTATGGTAAAACATAATTGAAATGACAATTACTAACCAGTTTACAACTTCCATTCTTATTGGAGTTTCTTTTGTTAAGTTTAAGATAGGAAACATACAGCGAGTTATGAATGCTAAACACATAAATATTCCGCTAATTAATATCCTTTTTTTATTTTTCATTTTGACCTCCCTGTTATATAAATAATCTTTGCTGCACATTTTTCTACAAAGACGTATTATATAAATGATGTGCACTAAATATTAGCTGCAGTCTAAATCATTTTATAAGCTCTTTTTTCTGTTAAATATCCTATTAATGAGAAGATAATAAAGTCAATATCTTCAATGCTTTTCCCCATGTAATAGTATGTTCTTGGAATATCTCTTAGTGAGGAATAGAGTTTTCCATGTGCGTTCTCAAATGTACCTGAATATAAGCTTTCAACTACCGCTAAAGAACCAGTTGTAACAGCATATACCGTTTCCCATCCTCCATAAAATATGATAATAAAATGCAATAATATGATTGAACTGTAAAACAAAATTATTTCCCTACTTTTCACCTGTTGGTGCTTTTTGCCATACCTTCTGAAAAGAAAGAAGGACGCTATAGAAAAAGAGATATAAAAAGTTGCTATTCCTGATATTCGTGAAAAAACTGTAGGTCCTTGAACAGTTATTAAAAGCACTTTGAAAATCAAGGATAAAAATGAAACAACAAGACCAGCAGTGAGATTAGCTATTACATAGTACAATATAAAAATAAACCATTTCTTTAATAAATTCATAATTATACCTCCTCAAAATTATAAAATTGTACTTGCACCTATTATACTTTGTAAGATAAGTGCCAGGCACCAAACTTATTGGGCAATCATCCTGACAAGAGCAGCTTTGGACTTCAAGGTCAAAACAGGCCGTAAATCCAATGAATATTTAGTATTTGCACCAAGTGTGCTTAAACGCCGTAAAGCGCAATTCCAATTCAGGCATAGCCGCGTTGCAGTTCGGGTAATATATAGGACTGCCATATGAAATATAATTTTTTCATAGACAGTCCAAGCATATTTTTACAATTAGTAACTTGAAAAAGATGTGGAAATCAGCCAAACTTCGAAATTGTGCGGCCGTTTTTTATGCACCTACGTCTTTCTTCGAATGCCGTGCAGAGCAGGAAGTTCTAAAATTAAATCCTTTTTTTATGGCTTTTGCAGGGCATATTTTTACACATTCCCCACATCTGATACATTCAGCACTATTAGGGTTTTTATAAACTTCTATATTAATTTTGCACTTATGTACACAAGCGCCGCAA
>JAQVXR010000162.1 GCA_028709045.1 Desulfitobacteriaceae bacterium | reverse complement strand
CTATAAAACTTAAAATATAAATTTCCTAAAAATAGTACCACATGTCATTAACTATTTCAAGCTTACTCCAGTCGGTCTTTGTTGATAACAGCGGACATCGGTTGTTTTAAAATCTCACTGAGTTTATGACGCAGCCTCGTTTCCTCTCCGCTCTCATTAGTCCTGATTCTTAATATCCGGATACTATATTTCTGCAATATTGTATCCTGGAGTGCTATAATTAAAGTGCAGTCCAAAATCGCAAGGAAATGATATACTAAAAATACAAAGGAGCGATTTTGGATGGCAAAAAGTTACACAAAAGAGGAACGCACTGAAGCTCTAAAACTAGCTAATGAAATAGGGGCAGCGGCAGCAGCCCAGAGGTTGGGTATTAAAGAAAATACAATATATGGTTGGAAATCCAGAGCCAAAAAACAAAAGATGGTATTTGATAGTAGCGGCCGTCAAATGAGCGAAGAAGAAATCAAAGCAGAAAATGACAGACTTCGCAAGGAATTAAAACAAGCCCGGGAAGACATAGAAATACTTCAGGATGCTTTAGGTTTTTTTGCAAAAAGCCGGAGGAAGTAAACAAAGATCAGCGGATGAAGTACATTGAATTACGCAGCCAGGAAGGAAAATGGAGCGTAGCAGCATTATGTCGGGTACTTCAGGTAACCGAATCCGGCTATTATAAATATCTAAGAAATAAAAGCAAACCCTATAAATATGCTGATCTATTAAAGCAGATTTATGATCTTTTGAAAGAGGATCCGGAAAACGTAAATTATGGAGTTAAACGCATATATCAATATCTAAGGAATAGTAAAAATTATAAGGGAAGTTACAGCACTATATACAGAATATGTAAAGATAACAATCTAATGATCCATTGTAAAAGACGGCCAAAAGGGATCACAAAAGCTGATTCTAAAGCGCAAAAAAGCAGAAAACCTTATTAACCAGGATTTTACCGCGCAAAATCCCAATGAAAAATGGTTAATGGATATCACCGAAATACCCTGTAAAAACGGGAAACTCTATCTTGCACCGGTACTAGACTGCTACGACGGCAGTATACGTGGTTTTAAAATGGATACCAATATGAAAGCTGAACTTTGCGTAGAAGCATTTAAACTTGCCTGTCGTGAAGGTGGGGGCAGAGACATGATTCTGCACAGCGACAGGGGAGCGCAAGTGCGACAAGAAGTCGCATAATATATTGTCGAAAGACTACCCTATCCATTCGGGGTAACTCTATCGTGACTGGCGTGGATGGTAACGTCCGGGTCAGAAGCTCACGAGACAATGTGGTAGTTCGAGTAGCCTAAAACTGGGACAACTGCTAGAGTAAGAATGCTATGGAGAACGTAAAGTGAATCACTGTAGGAACCGTTACGCTGGAGAAAGCGAAATAGGCTGAAACGCTTCGACCAAAATGGTAAGGAGTCGAGCAAAGGCGATCTGTGTGACCAATGCGAATGGATGAAGAACTCCCGGTTTAAAGGTGGCTCCTAAGGCATTCATAATTATGTATTATGCGGAACTTGGTAAACCCTATATGTTCCTCCCAACAGAGGTATCTAACCGCAAGGGGACGAAATGACATAGAGGGCAGACGAAAAGGATAAAAAGCGAATACTGATTTTGCAATGAAATCGGATAAGGGTTCAAAATTTGCCCTGACCCGAAAGGGTGCATACTTATCCTACGGTATTTCTTGGCAGGAAAGGATTGTAAACCTATGAATTTTAGTAACTCAACGACGGATAACACCGAGAGTCTAAAAGACACAAAATTACTCGCTAATCAATGGGACTCCATTGACTGGTCTAAAATTGAATATGAAGTTAATAGGCTACAAACCCGAATTGCCAAGGCAACGGCAAATGGTGATAGAAATAAAGCTAAACGGCTACAATATCTACTTACCCACTCTTTTTCAGCCAAAGCATACGCAGTAAGAAAAGTAACTACCAACAAAGGTAAAAACACTTCAGGTGTAGACAAGAAACTATGGTCTACAGCTGCATCAAAAATGAAAGCTGTGCTTTCTCTGACCGAAAAACATTATCAAGCAAAACCCCTTAAACGCGTATATATCGCAAAAAAGGGCAAGAACAAAAAGCGTCCATTAGGAATACCCACCATGTATGATAGAGCCATGCAAACCCTGTACGCACAAGCTCTTGAACCTATCATAGAAACTACAGCGGATACCATTTCCTTTGGCTTCCGTAGAGGGCGAAGCGCAAAAGATGCGTGCGAACAAATCTTTAATGTCCTAGCTAGAAAATGCTCACCAACATGGATTCTTGAAGGAGACATCAAAGGATGCTTTGACAATATCAATCATGAATGGTTACTCTCTAACATTCCAATGGACAAAAGAATCATGAAACAATTCCTAAAATCGGGCTTCAAATATGAAGGAAAACTATTCCCAACAGAAGCAGGTTCACCACAGGGAGGTGCTATCTCAAGTCTATTTGCAAATATGGCACTTGATGGTCTTGAAAAAGTTATTCAAGATAAATATCATCGCAACTCCAAAGGTAACATAGAAAACCATTACCGAGCTAAAACAAAAGTCAATCTAGTAAGATATGCTGATGACTTTATCATTACAGCAAACTCAAAAGAGATTGCTGAAGAAATTAAAAGTATCGTTAGCTCATTCCTAGAATCCAGAGGACTAATGTTATCTGAAGAAAAGACCATGATAACACATATAGATGAGGGATTTGACTTTCTTGGATGGACATTTAGAAAATTTAAAGGGAAACTTATTGTCAAACCTTCTAAGAGCTCAATTAAAAGCCTGATTAGAAAATGCTCTGCTATTATACTAAAAGAAGGAAAAGCAAGCACACAATCGGAATTGATCCGGAGACTAAACCAAATGATTAGAGGATGGACTAACTACCACAAACACGTTGTGGCGAGTCAAGCATTCTCTTATGTCAACAATACACTTTATCTTCTACTGCATCTTTGGGCTAAACATCGTCATCCCAACAAAAGCAAATGGTGGCGATTAAACAGATATTGGCATAGAAAAGATGGGAAGCCCTGGGTATTTATGACTGACGACTACACGCTTATCAATCTCAGAAGAATAAAAATCGTTAGACATCCGAATCTGCAAATTTCAAAAACACCCTTCTTAGATAAGGAGTACTTTATCAAAAGAAGAATAAAGCTTAAAACGCTTGTTGCCGCCTGAAAATGGTTAAGAAATGCTTGAGCCGTATGAGTTGGAAACTCTCACGTACGGTTCTTAGACGAGGGAAAGGGAGCAATCCCTTTTCTTTAGTCGAGTTTACCAGCGAGGATTATACCGGATTCCTACGACAGGAAAGCATCCGCCAAAGCATGGATGGAAAAGCAAGATGGGTTGATAACGTTATCATTGAGCGCTGGTTTAGAAGCTTAAAATGTGACAATATTTACATTAATGAATATCAAAATCCTAAGCAGTTAAGAGCTGGTATTGGGGCATATGTACAAGAATACAACATGGATAGGCCACACCAGTCATTGAAGTATCTTACCCCTTATTTTGCTTATTCCAACCAGGTACACGCAGCGTAATTGACCGCCGACCTTGACTTTGTGTCCGGCAAATGTGTAAAGATGTGTTGCGGGCGGGATGAGGTTATGAATGACACTGATATCTCCCCCGCAAATTGTACAAGCATACCATTTGACAGCCCCAAACTCAAGGCAACCTGCTATCGCAGGCCGGCTGCTTATGTGAACAAATCAAAAACTTGAAACGGGACGAACAAGGTTATGGGATGGGAGTATCTGGCACATTTAGATTTTGAAATTTGTGTCTTGACAAGGGGGACACTTTATTTCCTTATCCCCTTTATTCCAAATGCCATCATTTTCTATGATCACGACAAACATTAATGGCTTGTACCAATTAACCTATTACCATGAACATGAAGATTTATAATCAATTAGGGTTTTGTTTGAATATTCCGAGGCATTCTGAGCCACCTGTCCAGCTTTGGGAGCCACCATTACTATTATGGAATGTTGGCTCATTTTCACCGGAATCATGGCTCACTGTCCACCGGAACGGTGGCATCCGTGAACCCGAATAATCAGTTTTTGTTATTAAATTGTTAAAACTGTCGAAATTTTTGATAAGGATTTTGCCTTCCATTGTCAAAATAAACAGCGAAGGGAGGGTTTTTCAATGGACAAATATCAAGTGCTTAAACTTGATGTGTACAATGAAATGGTGCAGGAATACACAGAGAAAGAAAAAAAACTTCAGACTGAATTAGATGTTTTAACCAAGCAAATAGTAAGGCTGGATTTGGAGTGCAGCCTAGAATTATATGTATTTGGTAATCCTGATGTAAAAAAATTTAGGGAATTTGAAGCGGAACGGGGAAAGGAAAAAACTGAAATCTACGAGAGGCAGAAAGAAATAAAGCAAGAGTTGTCATCTGTATTAAGTCGTCTAGAGATACTCAAATATAGAAAAAATTCGTTAATTCGTTAGCTTGAGCTGCAAGGCTCTTTTCTTTTAGGTTACACAATACCTTACCGGAGCCTCACTCTAACCGTTAAAGGCATCTGTTTTTTAAATTTTGATATCTAAGACGGGACTTGATCTGAAATGTACGTTGATTTGCGGTTATAAAATTTGCAACCCACCTTTAAACGGTGGGTTTCTTTATGCATTGGAGAAGCGACACATATACTTACTATGCACTAATAATTGTTTAAATTTTTAGGCTTCCATAACTAAATTAAGCTAAGTTAATAATTTCTGTTGATAGGAAAACTATTTTCTCCCTTGCCTTAATTCTACTATCTACAACAGATTTAACTGTATCGGTAATAACATTCCTTACATTTTCATCCTTGGGTATTGGTATTATAACTTCTTCAAGTCGATTACCAATAGTATCAATGACATCTCTTGTAAATTGTTTGGTCCTTATTTGCCTTTTGACTATATAAGAATTCAACAAACCTAATAAAAGGAATGGATTTAAGATATCTTGGTTATTTACTCTTATTTTGAATAACCCTCCACAAAAGAGACATTTTTTATTATACTTAGTTATTAGGCATGATTTTCCGACTAAATATGTGCCATCTCTAACAATTAAAATATCATTTTCCTTTACATCCTGTTTTGAAGAATACTTTTTGTATATTTCCTCCGATATTCCTTGTTTAGGATTATGTTTAATTTCCCAGTTTGAAAAATCTGAAGTCCTAATAAACGGAATATCCCCCGTTCCATAAGCCATTTTTCCTATTTCGTCTCCGGTATAGAAGGTAATTGTCCCCTCCTCACGCAACTCTTTCATTGTCTTAAGATAACAAAAGTTTTCTAAATCAGTCAATTCGTTTTTAATGCTCGGATCATAATATTTTGGCAAATAAATATTATTAACACAACTTTCCCAGCTGTTAATAGCTGGGAAAGTTGTGTCAATTAACTATAAAAAGCCGTGCACATGGAGGAGAAATAATGTACCGTAAACCAAACCCGCAAACAACAATTGAAGATTTCATCCTGCCGTTTTCAGGTAGTCTTAATGCGGAAAACCGCTGGGTT
>JAQVXR010000161.1 GCA_028709045.1 Desulfitobacteriaceae bacterium | reverse complement strand
GGACAACGCCTGCCGTAAAAAAGGCCGTAGATCTGGCCAAAGAAATGGGGGCAAAAAGGGCAATAATGCTCCAGGTGGGAGGCCCCTTTCATTCCAGCTTAATGGAACCGGCCCGAAGGGCGATGGCAGAAAGGTTGGCTTCAGCAAACATAGCTGACGGCAGGATTCCGGTTGTGGCCAATGTTAATGGAAAACCAGTGCAGAAGCAAAGGGAAATAGTCGATGCCTTGATAAATCAGGTGACCAGTCCTGTACTCTGGGAGCAGTCGGTGCGAAACTTGGCTATTGCCGGTGTGGACACTTTTATTGAAATCGGCCCGGGAAAAGTTCTGTCAGGCCTCATCAAAAAAACTGTGAAAGATGTAAAAATTATAAATATAGAGGATCCATTATCTGCAGAAAAGGCTATTGCACTTTTAAAGGAGTGTGGCTAAAATGAGTTTAGAGGAAAGGGTAGCCCTAATTACCGGTAGTTCCCGGGGTATCGGCCGGGCAATCGCCTTGGAATTGGCAAAGAACGGTTGTCGTGTTGCCCTAAATTATTTTAATGCCGGGCCTAATGAAAAAGAGGCGCGGGAAGTTGTGGAGTTAATTAAAGAAAACGGGGGACAGGCAGAAGCTTTTAGCGCAGATGTAACTCAGTCTCATGAGGTGGAAGCCATGGCTCGCCAGGTTATCGAACATTTTGGCAGAGTGGACATTTTGGTGAATAATGCTGGAATTACGCGAGACAGCCTGCTTTTGCGCATGAAAGAAGATGACTGGGACCGGGTTTTGGAAACAAATCTAAAAGGAACGTATAATTGTGCCAAATATGTTTTAAAATTTATGATGAAGCAGCGTTATGGCAGGATCGTTAATATTGCTTCCGTGGTAGGGATTATGGGAAATGCCGGACAGACTAATTATGCGGCCAGTAAAGCAGGGGTGATCGGTTTTACCAAATCTTTGGCGCGAGAAGTAGCGAGCCGTAATATTACTGTAAATGCAGTTGCTCCGGGTTTTATTGACACTTCCATGACGGGGGAATTATCGGAGGATGCCCGCCAGGTTCTTTTAAGGCAGATTCCTCTTCAGAGATTGGGCACACCGGAAGATGTGGCCCGCTTAGTTGGTTTTTTGGTTTCCGACTATGCTGCTTATATCACCGGACAAACAATTGCTGTAGACGGCGGTATGGTTATGAATTAAATGCGGGGATAGCTTTTGAAAGGGGGTGATGATGTGGCAGTATTTGATAAAGTGAAACGGATCGTAATTGACCAACTTGGGATAGAAGATGAAGAAGAGGTTACCATGACAACTTCATTTCAAGATTTGAATGCGGACTCCCTTGATGTTGTTGAATTAATTATGGCACTTGAAGAGGAATTTGATATGGAGATTCCGGATGAAGATGCTGAGAAACTGACTACCGTTGGCAGTGCCGTAGAATACATTAAGGAGAAACAGAAATCCTAGGTTGCACAAAGTCCCCGTAGCTTTTACGGGGATTTTTCAAAAATTAAGGTTTGACAACTATGGAGGAAGAAATGCAACTACCTGCATTGAAAATTGATAAATTGGTTACCGGAGTTCCGATCATTCAGGGGGGAATGGCAGTACGCATTTCAACTTCGCGCCTCGCGGCAGCTGTGGCGAACGAAGGGGGAATTGGTGTGATTGCCGCTACCGGTATGTCCCCGGAAGAATTAGTAAAAGAGATCCGGGCGGCACGGCAGATGACGCCGGGAATTATCGGCATTAATGTGATGTTTGCTGTTCGGGATTTTGCCCTTTTAGTAAAAACTGCTATTCAGGAAAGGATCGATGTGGTTATTTCCGGGGCAGGATTCTCCCGGGACATGTTTAAGTGGGGCAGGGAATCCGCTACGCCCATTGTTCCTATCGTTTCCTCAGCTAAGCTTGCTGTTACAGCACAAAAGCTGGGAGCGGCGGCTGTGGTTGTGGAAGGTAAAGAAGCAGGAGGCCATTTGGGTACCGACCGGCCGGTCAAAGAAATTGTCTCCCAGGTGGTAAAAGAGTTAAGTATCCCGGTGATTGCCGCCGGGGGAATTATCGATGGAAAAGATATTGTGGAGGCCTTTTCCTGGGGCGCAAATGGGGTTCAAATGGGTACTCGGTTTGCGGCAAGCATGGAGTCTGGGGCTCCTGAGGCGTTTAAGGAAATGTACCTGAAAGCAACTCGGGAAGACGTCATCTTGATTAGTAGCCCGGTGGGATTCCCTGGTAGAGGGTTGAAAAATAGATTTACCGAACGCCTGTCTAATAATGAAGACCTGAGACCATCCCAATGTGACAGCTGTTTAAAAAAATGCGGAAAATACTATTGTATTTTGGATGCTTTAAATAACGCTCAGAAGGGAAATATTGATGAGGGTGTCGTGTTTTCGGGCGAACATGTGGACAGGATAAAGGAAATTCTACCGGTGAAAGAGATATTTGCCAGAATCAAGAACCAAATTGCCGGTTATTCGGTGGAGGAGGAAAGAAAAATTTGAGGAAGCGTGTGGTCATAACCGGGGTGGGAGTTGTCTCGCCTGTCGGTAATAACAAGGACAAATTTTGGTCTAACTTGGTAAACGGAGTCTCCGGGATTGGACCGATCAGTCGTTTTGATGTCAGCGATTATACCACTCGGATTGCCGGAGAAATAAGAGATTTTGATCCTAAAAACTATATGGATCGGAAGGAAATTCGCCACATGGATCGTTTCACCCAATACGCAGTGGCAGCAGCCAAAATGGCAATGGAAGATGCCAATCTGGTTTTAAACAGTTTTCAGCGGGAAAGAACCGGTGTTGTCTTGGGAAGCGGTATCGGTGGCGTGGAAACCATGGAAGAACAGAAAAAGGTTCTTCTAAAACGAGGCCCGGGGCGGATCAGCCCGTTCTTTGTGCCCATGATGATCAGCAATATGGCGGCAGGCCAGGTATCTATTGCCTTGGGAGCACTGGGGCCAAATGAAACGGTGGTTACTGCCTGTGCCTCCGGAACTAATGCTGTTGGTGATGCTTTTAAGATGATTCAACGGGGAGATGCTGATATTGTGATTGCCGGGGGTACGGAAGCGCCGATCACCCCCCTTTCTCTGGCTGGTTTTTGTGCGATGAAAGCCCTATCGACACGGAACGAAGAACCTGAACGGGCAAGCCGTCCTTTTGATTCCGACCGGGACGGTTTTGTCATGGCGGAAGGAGCGGGAATTCTGATTTTAGAATCACTGGAGCATGCCGAAAAGCGCGGCGCCCGTGTATATGCGGAAATGGCAGGCTATGGTGCTACTGGGGACGGTTACCACATTACCGCTCCCGATCCGGAAGGTAACGGTGCAGCTCGGGCGATGGCAAATGCCCTTAGTGATGCCGGTTTGGAGCCGGAGAAGATTGACTATATTAACGCTCATGGAACATCAACAGAATTAAATGACCGGGGTGAAACTTACGCTATTCGGAAGGTATTCGGCAGTGCCGCCGATACGGTTAAGGTCAGTTCCACCAAGTCTGTCACTGGACACCTTTTAGGGGCGGCAGGGGCGGTTGAGTCGATTGCTTGTATATTAGCGATAAAAAATAGGATCATCCCGCCTACCATCAATCTGGATAATCCGGACCCCCAATGTGATTTGGATTATGTACCTAATGAGTCCCGAGAGACAGATGTTAAGGCAGCTATGTCTAATTCCTTTGGATTTGGTGGGCACAATGCTTGTGTTGTCTTTAAAAAGATATAACAATTTTCAGTTTTATCGGATATAATTGGCATAGCATGTTATTGAAAATCAGGCAAAAGAATCTTGGAAACCAAAAGGTGTTGAACACTAATGAATGCAAAGAGGGAAGAAGAATTAAGACAGTTGACTGAAGGATGGGGTTTGGACATAAAAGATTTTACCCGTTTAAACCAAGCATTAACCCACCCCACCTATGTTTTTGAAAATAAGCACAAGGGACTTGCGCATAACCAGCGGCTGGAATTTCTAGGAGATGCCGTCTTAGGGTTGGCGGTAGGCGAGTACCTCTATCAATCATATCCCCAGCGTCCGGAGGGGGAATTGACAAAAATGCGGGCGGCTGTGGTTTGCGAAGCTTCCTTGGCGGAAAGGTCTCGTTCGTTAGGCTTAGGCAAGTACCTCCTTCTCGGCCGGGGCGAAGAATTAAGCGGTGGCCGTAACCGGTCATCAATCTTGGCGGATGTCTTTGAAGCAGTAATTGGCGCCGTTTACTTGGACGCAGGCTGGGACGTTGTAAAAGAGTTCATATTAAAACAGTTGGTAGACGCCATCAAAAATGTCGACACCGATTCATATGGCGATTATAAGACAATGCTCCAGGAATTGGTTCAAAAATACGGGGAAGAAAGTGTTTCCTATTTAATATTAAAAGAGTCGGGCCCAGATCATCATAAGAAATTTGTTGCCGGTGTAACTTACCATGATCGTCTGCTTGCCCGTGGTTCGGGAAACAGCAAAAAAGAAGCGGAACAAAAAGCGGCTCGAGCGGCTTTGAAGAACCTGGATACTTGGAAACAATACCTGGGAGGGGATGGGTCGTGAGAGAGGATACGAGGAATATTTTACCGTTTTTTATTCCTCACCTTGGCTGTCCCCACCAATGTATTTTCTGCAATCAATTTCATGTTTCCGGGGAAGAGTCATGTCCAAAACAAGAAGACATTAGTGCAGCGATTACTAAATGGGAAGGGGATACCCTTCCCGAAGTTGCTTTTTACGGAGGAAGTTTTTCCGGGCTTTCTCAAGGGGAGCAGGAATATTTTCTTCGTCCTGCTTTCGAAGCTTTAAAAAGGGACAGGGTGGGAGGAATCAGGATATCTACCAGGCCTGATTACATTAACGAAAAGATCCTGGATTTTCTTAAAGCTTTTGGAGTCAGCACCGTGGAATTGGGTGTTCAGTCAATGGACGATGAAGTGCTTTCGAAGTCCTTTCGGGGGCATAGTTTCGATGATGTGTTTCGGGCCGTTCGTTTATTAAAGAAGAAAAATTTTAAAGTCGGGGTTCAGTTGATGCCGGGTTTGCCTGGGGATACCCGGGAAAAAAGTATCAACGGTACGATAATACTTGCCAAGATGAAGCCTGATCTCGCAAGAATTTATCCTACCCTGGTGCTAAAAGATACGCTTCTGCATAAACTGTTTTTGGAAGAAAAATATTCCCCCTTAAGTCTTGATGCTGCTATTGAATTAAGCCGTGATATGCTGGCTGTTTTTATTAATTATGGAGTAAATGTGATCCGTATTGGTCTTCAACCCACAAAAGATATTGCCGAAGGAGTGCAGGTTGCGGCGGGGCCTTTTCACCCGGCATTTGGAGAACTGGCAAAAGCGGCTCTCTTTCGGGAACAGATGGTATGGGCAGTGACCCATCTTTTCCAAAAAGGGACTCAGCTAAAAAAGATTAATTTATTTGTGTCTCACCGGGACTGTTCTTTGGCTGCCGGGCATAAAAGGGAGAATTTGCATTATCTTAAGGAACACTTTTCTCTGGATGAAATTAAAATTATTGCTAGGAAAGAATTGTCCCGAGGGGATTTAGGCGTAGCATCATTAGAAAAAGAAGATC
>JAQVXR010000160.1 GCA_028709045.1 Desulfitobacteriaceae bacterium | reverse complement strand
CCGGGGGGGCTTTAACTGTCAAAGCTACTCCCACCATATTAGCTTCAGATGGTGCTGTCATGAGGCGAATCCGAGAACTCATAGCATAGAGCCTCCCCATACAGTCAGCAATATTAGCTGTTGGAATATTTTTAAACCCCTCTAAAATTTCTTTGGGCGGCATATTCCTTCTCATATAAATTCTTGATCCAACTGGCATAATGCATTCATCCTTTCAGCTCAGATAAAAATAAATCATTGTTTTGTAAATATATTAAGCAAAATCCATACCAAAACAAAAAAAGCCCGAAACCATTGATATACTTACTTATGGGATAAGTGGATTATGGCTATGTTTCAATTATGTTTCATCAATGTTTCGCTTTGTTTCATTTTTAAATAAAAAAACGCCCTCCGTATGAGAGCATTTCAAATATTTTCCCCAAACATAAATAGTTCCGGCTTTGAAAAAAGATATTTATTATATGTTATTTTAAGCCCAATTTTTTTAATTTGCGCCAAAGTGTCGAGCGGCTGATTCCCAACGCACGAGCAGTCTCGGAATAATTACCGCCGTTTAAGGCAAGAGCTTGTTTAATATTTTCAGCTTCATTCGAATCATAATCTTCAATATATTCCTCCTCAGCTTCTTCGGCTAATAACATTCTGATTGTATCGGCATCCACCACTGTTTGCTTGTGTAGTGCAATAACCCTTTCCATGATACTCTGCAATTCACGAATATTACCAGGCCATTTATAACGGCATAATTCCCGGATGGCCTCCTGGGACAGTCGCAGGTTGTGCTTAATAATACTGTAGTTATTATTGAGGAATTTTTCCGCCAACTCTTGGATATCCTCAGGATGTTCGCGCAAAGGCGGTATCCTCAGTTTAAGCACATTCAGACGATAGTATAGATCATGACGGAATAGTTTTTCATTAACAAGTTTTTTAAGGTTCTTATTCGTTGCAGCCAGCACACGGACATTTATCGGAATAACCTTGTCACTGCCTAACCGCATGATTTGTCGTTCCTGTAGTACCCTTAAAAGCTTCCCCTGAGTTTGGTAATCCATCTCGGCAATTTCATCCAGCAGCAGTGTTCCTTCGTGAGCTACCTCAAATAAACCAGGCTTACCTTTTTGGTTTGCCCCCGTAAATGCTCCTCCTACATAGCCAAAAAGTTCGCTTTCCAGAAGTTGTCCGGGCAGAGCCGCACAGTTTACAGCCACAAAAGGGCCATTGCGGCGTTTGCTGTAATTATGGATGCTTTGAGCAAATACTTCTTTACCCGTCCCGCTCTCTCCCAGAATTACAACTGAAAAGTCAGTGATCGCATATTCTTTGGCCATAGAAATGATCCGTTGGAAAGCCTGGTTTTTTCCGATTATATCATTGAAAGTAAAGTTAGCCACATGTCCATCAGCATAGAATCGTTTTCTCACCCGCTCCTCCATCATTTGGATCTGAGACACTTCCTGAAAAGTAGCCACCGCTCCAATGACTTTGCCCTGAACGCTTATCGCTACCTTATTGCACAGAATATCCATATCTTTTACTTTTAAAATCTGACCGATTTCTTCCTTACCCTGACTTATTACTTTTTCCATATCTAATTCCGGACAGACATTGCTTATATTTTCCCCGGCAACGGTCTCCGTCTTTACCCCCAAAATGTTTTCCGCCACCGGGTTAAATGTGAGGATTTGGTTATCACTATTCACAGACACTATACCCTCGTAGGCATAATCCAGCAAGGCTCTAAACAAGTTGGCCCGGCCCTTTTCTTGGTTTTGCACATGCAAAATCCGTCTAGCCTCCTCAACTGCCTGGAAGATAGCTTCTTCCGTCATCAACATTAATTCTGCAGAGAAATTATTCTTATGGGCTGCTTCTACAGTGGCATATCCTCCGATTACTACGTCTGCCCCATCAGCAAAAGCATTCCGTACAATGGTTTCATTCTCGCCTACTTGATCTATATAGTAAGTGCGAATATCAACATCTAATATCGGCCCCAGGGTTTCAATTCCTTTAGTAATATCCAATGTAGAAATTACTGCGATATTCCGCCCATACCTTCTGGCTTTTTCTACCACTTGGATAATATCAAAACCTGTCACAGGTATATCTACTACTGTTATAGGTAACCCCAGTTTCCTAAGGCTTTTTGCCGTTCCACCACGGGCTATAATAATCTGCGTACCCTGGCCGACAAGCTTTTTTACTAATTCCGCAAATCGATCCGGTATTTCTTGGTAAACGGGAATATCGGGGTATTTGATTTCTAAAAATTCGTTAACGATTTTCATTAAACTCTCTTCAACAACTAAGAATGCGATTTGCGACATAATTTAAATTATCCTTTCTATACAAGTGCACATATTATAGTTTATATTATCGGCAAGATCGAATACATCAATTTCAAGAAACAAGAACTCTAAAAAGGGGCTGTTGCTCGACGAACTATTCATTTCGTTTTGCAGCAGCCCTTTTACTAAATCATATCTGCTTTATATTCATTTTTTATTGCTTTGTTTGCGCCGCCACTAAACTTATTGCACCGTATTTTTCTCTTAAGCGAGGTTTTTCAATTTTGCCGGTAGGATTACGCGGAACTTTATCAAAAATAATTTTACGCGGCCTTTTATAACGTGGCATTGGCGTACAGAACTCCCTTATTTCTTCTTCAGTACACTTGCAGTCCGGTTTTAATTCTATGATGGCAGCTGCTATTTCTCCCAATCGATTATCCGGGAGTCCAATAACCGCCACATCCTTAACCGCATCATGTGCCCGGAGGAAATCTTCTATTTGTACCGGATAGATATTCTCTCCACCGCTGATAATCACATCTTTTTTCCTGTCCACCAAATAAATAAAGCCGTCTTCATCCATCTTCGCCATATCCCCGGTGAATAACCAGCCGTCTTTAAGTACTGCAGCAGTTGCTTTCGGGTCATTGTAGTAGCATTTCATCACACCCGGTCCCCTGACAACTAATTCTCCCACCTCACCCTGAGGTACAGGGTATCCGTTCTCGTCAGAAACTTTAACTTCCCAATTATAACCCGGTACGCCGATCGCGCCAACTTTATGAATATTCTCAGTGCCTAAATGAACACATCCGGGACCGATAGATTCACTCAAACCATAATTCGTATCATAAAGATGATTGGGGAAATACTTTTTCCAACGATGAATCAAGCTGGGCGGAACCGGTTGAGCGCCAATATGCATCAGTCTCCATTGGGATAGCTCATAGTCTTCAAGCTTAACATCTCCTCTTTCAATGACATCAAGAATGTCCTGTGCCCAAGGAACTAAAAGCCAAACAATAGTAATCTTTTCTTCAGAGATTGTTTTAAGGATCCATTCCGGCTTTACTCCGCGCAACAAAACGGCTTTGCTTCCTGAAAGTAAACTGCCGAACCAATGCATTTTTGCCCCGGTATGATAAAGCGGCGGAATACATAAAAAATTATCTTCCCGGTTTTGACGGTGATGATTTAGTTCCGCTTCACATGCCGACATCAGACTTTGATGGTTATGCAAAATTGCTTTGGGGAACCCTGTCGTACCTGATGAGAAATAAATTGCCGCATCATCTTCGTCTGCCAATTTAATCTCCGGTGCTTCAGAGGAACAATTGGCAGTTAGACGATCATAATTTTCTGCAAAAGTAGGACGATTTTCTCCTGCAAAAAAAAGTGTCTTCACTTTAGGTATCTGATGATAAATCATTTCTACCCGGCCGATGAATTCCGGACCAAAAATCAAAACACTGGTTTCAGATAAATCCAAACAATATTTTATTTCCTCAGCCGTGTAACGAAAATTTAACGGCACTGCAATCGCACCGGTTTTTAATATGCCAAAATAAATCGGCAGCCACTCCAAACAATTCATTAAGAGAATTGCCACCTTATCCCCTTTTTTTATTCCTCTTTTCAGCAATAGATTAGCCAACCGATTTGCCTTCTCATCAAAAACACGCCAAGTCATTTCCCGGCGGTATTCACCGGCTGGGTTGTTTTCAATCAATTCATACTCCAGCCAGGTGACATGATGCTCCTCCTGGAGATCCAAATTAATCTCCGTAAGGCATTTTTCCTGTCCATACAACTCTGCATTGCGTGCAAGCATTTCTGTGATAGGCATTTTCTTTTTCCTCCCATTCTACCAAACAACAAAAGATTTGTGTTTAAAATTTAAATATCCGTACTGCATAAACCAAAACACTACATTAAATTATAAAGAGATATAAGCAGTTTATCAACAAAATTTTGAGTCGTTATCTCAAATTCCTCCGACCTGCAATTTCAAATTTAATAACACTGTAACATAACGTATCAGTTACTCTTTTGGCAAGCTTTTATTATCTTTCTTTCTTTTTAACCGTCTTTTAAAAAGAACATTCAAAAATATAAAAACAATAAGTACGGTTATCACCAAAGCAACAGCGGCGTAAGTATGCATGTGATGAACCATGTTTTCCCATGACTCACCTGCAAATACACCCAGCCAAACGAGTACTGTATTCCAAATAGCTGCACCCAACGTTGTCAATAAAAGAAAAGTAACTAAATTCATTTTAGCTGCACCGGCTGGAATCGAAATCAAGCAGCGTACCATAGGTACAAAACGGCAGATGATTATTGCTACATTTCCTTTCTCGGCAAACCAGCTGCTTGCTTTATTGATGTCACTTATTTGCAGGTGCAAAACCTGCCCGGTTTTTCCGGAAAAAAACGTCTCTAAATAGTCAAGATTAATTATCCGCCCAACTCCATATAAAAGCAGTGCTCCAATCACGGATCCAATCGTAGCAAATAAAATTACCACCCACATATTCAAATTTGAATATGTAGTCATGAATCCTCCGCAGATCAATATGATTTCAGAGGGAATAAAGAGAAGAACGTTTTCTAAAGCCATTAAAAGGCCTACTCCCCAATATCCAAATTGATTCATTATTTCAATAATATAATTTTGCATATACTATCTCCCAGTAATCCACTTTCCCGGTTGCCATCTTCATTCCCCCGGGAAATTGTATCGCTTACTGCTTGCTTCAATCACCTTTTTAATTCAGCTTATCGCAAACGTTAGTTTTTATCAATACAAAATAGCCCTTTGCGAAAACCGCAGCATTAAAAACATCTTGTATATCAGTTATTCTAAATTCATCATGTCTCATGATATAATAAAATACAGTCTATAGTGTACCCGCAGAGGTGTCCTTCCCGAGGAGGTTTTTTAAATGCAGACAACCGCTTTAATACTGGCTCTTTTTTTGTTTATATTGGGACTTCTGGGAACAGTCCTGCCTGTTTTACCCGGCGCCATCCTCATCTACGGCGGCATGTTTCTCTATGGGTTTATGACGAAGTTCTCAACTCTGGACACGAATTTTTTTCTTATCCAAGCTCTGATCTTAATTTTGATATTCGCGATCGATTTTCTGTCCTCTGCCATCGGAACTCGCCATTTTGACGGCAGCAAACAAGCCGGATGGGGAGCAGTCATCGGCACGATCTTTGGCATAATATTCTTCGGGCCTTTTGGAGTGATCATCGGCCCTTTCCTCGGTGCCGTAATAGCAGAATTATTGCGTAAACCAGACTTGATCCAAGCCGTAAGGGT
>JAQVXR010000159.1 GCA_028709045.1 Desulfitobacteriaceae bacterium | reverse complement strand
TCATAATTTTATTCCCCAGATCAAGGTCAAAAATCCTCTCCAACGATTGGAGGATTTCGTCTCTGTAATCAAACAAATAATAATTCTGGTCAAGGTGTGAACAGGAATAACGGATTAGAGACTCTCTTATTTGCTTGACCGGATATTTTTTATGTAGCTTATATTCCAGTACGCGGAGAATGAGAAGCGCAACAAAACAGATGAGAAAATGCGCATTTATGTGGTTTTCGGTGCGAAGATAGACAGGGCGTGCCTTGAATTCGCTCTTGATGATTTTAAAAGACTCCTCAATCTCCCACAAGCCCCTGTATATATCACGAATTTCCTGGTCAGACAGTTCCTTTTCGCTGGTAACGATAGAATAATAACCATCATACTTTTCTTCTTCCGCAATTTTTTCAAGTTTTAACGAAAGCTTAACCCCGTCCGGTATTTCGCCGGTTTCTTTCACAAACTTAATATTATTGATATATCCGGCAGCACCAACACTGGTAGCTCTGGTATATTTTCCTGGATTTGCGATTAAATCTCTAG
Source organism: Desulfitobacteriaceae bacterium (assembly GCA_028709045.1). Classification (GTDB taxonomy): domain Bacteria; phylum Bacillota; class Dehalobacteriia; order Dehalobacteriales; family Dehalobacteriaceae; genus JAQVXR01. The sequence continues at coordinate 5,142 of JAQVXR010000159.1, read as the reverse complement.
CCTTTTTAAGGACAATCTCCCGTTCCCTTTTCTGTTTTTCTGCATACTTCTGTGAATAATATGCCATCTGTTTCTGATATATGGTCATTTTTAAGCTGCGTTTACCCTGCCGATTTTCCAGTTGTATGGTTTTAGCATATATCCTTGATTTGTGGGTAAAAATGACCTCTTCCCCGTTTTTATCTACTTCTTTGCTATGAATATATCCCTCTGGATTGATTACCCATGCCTTAAATTCCTTATCAGCAGCTAATACACTTTGTCCATAGACATAACCATCATGACCATGGCAATCATCATCATTGGTTCCGGCAAGAAAAGCGGTATTATCACTGGTATTAAGACCCCTGTCTGCAACAGCAATGATGCGTTTCAGGCCATAGTCCTTCTTAACCCTGCGGATAATGGGAAGAAGAGATGTCTTTTCACTATCTCCGCCGGAAAAGGTGTTGAAGGCCATAGGAATACCGTTTGAATCCATCAAAAGACCCATCTGGACAATCGGGTCCGGACGGTGTTCTTTCGAAGGCCCCTTTTTTCGGAATCCCTTTTTAATCAGAACCCCATTATCATCATATTCATCTTCATCATTGTAAGGAATTTCAAAGTAATAATTGGTGACATCATAATATCCCAGTTTTCCATCACGACCAATAATCTCACAGACCTTTTCGTGCAAATGTTTCTGTATGGATTCTGAATATCGCGCAAAATAATCAAGGGAGCGGTACAAGTCATCAAGGGAAAAGTCGTATGATTCAAAGAAAAAATCACGCCTGTCAAAAGACTTCTTTTTGGAGGAAGGAAAAAGAAACCTGTTATAGACGAGGAGACTGAAAATGCTGTTTAAGTTGTACTCTATGTTAAGATGCTTTTGCTTTTTCTGTAAAAAAGTATGTATGCCAAGAAGGGAGTAAATGCGCTTAGGAATGGCATATCCCAGATTTTTTCTGGAAGATGCATTGTCTGCAAGACGTTGGGTGAGGCTAACTTCCAATTTACGCTCGTCAAGTGTAGCCAGGCTACGCTCTTTAGCAACCGATTTAAAGTGGGCGATAGGATCGTCATATACTTTTTCCAATTCATCAAGGTAACCGATTTTTTCTATCGTTTTATGTTTAACCTTACCATTCTCCCGGTAACCTTGCACAAGGGAAAGGAATACTCTGCCGTTACTGACACTCTTTTTAAGAAACAAATCCAACACCCCCTAATATGGATATCATAGCATATTCTACAACAGTATACAACATAATTATCCATAAATGTTGACATTAAAAAAGCCCGAATTGTCGAGCTCAAGGAGGCATTTTTTATTTATTTTGCTGCAAAACTACGGAAAAAATGGTTATATTTGAAAAAAGTAATTTATATTATCCTGAGTTTTGCAGTAAAAACACGTTAAAAAGCTCTGCCAGTCCAGAATTAATGCGGGCTGCAGAGCTTTAATATTTGGGTATATTCGTGTTGTATATTCAGAACTTATTTATGGTATTGCAAATTTTTTTTAATTTCAGCAGTGCTCATAATTTTATTCCCCAGATCAAGGTCAAAAATCCTCTCCAACGATTGGAGGATTTCGTCTCTGTAATCAAACAAATAATAATTCTGGTCAAGGTATGAACAGGAATAACAGATTAGAGACTCTCTTATTTGCTTGACCGGATATTTTTTATGTAGTTTATATTCCAGTACGCGGAGAATGAGAAGCGCAACAAAACAGATGAGAAAATGCGCATTTATGTGGTTTTCGGTGCGAAGATAGACAGGGCGTGCCTTGAATTCGCTCTTGATGATTTTAAAAGACTCCTCAATCTCCCACAAGCCCCTGTATATATCACGAATTTCCTGGTCAGACAGTTCCTTTTCGCTGGTAACGATAGAATAATAACCATCATACTTTTCTTCTTCCGCAATTTTTTCAAGTTTTAACGAAAGCTTAACCCCGTCCGGTATTTCGCCGGTTTCTTTCACAAACTTAATATTATTGATATATCCGGCAGCACCAACACTGGTAGCTCTGGTATATTTTCCTGGATTTGCGATTAAATCTCTAGCCTTTTTAAGGACAATCTCCCGTTCCCTTTTCTGTTTTTCTGCATACTTCTGTGAATAATATGCCATCTGTTTCTGATATATGGTCATTTTTAAGCTGCGTTTACCCTGCCGATTTTCCAGTTGTATGGTTTTAGCATATATCCTTGATTTGTGGGTAAAAATGACCTCTTCCCCGTTTTTATCTACTTCTTTGCTATGAATATATCCCTCTGGATTGATTACCCATGCCTTAAATTCCTTATCAGCAGCTAATACACTTTGTCCATAGACATAACCATCATGACCATGGCAATCATCATCATTGGTTCCGGCAAGAAAAGCGGTATTATCACTGGTATTAAGACCCCTGTCTGCAACAGCAATGATGCGTTTCAGGCCATAGTCCTTCTTAACCCTGCGGATAATGGGAAGAAGAGATGTCTTTTCACTATCTCCGCCGGAAAAGGTGTTGAAGGCCATAGGAATACCGTTTGAATCCATCAAAAGACCCATCTGGACAATCGGGTCCGGACGGTGTTCTTTCGAAGGCCCCTTTTTTCGGAATCCCTTTTTAATCAGAACCCCATTATCATCATATTCATCTTCATCATTGTAAGGAATTTCAAAGTAATAATTGGTGACATCATAATATCCCAGTTTTCCATCACGACCAATAATCTCACAGACCTTTTCGTGCAAATGTTTCTGTATGGATTCTGAATATCGCGCAAAATAATCAAGGGAGCGGTACAAGTCATCAAGGGAAAAGTCGTATGATTCAAAGAAAAAATCACGCCTGTCAAAAGACTTCTTTTTGGAGGAAGGAAAAAGAAACCTGTTATAGACGAGGAGACTGAAAATGCTGTTTAAGTTGTACTCTATGTTAAGATGCTTTTGCTTTTTCTGTAAAAAAGTATGTATGCCAAGAAGGGAGTAAATGCGCTTAGGAATGGCATATCCCAGATTTTTTCTGGAAGATGCATTGTCTGCAAGACGTTGGGTGAGGCTAACTTCCAATTTACGCTCGTCAAGTGTAGCCAGGCTACGCTCTTTAGCAACCGATTTAAAGTGGGCGATAGGATCGTCATATACTTTTTCCAATTCATCAAGGTAACCGATTTTTTCTATCGTTTTATGTTTAACCTTACCATTCTCCCGGTAACCTTGCACAAGGGAAAGGAATACTCTGCCGTTACTGACACTCTTTTTAAGAAACAAATCCAACACCCCCTAATATGGATATTATAGCATATTCTACAACAGTATACAACATAATTATCCATAAATGTTGACATTAAAAAAGCCCGAATTGTCGAGCTTAAGGAGGCATTTTTTATTTATTTTGCTGCAAAACTACGGCTGCATCGAAAGTCTTTTGGTGTAATATCATAAAATCCGCCGTTGGTAATCCTTCATAACTTAACATTTTCTTAGTTAATATTTTATTCATGCATATAGCACTCGACGCTAAGCCTGAACCGGTGTAGGGAATATCCAGCAAATCAAGATAACCCTGAACTGTGCCGTCTTCTCCGTTTCTACCGTGCAGGGCAATAAAAACTACATCAGGATTAATAGCTTTAATTTCAGCCAGTTGTTCTTTTCCAAAGTCCATTTCTTCAACCAGGTAGCCAATTTTGCGTAATGCCTCGGCAACCGCTTTACCACTTCGTAATGAAACTTCCCTCTCTTGTGAAGTTCCACCCATCAATACAAGTACTTTTTTCAAGCAAATTCACCGCCTTATTTTCTCAAGGTTTAATAACTACTTCTTAATTCCCCTACTAAACCCCCTAAACGTCATACATCTTTTTGCAGGGGAACCTTTCTTACTAATATGAATATTCCTACAATAGTAGCATATGTACTTAAATATCCACAATCCAAATAAAATCATACCGCGAATATTATACATGTTCAACCTTAACTAAAGTAGTCTGACGTAATCGTTTATTGCCCAATAATATCCTTGAATCCTGTACTATTATGTGCTAGAATAATCATTGCTGAAACGCAAAAAGCAACACAGGGGAGTAGCTCAATTGGCAGAGCATCGGTCTCCAAAACCGAGGGCTGCGGGTTCGATTCCTGTCTCCCCTGCCAGATAAAAACAATTAACCATTGTTTCTGATTTAGTAGTTCAACACTCTTTGCTCCAAATTAAAAATGTGTTCAAATTGCCTTGCGGTTATGAGCAAATTAAGGATATTGACATTTTTCCTTTTTAATTAAAATATAATGCAGTACAAGGCTGTAAAGAGTTGATATTTGATCATTCAATCTTTTTATTGCATATATCCCTTTTTTGCCTTTCATCAGGTTTAATCTATTGTCAACCTTCTTACACTCCACTATCACCGTAATTTTCGATTGTAAACGCATTAGAGTTAAATATAAAAGGAGGTGTTAATGAAATATTTACCTGCGATACTTGCGATATGCTGGGGCATTTGTTTGACCAAAACCCTTATATGGCAACACTGTTGGTCAACCAAGATGGGAATGTTATTTTCATCAATGAAACATATTTACGAATTTTAAAATTAACTAAAGAAGAAGTAATAGGAAAACCCATTGAAACAATAACTCCTAATAGTCGCACTTTGATTACATTAAAAACAGGTAAGGCTATAGTAGGATATAGCTGGATTGTAAATGGCAGACATATGATCGGAAGCTCCCTGCAAATATATGAAAATGATAAAATAGTAGGCAGCTTTGCCTACAGCATTTTTTTAGACATTTGGGATGCAAAAAATTTAGTAGAAGATCTATTGTTTGAGCGCAATATGTATAAAAATGAGATTCACAGCTTACTTAAAGCTAAATATGATTTTCCTGATATAATCGGGGAAGATGAAAAACTCTTTAATGCTAAGGTTCTGGCCGAAAAAATAGCTCAACATGCTCATACTACAGTAATGATAACCGGAGAAAGCGGAACTGGCAAAGAACTTTTTGCTCATGCTATACACAACGCAAGTATGCGTTCCCAATTTCCGTTTGTAAGAGTAAACTGTGCCACTATTCCTGAAAATTTAATGGAATCAGAACTTTTCGGATATGAAGAAGGAGCATATACCGGGGCCAAAAAAGAAGGAAAAC
>JAQVXR010000158.1 GCA_028709045.1 Desulfitobacteriaceae bacterium | reverse complement strand
TGGACGTCTTCTACAGTGCGGCAATCCTTTGCTAGTTCTCTAATGGTTTTGTCTTGTAAGTCTTGCATAAATGGTCAGCTCCTTTTATGGTAAGTATAACCATTTACACAAAGTAATTTACGTTCTCTTTTTTTGTTTTTGCCGCTGCCACAAACTTCATCTCTCTTTTTCGACCATCTTGATTGCATAATTATACTGATAGACCCCTGCTCTTTTTTTGAAGCAGGGGTTTGTCAGTGCCCTTAAAAATCAAGGCTCTTTGGCTTTATTAACTACAACTGATAAGTAAGGTCAACAACTGGGAAGAAAAGTGCCAGTAGTATGATTGCTTTAGGGAGGAATAAAGTTTGGTTCATAGTTAATATTAGTTTTTTAAGTAATGGGGTTGTTAAAAACATCCCCTATTTCCTCTTATATAGTTAAAGGGCTTTTTCGAAAAGACTTGACTTGCTTCCTGAATTATTAAGATCGGTATTAAAGTAACAAAGTATTCTTATATACAAGTATCTTCAAAAAGTATACACACGTGGTTGTTAGCCAGCCTATGGGTTCTGTATCCTGTGGTTAGTATTATTCTGATTTGATTAACTGATTACTTCGTAGTAAGCGTAGTATAATCCCGGTTTCAACACAACAGATGCTTTTAGAATAGCCTTTAGTGTTAATCTAAATGTTTTTATTCGGAGGTACATAAAATGAATCGAAAATTGTTGATTGATTGTTTGCCTTGTTTATACTCAGTTATCTTTGCATATTCAAAATGTCTTGATGGCTTGGAAGATGATAATTTACGTGAAACAATTCTTGATCTTTTACAAGAGACCAGTCAGCAGGCAAAAAAAATTCGTTTACTTTATAAGAACCTTTTTGGCACAGATCTTTGAAATAGTTTTTGCTTTGTTGGTTTTAGCGCTTTGAGCAGAATTGGTGTCGATTAGGAAATACCCTGTAGTATCTTATATTTTACGGTTGGATAAAGGAGGAATTAAAATGCCCTTACCACAATTGGCAGTGATTGTTTTTATGTCAGCCCATGATGCGATAAAAGCAAAAAATAAGCTTGAAAAAGCTCGCATTGTGCATGAATTGATTCCTACACCTAAAGAAATCTCTTCTGAGTGCGGGATGTCGCTGAGAATCGAAAAACCATTATTAAATAGAGCGCTTGAATTATTTCGAACCACGGATTTACGGTACCGGAATGATTTACTTTGATAACGCCGCCACCAGTTTTCCCAAGCCCAAAGCGGTGATTGAAGCCATGGAAGACTATTTTTTCAACGTTGGCGGAAACACTGGCAGGAGCGGCCACAGGATGGCTATAAAGGCAAGTGAACTGGTGTTTAATACCCGTGAATTACTGGCACGGCTATTTAATATAAGTGACAGTTCCAGGATCGTTTTTACAAAAAACATTACCGAAAGCCTCAATTTAGCAGTTAACGGTTTTTTGGAGAAAGGGGACCAGGTTGTTACAACCTCTATGGAACACAACAGCGTGATGCGGCCACTTAGGTACTTGGAACAAAAAGGACAAATTAAAATTTTTACTGTTCAGGCAAACAAGGAAGGTTTGGTGGACCCAGCGGTTTTTGAAGATATTCTGAAAAAAGAAAAAATCAAGCTTGTAGCGGTAAACCATGCGTCCAACGTGACCGGATCACTGGTTCCCGTTGATGTTATCGCTGAAATCGTTTCCAGGTATGGTAGCAGTATTCTGGTGGATGCGGCTCAAACAGCGGGAGCTTATTCAATTGATGTCCTGTCTGATAATATAGACATGCTGGCATTTACTGGACACAAGTCGCTCTTGGGACCGCAGGGCACAGGCGGCTTATATGTGCGGGAAGGTATCAAATTGGCACCACTTGTCAGAGGAGGCACCGGTAGTAATTCTGAAAAAGAAATTCAACCCAATTTTCTTCCAGATCAGTTGGAATCCGGAACTATGAACATTATCGGAATTGCCGGACTGGGCGCTGGTGTAAAATATGTTTTAAAACAAAGTGTATCAAAAATAAGACAGGAAGAAATGAAGATAACAAAAATGTTTGTTAAAGGAGTGGGAAAGATTGATAATATCGAAATGTATGGACCACGAGACATAAGCAAAAGAGTTTCGGTTGTCAGTTTCAACATTCCTCGGCATGCCCCGTCAATGGTCGCGTATCTACTGGATAAGCAATTTAATCTTGCCTGCAGGTCCGGTTTGCATTGCTCGCCGTCAGCACATAAAACTATTGGAACTTTTCCTCGGGGAACTTTGCGGTTCTCTTTTGGATATTTTAATGATGCTGCGGAAGTAGAAAAAGGATTAACTGCCCTGATCGAAATTTCCCGTGAGAGGTATTCTCATAATAAACAAACTGAGCTTTGAATATGCAGACGTGCCATCCTCAAAGTTAATTTCCGTGTTATGATATGACCTCACCAGTTCCTTACCGCTAGTAAGAACCATTATACCGCCAGACAACAGCATCCTGATACTGCTCATAGCCTGTGAGCCGGGAGTGTAAAAAACTTTTATTTGGTTCTAGTAAATTTTATATAAATCAGAGTATACAAAATCGTTACAGTGAACGCTCCCTGGTTTAAGAGATGAACAGTTTAGAGTTTAATTCAATACTTCGATCTGCTAATAGGTCTTTAGTTAAAAAATGTCTTAACTTATTGTCCTATCAATAGGTGACGCGCACCCCTTTTTACCTACTAACTTACAAATTATATTAAAATATGAACTATTTGTCATTTTCATGCGTCTAATTTATAAGAACAAAATTATCAGTGCCTAAAGCAAACTTCGTCGAAAGACGAGGACGTTAAGTTATGGGGTCTAAGATATTTGTTTGTTATGACAGCCAGCTACCGCTGGACTATGTTTTCTTAACCTGCCCTCTTTTAGATAGTGGGTTTTCTTTGTCTTTTTTAAGTTGAGGTGATAGTGAATGCAGGACCTATTTACCTATGCTTCTCTTGGCACTTTAGCCGGCGCTGTTGCCGCTACTGTGCTTGTGGTTGATTTTTTAAAAGGATTTAGACTGTTTAAGTGTTTTTCTACTAGGTGCATTGTGTTCATAATTGCTGAAGTTATCGTTTTTTTGGCAGACCTTGCTGCGGGTAATTTTACACTTAAGAACATCCCGCTTTGTATTCTTAACGGTTTATTGGTGGCTGCTTCCGCTATGGGGAGTTGGCAGGTGATCTCCGACCAGTTGTTCAGAAACTCAAAAAAAACGAAGGAGGGCTAAGTGCCTTGCTGGGGAAGCCGGGATTCCAAAAGTTGGTTTTTACTGCTAAAACTGGTGACAAAGATGCTCTTTTATCAATCGTATACAATCTAAATCCTGCGCTTAAGAAATACAGCCGTCGGATGGGTTATATCGGTGCTTATAATGATTTAGTCCTATGGCTCCTGGATGCTATTGATAATTATAAGGCTTAATCATTTTATCAGGCCAAAAATTCTTCGAGTAAGGGGTTGTTAAAAAGACCCCCTACTTTCTTTTTATATGGTAGGAGGGCAGGATAAATCCTTTTGAAAGGGGGTGATGATAATGGCAGACCACACCTAACGGGGTTGCTGGAACTGATGTTTGCAATACCGCTTCGGAGGATATCCGGACCTTGGCCTGGTTTTTAACTGGCTTGCGCCATGAAGCAGCTAGATTGGCAAAAAGACACCGGCGTTTGCGAGAGCATGAGCTATTGATTTTGGAGGATTTGTTAAGCCAAAACAATGGTAATGAATCGGCGAGATTTATTAACACGATAGCTGCAAATAGTGACACGGTTGCTGAAGTAGAAGATAATTCATTTCTACAAGAAGCCCTCTCGTTATTGACCCCTGATCAGAAAAAGGTGATTCTAGTAACAGTTTTAGAGGATGCTACCGAACAAAAAGCAGCTAAGGAGTTGGGTATATCTCAGCAAGCAGTAAACCGGATAAAAAAGAGGGCTTTAAACAGGTTAAGAAAACATTTTATCCTGGACAAGTCTATTACTGAGTAAAGCATCTTTCAGGAGGCTAACGGCATGGTATTTATATTTATCCAGGAAACCCTCTTACTGTTAACATTCAAGAACAAAGTGTGGTGAAAGCAACGATCACTGAACGGGAGGCGGCTAAAAAAATGAGAGTGTCATAGCCTGTAGTTCATCATGAAAGAGCGTGTGTTGAACAAGTTGCGGGAACAGGTGTCTTAAATGCTACATGCCAGATTATTTCTCACCTTTTTGGCCATGACAGTAAGCTGAGTCACATAACGTGACGGCCAAAAATTTGCATAATCATGGGGGGTAAGCAACCTGTACATGCCTGACAATTGATGTTCTAATAGTTCGACCGTTAGAGTCTCAGAACTGACACCGTTCTAGAGTATGCCGAATTAATTAAGCGAGGAGGTTTTTATTATGACTGTGTATTACTGCAGTGCGTCTTATTATGATAATTGTGATTATTGGAGCACAAGCAATTGTACCCCTCCTGGGACATACTGCCATAGAGGCGCTTGCGGCACATGCGATAATAGCTATTATCAATGCGCGTGGGCAAATTTAAGTGGTTTCCCTCCAGAAAATTCTATTGCAGATACATGTGGCAGCTCGTGGCTCTGCAATGATAAACATGCTTATGACATCCCGAAGTTTTCATGTGGCACTGTACTTTGGGTGCAGGATTTGTGCAATGATAATGGACTAAATGTAACTATTGCTGATCATGGTCCTTATGTTTGCAAATGTGAAACTAATTGCAATAGTGTAAATCTTATGCGTATAATTGATTTAACCGAAGCTGCATATATCTATTTGGAAGGAAGTTTTTCTAGGGGTCATATCCCTGTAATGATTCAAACTTAATTTTGGAGGTGCAATAGTATGCCTATGCATGAGAAATTCAGGACACCAGAACGGCATCGTTTCATCAAAGGGATCATCACCCAAATTTCTGATGTTTCGGTTTCTATAATTCCCTACGGTGAGAATAATGAGGTTGAAGGATTTTATGTTCCCGAAATAACAGAATTTTGGAAAGGTGGTCTAAGTCATATCTCTGAGGTAAGTGGACGACCTGGAGATCAAGGCACTATGTCAGCCTTTGTTGATGATTCCGGAAAATTGTTAGTCGAAACTCTTTACGTGAATCATAAGAAGGTTCGCGGAAAGATTGCCGCAAAAAAGGAGGACATCTTGATTATTCAGCGGCAAGATTCCACCGGATTATCCAGTAGCGATATTACGCTAAAATTCCACAAAGATGCCGTTACTTTTGATGATATACCTGTGGAGATGGATAAAATTAGTGTTGGACAATCTGTTATTGCACAGGGTGAAATGATTGGTCCAAACTTACTTGATGTTTATCGCATTGAAGTTAACTAATCCTCAACCTTGAGGAGGTGTGTATTTGCATATCCCCTGAATCAACAGTTCATCGGGCGGAGAACCAACTGCTGTACTTTGAATAATTTCACCTAGTTTCAGACTTTCCAGAGAACAGTCCGGGTCATATGATGTTCTTGAATCAAACAGCATGTATAGTGTCCGTCCGGTAGGATGTTTTAAAGTATCGGGACTTTCAGTGTATTCTAGTTCTTGAACCACAAGCTGATTTCCCGATATTTCTTTTATCCTTCCCCAGACTTGAAAAACCGGCCCATAAATTTCTTCAGCTATTATCTTGTCTTGCTGTCTTTGTATTACTGCGGAAAAATTGTCATTTTCCTTTAGCTTGTTTGTCGCTTGAGAATAGGGAATGGGTTTTCCATTACACCATATTACCGTTTGCGGGGTTGTGTAGATATTGAAGGTTCCCCATTCTTTTTCTTTAACATTAGAA